>DASTHN010000055.1:0-3079 GCA_035718185.1 Actinomycetota bacterium
CCGAGCGCGCATCGACCTCGATCCCGTCCGAGAGGTCGCACGTCGGCGGCTCGGCGGTGCACGCAGAGGTCCCTTCGATCGCGGAGTAGAGGTACAGCCCGGCGGGATGCAGAAGGACGGCGCGCTCGATCGCGCGCCGGAAGTCCTCCGGTCGGACGGGGTCTCCGGTCGAGTACCGGATCCCCTCGCGCAACGGGAAGCGGTACGTCAGTCCGTCGGCGGACACATCCGGGAGCGCCGATGCCAGGTCGGGGACGAGCGACGCCCCGGCCGGTCCCCCGACGCGTTCGTACGCGACGAGCCCGTCGTTCGTGGCCGTCAGGACGCGCCACGTCTCCGGGTCATACGCGATCGCGGGATCGAGCGACGGCGCATCGAAGAGCGTTCCCGACGACGAGATCGCGAGGGTCCCGCCACGGTGCTCGCCCGCGGACGCACCGACCGCGAGCCACAGGGACTCGCCTGTCGAGGCGACCGATGCAGCCGTCGCGCCGACGGGCAGTTGGCGCTCGACGTCGTTCGTGCCCGGGTCGATCGCCACGACGGCGTCGTCGTGCTCGATGGCGATCCACAGCCGTTCACCGGCACCCACGATCGACGCCGGTCCGTCGCCGACGGCGATCGTGGCCTGCTCGTTCCCCGTCGAGGGATCCAGCCTCGTGATGGTCCCGTCGAGGTCGTTGGCCACCCAGATCGAGTCGAACGCCCGAACGATCGCGGTCGGTCTGGCGCCCGTGGGCTGCGTGAGGGTGATCGAGAGGTCGTCCGGGTCGACGAGCACCACCTCGTCGGGCGCGACGGCCACCCACACGCCGTCTTCGGTGAAGGCCACGCTGGTCGGTTGCCCGTCGAGCTCCACCACGTCCGACCGGCCCGACGCGGGATCGATGCGGAGCAGTGACGCGCCGACGCCGTCGGCCACCCAGAGCGCGCCGTCGCCCACCGCGATGCCGGAGGGGCTGGCCCCAGCGCGGAACTCCTCGGTCACGATCCCGGTCTCGGGGTCGATGCGGCTGACGGTCCCGTCGCCGGCGTTCGTCACCCAGACCGAGCCATGGCCGATCGCGATGCCGGAGGGCGACGACCCGACCTCGATGGTGTCGGTCCTCGTGCCGTCCCCGGCGTCGAGCCGTTCAACCGCGCGGCCGTCGGGGTACGCGACCCACACGCTGCCGAACCCGGTGACGGTCGCACCCGGCCGCTGCCGCAGCGACGTCGTGGACTCGACGCTCCCATCCGCGGCGTCGAGTCGAGTCACGGCGTTCGAGCCGAGCGTGATCGGGCCCGGGGCGTCGGAGCCGAGCAGGGGGATCGCGATGGCGACGAGCGCGAGCACAGCGGCAACCGCCACCGCGACGATCCACCTCCGCGAGCGCTTGGGTGGCAGGGGCGGGGTGGGTGTGAACGGCCGAAGGCGCTCGACCGTATCCAGCTCTTCCGGAGCGACGCGCACGACCTCGACCGGGTCCGGGATGTTCTTGAACGTCAGCGCCCCCCGGTCCTCGTACCGGATGCCGTCGAGACGACGTGCCAGGTGCGTCACCTCGCGCGATGCGAGGACCTCGCCGGCGCGCGCCTGCCCGCACAGACGTGCGGCGAGGTTCAGCGCACCGCCCCGGTAGCCGCCCTGGACCGCAACGGCCTCGCCCGCATCGAGACCGATCCCGACGGTGAGCGGGAGCTCGGGCTGGTCGAGCGTCTCCTCGACGAAGCGCACCTGGAGATCGACGGCGCTGCGGATCGCTTCACGCGCCGAGGAGAAGACGCACATCGCCTCGTCGCCCCGGAGCTCGAGGAGATCGCCACCGCGCGCATCGACGACCTCGCGCACGACGTCGGCGAACTTGGCCGCAAGCTTGGCGGCCGCCTCGTCGCCACGCTCCTGCGTGAACAGCGTCCAGCCGCGGACGTCCGCGATGAGGAATGTTCGGATCTGAACGTCGTGATGTGCTCGATCCCGGCGCGATCCGTCCGGCTGGTTCGTTTCGGCCACGGCGCATTATGCATGTGACGCCATCCTCACGGAACACCCAAGAGGTGGGCGCTCGCTCACCTCGTGTTCAGGCCTGGCCTCCCCCCTTCGATCCGGGTCCGCCCGAGCCGTACGGGTGATGCGCATCACTCCCGCTCGGTACCTGCCGTCACCGAGCCGACCAGACGCGCTCCCTACGCTCCGGCCAGACGTCCGGAGGAAGGGAGGGAACGATGGCTGCGAACAGCGAGGTGGTGAGGGGACGGGACCCGGTCCGGCTCCCGGCATGGGTCGTCATCGGGGTGACGCTGGCGCTCGCGGGAGCACTTGCCGTCCTCTCGATCTTCGAGCGCGACACGGCGACCCCACCGCCGTCCGACCCAGTCGGGATCACCCAGGAGGTGTCCGGGAACGCCCGGGACGTCGAGACGGCCGAGCTGAAGGCGGCTGTGGCACAGCGGTTCTGGGCAGAGCAGCACGGGACCGCCGGGATCGGCCAGAACGGCCCCACCAGCGCCCGCACCGACATCGAGATGGCCGAGCTGAAGGCGGCCGTCGGGCAGCGGTTCTCGGCCGAGCAGAGCAGCACCCAGGACGCGCCCACGGCGGCGGAGCCCACGATCTCGTATACGGCCGACAACAACGCTCCCGTCATGATCGACGGGAAGCTCTGTGGTCAGTGCCGATGACCTGACCTCGTGCCGATACCGCGAGACCCTGGCCACACCTCGGATCGGGGTCTCGTCGTTGATCGACGCGACATGCCGACCCACGGTGCATCTTCCCTGCTAGCGCGCCGGGAGGGAGTCGAGCCTCCAACCTTCTGATGCGTAGCTATCGGCGCTGGAACGCTGTGCTTACCTAACTGAAGACGCAGGGCAGAGCCGAGCGATCCGGGCGATGGCATCCGCTGTGTGCCCTTGGCCCGCTATCGAACGCCGCTCGGCGATTCGAGCGACTCTGCCTCCTCTCCACCCGAATCGGCAGAAAGGCTTGGATCTGTTCCCTTGGCTGCCACGAAGCCCCGCCCTCGTCCAAGCGAACGAGTCCGAGCTTCCGGAGAGCGTTGAGATCACGCGTCAATGTCTTCGGCCCGCGATCTCGATA
>DASTHN010000056.1:0-3697 GCA_035718185.1 Actinomycetota bacterium
CGAGAAGCTCGAGGACCTGCGGTACGGCGAGAACCCGCACCAGCGGGGCGCGCTCTACGCCGAGGCCGCCGGACCCGGTCCGCTCGGCGGTGCCGAGGTCCTGATCGCCGGCAAGGAGATGTCGTTCAACAACTGGCTCGACCTGGACGCGGCGTACGCGCTCGCGGCGGCGTTCGAGGATCCGGCCGCGGTGATCGTCAAGCACAACAACCCGTGCGGCGCGGCGGTCGGCGGGTCGCTCGCCGACGCGTACGCTCGCGCGTTCGAGTCGGACAGCGTCTCGGCGTTCGGTGGGATCGTGGCGTTCAACCGCGAGGCCGACGAGGAGGCCGCCCGCGCGATGGCCGACGTCTTCACCGAGGTCGTCGTGGCGCCCGGGTTCGCGGAGGCTGCGCTCGCCGCGTTCGGCGCGCGCAAGTCGCTGCGGGTGGTCCGCGCGCCGCTGCCGTCCGCGGGCGGGCTGGACGTGCGGGTCCTGCCGGGCGGCGCGCTCGTGCAGGATCGCGACGTGGTGGCCGAGCGCCGCGAGGACATGGAGGTCGTCTCGGACCGGGAGCCCAACGACGATGAGTGGCGGGACCTCCTGTTCGCGTGGACCGTCGCGATGCGGGTGAAGTCGAACGCGATCGTGTTCGCGCGGGACCTCGCGACGGTCGGCGTGGGCGCGGGCCAGATGTCGCGCGTGGACTCGTCGTTCCTGGCCGTCCGCAAGGCCGGTGACCGGGCGAAGGGCGCCGTGATGGCGAGCGACGCGTTCTTCCCCTTCCCTGACGCGGTCGAGGTGGCGGCCGACGCCGGGGTCACCGCCGTCATCCACCCTGGCGGCTCGATCCGGGACGACGACGTCCTCTCGGTCGCGGAGTCGCGCGGGATGGCGGTGGTCGTGACCGGCCGCCGGCACTTCCGGCACTGACCAGCGGTCGGGGTCGTCCGACAGCGTGCGACATAGGATGTCTTCCGTGACGGCGAGGATCATCGACGGCAAGGCGATCGCGGCGCAGGTCCGGGCCGAGGTCGCCGTGCGCGCGAAGGCGCTCAGCGAGCACGGCGCGCAGCCGGGGCTCGCCGCGATCCTCGTGGGCGATCACGCCGCCTCCGCCATCTACGTCGGGATGAAGCAGAAGGCGTGCGCGGAGGCCGGCATCCTGTCCGAGCGCGTGGATCTTCCGGGCGATGTCCCCGAGGCCGAGGTCCTGGCCGAGATCGACCGGCTGAACAAGGACCCGCGGATCAGCGGGATCATCGTGCAGCTGCCGGTGCCGGACCACGTGTCCGAGTTCGCCGTGCAGCAGGCGGTCGACCCCACCAAGGACGTCGATGGGTTGAACCCCACCAACGTGGGGTTCATGTCGCGCGGGCACCCGGTGTTCCTGCCGGCCACGCCCTTCGGGATCGTCGAGCTCCTGGTGCGGTCGAACGTCCCGATCGAGGGCGCCGACGTGTGCGTCGTGGGGCGCGGCGACCTGGTGGGGATGCCTCTCGCGATCATGCTCGCGCAGCGGCACGATCGCGCGAACGCAACCGTGACGATCTGCCACACGAGGACCCGCGACATCCCGGCGCACACCTCGCGGGCCGACATCGTGATCGCCGCGGCCGGCAAGGCGGAGATGATCACAGCGGACATGGTGAAGCCCGGCGCGACCGTGATCGACGTCGGGACGAACCGGGCGCCAGGCGGCGGCCTGGTCGGCGACGTGCACTTCGAGAGCGTGAAGGAGGTCGCGGGCGCGATCACGCCGGTCCCCGGCGGGGTCGGCCCGATGACCGTCGCGATGTTGCTGGTCAACACCGTGACCGCCGCGGAGCGGCAGGCCGCCGAGCGGTGACCCCGTCGAGCCGGCTGGAGCGGCTGGTCCGCTCCGGGACCTTCTGTGTGACGGCCGAGGTCGTCCCGCCGCGCTCTGCGGACGGCGACGTGGTGCGCGCCCAGGCCCGCGAGCTCGTGGGCTACGCGGACGCCGTGAACGTCACCGACAACCCTCGCGCGGCCGCGCACATGTCGCCGGTCGCGGGGGCGGCGCTCGTCGCGGCGGCCGGTCTCGAGCCGACGATGCAGATCACGTGCCGGGACCGGAACCGCCTGGGGCTCACGGCCGACCTGCTCGGCGGGTGGGCGCTCGGCGCCCGGAACCTGTTCTGCCTGACCGGGGACCCGGTCCGCGTGGGGGACGAGCCGGACGCGGCGACCGTGAACGACCTGACCGTGGAGGCCCTGGTGCGCCTGGCGGCCGGCCTGCGCGACGAGGGCCGACTGCCATCGGGGGTGCGGGTCGACGACCCTCCCCGCTACTTCATCGGCGTGGCCGACGTCCCGCTCGCGGAGGCGTACGACCCCGCGCGCCTCGAGGCCAAGCTCGACGCCGGAGCGGCGTTCGTGATGACCCAGATCGTCTACGACGTCGGAGCGCTCGCGGCGTGGGTCGAGATCGCGCGGTCGCGGGGGATCGTCGACCGCGCCGCGCTGATCGCCGGCGTGGCGCCGCTGGCGAGCGCGAGGCAGGCCAGGTTCATGAACGAGAAGGTCCCCGGCGTCACGGTCCCGCCCGACCTGATCGACGCGCTCGAGGACGCCGGGCCCGACGCCGCGGCGGTCGGCGTGGCGCAGTGCGTCGAGGTCGTCGGCCGTCTGCGGTCGCTCGACGGCATCAGCGGCGTGCACGTGATGGGTCTGGGCCGCGAGGCGGGCGTGCGCGCCGTCGTCGAGGACGCGGGCCTGCTCCCACGGCCGGGGGCGATCGCCGGATAGACTCCCACCATCGTTCCGTCCCGGGGGGAGGACATCGATGGCCGAGACCGTCACGATCGAGGGACGCCCGTACCTGAAGCGCAACCCGCTCGGGGTGCTGGGGCTGAGCTTCATCACGATCGGCATCTACTTCGCCTACTGGTACTACAAGATCAACGACGAGATCCGGATGGTCGAGCACGACGACACGATCGACCCGACGCGCTCGCTCATGGCGATGCTGTTCGGGTGGCTCATCATCGTGCCGCCCTTCATCGCGATGTGGAACACGGCGAACCACGTCCAGCAGATGGAGGAGCGCCTCGGGATCCGGCAGACGCTCGAGCCGGCCATCACGATCGTGGTCATGTTCATCTTCGCGATCGTCAACGGGACCTACATCCAGGAGCACCTCAACCGCTCGTGGGACGCAGCGTCCTCGGGCGGCGGGGCGGCCATGACGCCGCCGCCGCCGCCCGCGCCGCCGGCGCCGCCCGTGCCCTGAGCTAGGGCCGATCGTCGATCGGTGCGTACCGCTGGTGGCGGGGTCCGACGTACTCGGAGTCCGGCCTGATCACGCGGTTGTCCGCGTACTGCTCGCGGACGTGGGCGGTCCATCCGGCCATGCGGGCGATCGCGAAGATCGGCGTCATGAGGTCGGTCGGGATGCCGAGCGCGTGGTACACGCTGGCGGCGTAGAAGTCCACGTTGGGGTGCAGCCCCTTCTGCTCGGCCACCGTGCGCTCGATCGCCTCCGAGACCAGGTACCAGCGCAGGTCGCCGTGGCGTTCGCCGACCTCCCGTGAGAGCACCTTGAGCACGGCCGCGCGGGGGTCCATCGTCTTGTACACGGCGTGTCCGAACCCCATGATCTTCTGCTTGCGAGCCAGGCGGTCGGCGACGTAGGCCTCGGCGCGCTGGGGGGTGTCCACCTCCTCAAGCATCTTCATCGCCTCCTCGTTCGCCCCG
>DASTHN010000057.1:0-8528 GCA_035718185.1 Actinomycetota bacterium
CCCCTCCGCGAGACCCTGCCGGTACCCGTCGATGTCGCGGACCCCCACCATGGCCAGGAGCTCGTACCGCTGCTCCATCTCGCGCACGACCCACGCGAGGGCCTCGGCCGCGCGCTTCGGGTGGACGATCACCGGCACCAGCAGGTGGGGCAGGTCGGCGAAGTGCGTGAGCTCGACGCGCTTCGGGTCCACGAGCACGAGCTTCACTTCGTCCGGCGTCGTGCGCATCAGGATGGAAGTGATGAACGAGTTGATGAGGCTGGACTTCCCCGCGCCCGTCGCACCTGCGATCAACAGGTGGGGCATCTTCGTCAGGTTCACGAGCTGCGCGCGTCCATGCACGTCCTTCCCGAGCGCGACCGACAACGGATGCCGATCGTCCTTCGCCGCCCGGGAGCGGAGGATGTCGCCGAGCATGACGAAGTCGCGGACCCGGTTCGGCACCTCCACGCCGATCGCGGACTTGCCGGGGATCGGCGCGATGATCCGGACGTCGGGCGTCGCGAGGGCGTACGCGATGTCGTCCGCCAGCGACAGGACCTTGTTCACCTTCGTACCGGCCTCCACCTCGACCTCGTAGAGCGTCACGGTGGGCCCCCGGTGCGCGGCCCGAACGTGCGCGGGGACGCCGAACGTGTGGAACGTGCGCTCGAGCGCGTCGGTCGTGTGTTCCTCGTCTCGCTCGTTGCCCGCGGACGCCGGCGAGGTCCGCAGGAGGTCGATCGGCGGGAACCCGTAGCGCCCGGCCGACGGGGTGGGGCGAACGATCTCGGGCACGTCGATCGGCTCGAGCTCCGGCTCGGCCGGTTCCTCATCGGGGAGCTCGACCTCCGGGACACCCCTGAGGATGTCCTTCCGCCTCCTCCTCGACCGCCGCGTGGGCTCCGGCTCGAGCTCGAGAACCTCGTCCTCGGCCTCGGCGTCGGCGCGACGGAACAGGCCGGCCACCTCGTGGCCGACAGTTGCGAGCGGTGTCCCCGTGAAGATCAGCAGCCCGAGGACCGTCAGCCCCGCGAGCACGATCGCCGCGCCGACCTCGGAGAGGAGCCGGCCGAGCGGCCACGCGGCGATCGCCCCCACGACCCCGGCCGCATCCTCCACCGCGGTCCAGCCGTCGAGGGGCGTGGGGTTCTCTCGCCACAGCGACAGCAGCCCGAGCACGCCGACGAGCGCGACCCCGAACCCGATGAACATGCGCGTGCGGTCGTCCTCGGCGGTGCCCCGCAGCAGCAGGATGCCCCAGTAGAGCGCGAGCAACGGGAACACGACGGTGGCGGCGCCGATCCCACCGTGGAGTCCCCAGCGCACGCCCCGGCCCACGACCCCCGCGGCGTCGAACCAGAGCGCGAGCACCGAGATGAGCGCGAACACGACGAGCCCGATGCCGAGGGCGTCACGGGCCCACGGCGCGAGGTGCTGGCGAACCCGCCCCTTGGGCCGGGCGGACCTGCGGGCACCTCGCCGCTTCGACTTCGCGGCCACCTACACCTCCACGATCACGGGCAGGATGATCGGCTTGCGCTGGGTGACGCCGTAGAAGTACCGGCCCAGCACGCGCCGGATGTTCTGCTCCAGCACGCCGCGGTCGGTCACCTCCGCCTCGGCGCTCTCCTGCAAGGAGAGCATGACGCGTTCGCGGGCCTCTTCAAGGATGTCGGACGAGGTCTCCTCGAACACGAAGCCGCGGTTCACGATGTCGGGTCCCGACACGACCTGGCCGTGGTGCGCGTCGATCGCGAGCACGACGACCACCACACCCTCACCCGAGAGCTTGCGTCGGTCGCGGAGCACGACCTCGCCGACGTCGCCGATGCCCAGACCGTCGACGAACGTCATCCCGGCAGGCACGCGGTCCGCGATGCGGACCTTCTCGCCGACCTCGAGCACGTCGCCGTCCTCGCAGATCAGCACGTGCTCGGGCGGGATGCCGACCTCGGTCGCCAGCTTCGCGTGGTGCGCGAGCTGTCGCCGCTCGCCGTGGATCGGGACGAACCACCGCGGCCGCACGAGGGACAGCATGAGCCGGAGCTCCTCGGCGGCGGCGTGCCCGCTGGCGTGGACGGGATAGGCCGGCAGGTGGAACACGTCGGCGCCGGTCCGGTACAGGCCGTCGACGACCCTGTGGATCGCCGGCTCGTTCCCGGGGATCAGGCTGCTCGAGAGCACCACGCTGTCCCCCTCGCGGAGCTCGACCCACTTGTGCTCGCGCGCGGCCATCAGCGACAGGGCCGAGAGCGGCTCGCCCTGGGACCCCGTGCAGATCACGACCACCCGCGCGGGGTCGAGAGAGTCCACCGCCTCGATCGGCACGACGTCGGCATCGGGCACCGTGAGCAGGCCGAGCCGGCGGGCGGCCTCGACGCTCTGGTGCATCGAGCGGCCGAGGAATGCCACGACCCGCTCGTTCGCACGGGCGGCGTTCACCACCTGCTGGATCCGGTGGATGTGGCTGCTGAAGCAGGCGACCACCACGAGCTGCGGCGCCCGGGCGACGATGTCCGCGAGGACGGGTCCCACGCTCCGCTCCGACGACGTGTAGCCGGTCTCCTCGGCGTTCGTGGAGTCCGACAGGAGCAGATGGACCCCTCGCCCCGCCTCCTCGGCGAGCGCGTGCAAGTCGGTCGGGCGGCCGTCGAGCGGCGTCTGATCCACCTTGAAGTCGCCCGTGTGGAGGATGGATCCGAACGGCGTGTCGATCGCGACCGCCATGCCGTCGGGGATCGAGTGCGTCACCCGCATGAAGCGCATCGAGAAGGATCCGATCGCGGCCGTCTCGCCGGGCACCACGGTCCGCAGGTCGGCTCGGTCCAGGACCGCGTGCTCCTCCAGCTTGCCCTCGAGGAGCGCGAGCGTGAAGGCCGTGCCGTAGACGGGGAGCACGCGGCCGTCGAACTCGCGAAGCAGGTACGCGAGCGCCCCGATGTGGTCCTCGTGGCCGTGCGTCAGCACCACCGCCTCGACGTCGTCGATCCGCTGCCGCACGTATTCGAAGTCCGGGAGCACGAGGTCCACGCCGGGCTGGTCGTGGTTCGGGAAGGACAGGCCCACGTCGACGATCAGGAGGCGGTCCTCGAGCTCGACGCACGCCATGTTGCGCCCGACCTCTCCCACCCCGCCGAGGAACACGACGCGCGCGGGCGCGTCGGCCCGCCGGCTAGAGGAGTCCGGCATCGGACAGTGCCCTCTCGATCCGGGCCCGCTCCTCCGTGGTCGCGGGGACCAGCGGCAGGCGCGGCGGGCCGACCGGGCGGCCGACCAGCTCGAGCGCGGTCTTCACCGGGATCGGGTTGCTCGTGATGAACAGGGCGTTGAAGAGCGGCGTGAGCTCCTCGTGGATGGCCCGCGCGCCCGGGACGTCCCCGGCCTCGATCAGCTCGACCATCCGTCTCATCCGCGCCCCCACCAGGTGCCCGGCGACCGAGACGACACCCACCGCGCCCAGACACACGTACCCGAACGTCGCCCAGTCGTCCCCCGAGTAGACCTCGAAGTCGGGGGGCGCCTCGCTGACGAGTCGGCTGATCGCCTGGAAATCGCCGGTCGAGTCCTTCACGCCGACGATGTTCGAGACCTGGCTCATCGAAAGGAGGGTCTCGTGCTCGATGCGCGTGGCGGTCCGACCGGGGATGTTGTACACGACGATCGGGAGGTTCACCGCGCCCGCCACGAGCGTGAAGTGCTCGAGGAGGCCGCGCTGCGGTGGCTTGTTGTAGTACGGCGTGACGAGGAGCAGCCCGTCGGCGCCCGCGCCCTCGGCCTCCCGCGAGAGTTCCATGGTCTCGGCCGTGCTGTACGTGCCCGTGCCGCACAGGACCTTGCCCCTGCCACGCGCGGCGTCGATCACCGCGCGGAAGAGCTCGACCTTCTCCTTGTGCGTCAGGGTGGGGGCCTCTCCCGTGGACCCGGCGACGACGAGGGCGTCGGACCCGTGCTCGAGCAGGTGCACGGCGAGCTCCTGCGCCCGATCGAGGTCGAGGGAGTGATCCTCGCGGAAGGGGGTGACCATGGCGGTGACGACCGCTCCGAACCTACCGGCCATGCTTCCTCCTTGCTCCGAGCTGGGTGCGGAGGTGGGCGGCGACGCCACGAGCGTCGGGCCGGGCGGTCGGGCCCCGCTCAGGCGACCTGGCTTGCCACGGCCGCTCGGCCCCACGTGTCCGGCGCATGGTAGCACCGTTTCCCATCTTCGCACAAGAGTCACATGCGTCACAAGTTCAACACGTCGTCAGCGTGACTCGTTCGCCTCCTGGGCCATCGCTGGCTCCTGCGCTGCGGGCGACTCCCTCGACTGGTTGGGGCGCAGGATGTATGCGCCGGCCGAGGGTGCCCGTGGCTAGGATAGCCGCATGCCACGGGTCTACACCAAGACCGGCGACGACGGCACGACCGGACGGCTGTACGGCGGGCGGATCTCGAAGGCGGATCCCGTCGCGGAGGCCCTCGGGAGCATCGACGAGACGGTCGCGGCGCTCGGCCTGGCCCGGGCGCTCTCGGGCAAGGAGGCGGTACGGGAGGGCCTGCTCGGGTTGGAGCGCGAGCTGTTCGTGGTCGGGGCGGACCTCGCCGCGAACCCGGAGCAACGATCACGCCTGGAGCCGGAGGTGTCGCTCGTGACCGAGCCGATGGTCGTCCGCCTGGAGACCTGGATCGACGAGCTGGTGGTGGCCCATCCCCTGCCCGAGGCGTTCGTCGTCCCCGGCGCGAACCCGGTCTCGGCCAGCCTGGACGCCGCCCGGAGCGTGACCCGTCGGGCCGAACGTCGGGCGGTCGGCCTCCGCGAGGCCGGGAGCGCGGTGAACGAGGTCGTCCTCCGCTACCTGAACCGGCTGTCGGACCTGCTGTTCGTGCTGGCCAGGGTCGAGGCCGGTGAGGCCGAGCCGGGCACCCGCCGCTGAGCCGCCCCTACTGCTGGACGAACGCTCCTAGGTTGTCCGGCCCCATCAGCAGCACGACGAGTCCGATGTTCCGGAGCTCGATCCCATCGAGCGTGACGTCGAAGGTCGCGGTCTCACCCGCCTGGATGCCGGCGGGGTCGATGACCCGCCCGTCGATCTGCGTGCCGTCCCGCGCGTCGAGCACGTAGAACCCGGGCTTCGCCAGGTCGGAACCGGTCTCGTTCCGGATCTCGAGCGTGTCGGTGTCCAGATCCAGGATCGCCTGCAGCCCGGCGTTCACGTAGCGGTACACGCTGGAGCCAGGTGGAACGCTGATCGTTCCCGTCGGACCCGACGGAGCGGTCACGCCGGTGCCGGCGGTCCCGCCCGAGGCCCCGGTGGACCCGGCGCTCGGGTCGTCGCCGTTCGTGCACCCGGTCAGCGCCAGGACGAGGGCGACCGCGAGCGCGAGCAGCCGGCCGGTAGTCTTCATGGGCGCGCGGCATGCTACACGAACCCGAGGAGGATGGCGTGGTGAAGCGCACCCTGGAGGTCCGGCGCCACGCGAAGCGGGACCCCGACGCCGACCGGCTGTCGCCCGAGGGCCGCGCCCAGGCGGAGGACGTGGGCCGCACCCTGGCCGGAGGCTACGACGTCGTCTTCGTCTCCCCGGCCCAGCGGGCGGCGGAGACGGTCGCGTGGTTCCTCCGGGGGCTCGGCGAGCAGCTCCCCCAACACGGGGTGATCCCTGGTCTGGCCGGCGAGGGGACCGATCGCTCGCCGCTCGCGATGGCCGGCGTCCTGGCCGCGTTGCTCGATGCCGTGCCGGAGGGCGGTCGCGGACTGGCGGTGGGGCACACCCCGCTCATCGAGCGGGCGGTGCTCGGCCTGGTCGCCCAGGAGATCGAGCCGCTCGCGGAGTGCGAGGGTGTGCTGCTCTCCAAGGAGGGCGACGAGGGCCCGATCCGCGTCGAACGGCTCCGGCTGCGAGCACCGGGGTGATGGAGCTCGGCATCCCGCTCTCGGCGTTCGGCCTGGGCATCGCGCTCGGCACCTCGCCAGGTCCCGTGCAGCTGCTGCTGTTCTCGGAGGCCTCGCGCGGTGGGATCGGCCGCGGGCTGCGCGCGATGGCCGGCGCGAACGCGACGTTCGGCACGATGCTGTTGCTGCTCGCGGCGGGGCTCTCGTCGCTCGAGCCCGGGCCGGGCTTCCTGCGGACCGTCGAGGTCGTGGGCGGCGCCTTCCTCATCTTCCTGGCGGTCGACGCGCTCCGCGAGAACCGCCGCCCACAGGTGCCCGAGGGGCCGGGTCCGGGTCCGCACCCGGCGGCGCGCGGTGTCGTGGCCGTCCTCCTCAACCCGGGCGTGTACGTGTTCCTCGCGACGACGGGCACCGCGATCGTGGCGAGCGCCGCGGACGCCGGCGGGCGGTCGCTCGCGATCGCGACCGCGCTCTCGCTCCTTCTCGGCGTGTCGCTGATGGACTCGGGGATGGTGCTGTTGGGCGCGGGCGCCCACCGCGTGAGCGACCGGTTCCTCCGGGTCCTCGGCGACGCGCTCGCGATCGGCCTCGGCGCGCTCGGGGGGTGGCTCGTCGTGCAGGGTCTCGGCGGCTGAGCGGTCAGAACACGAAGGGGCACCACGGCGCGGGGTCCCAGCCGAACAGCGCGTCGGCGCGCGCGAGCGCACCCGGGGAGCGCTCGTCCACCCGACCCGCCCACCGGAGCTGCCGGAACGTCACCCCACCCAGGTAGGCCGCGCCCAACACGTTGACGTCGCAGACGAGGTCGGGATCCTCGCTGGTCGGCTCGCAGGTCGCGCCATCGGGGCCCGCGTCCAGTGCGAAGCACCCCTCGTTCCAGACGCAGAAGGGGTCGCGTACATCGACGACGATGCGTCCGCGCCCCGCGTAGGCGCGGGCGCACAGCGCCGATCGCAGGTCGACGAGCCGAACCCACAAGCCGTCCTTGACCGTGAGCCGCAAGCGCCTCGGCTCGGCCAGGAGGTGCAGCAGCGGGTCGTCGACGGGACGCGCCCAGGACGTGACGCGCCGCACCAGGTCGTGGTCGAGCAGGAACCGCCAGGTGTCGGCGTACGCGCCGGGCCCGGTGGCGATGAGATCCGAGACGGAGATCTCGAGGTGCGGGATGCCGTCGGGCCACGCGTGCTTCACCGTGTAGATCGCGTAGCCGTCGGCGACGCCGTCCGTCCGGTGCACCGCGAAGAACGGCTTCCGCTCCCCTTCGTCGTGGCTGTGCTCGACGCGATACTCGATCCAACGTTCGTCGAGCGCCGGCATCCCGACCCGCGTCCCCCTGACTTCCCCGTACACCGCCAGGATCAGCGGGATCGCCTCGTCCCTGGCGTGCAGGCGCACCGTGCCCGAGGACTGGTACCCGCGGACGAACCGCGACCGCTCCGTCTCGAGGTCCATCGCGCACGAGAACGACCCGAGGCCGAACCCGAACCGCCCGTAGATCCCGCCCTCCGACGCGAACAGCGCCGCGAGCGGCTCTCCGCGCTCGTGCGCATCGTCGAGCACCCCCCGCATGAGCGACGTGTTGATCCCCTGCCGCCGATGCGTCGGGAGGACACCCACGGAGGTCACCCCGGCGGTCGCCACCTCGGCGGCCGGAACACTGACCAGGAACGAGTAGGCCCCGGCGCCCGCCACGATCCGGCCGTCGTCGAACGCCCCCAGATAGCGGTCGAGCTCCGCGACCCGGCGCTCGTTCTGGATCGACTCGGGCCGCGCGACCTCGCCGAAGGCCGCATAGATGACGGTGGCGACCTCGTCGAACTCGTCCTCCCGGATCGGTCGGATCTGCACGCTCATGGGCACACAGCCTACGGGCCCGGCCGCCGGTGACCCACGCTGCCGTCCTACGGGGAGGCTGGGAGATCGAGCAGGGGCTCGAGGCCCACGGTCAGCCCCGGACGGGTCATCACCGCACGGATCGCCAGGAGGACCCCTGGCATGAATGACGACCGGTCGGTCGAGTCGTGACGGATCGTCAGCGTCTGACCCTGGCCGCCGAAGATGACCTCCTGGTGCGCGAGGAGGCCGGGCAGCCGAACGGAATGAACGCGGATCCCCTCGACGTCGCCGCCGCGCACCCCCGGGACCGTCTCGGCGCCCGGACCGCGGTAGGCCTCGCCGCGCTCCTCGAGCAGCCGGCTCACCGTCGCCATCGCGGTTCCCGAGGGGGCATCGACCTTCGCGTCGTGGTGCAGCTCGACGATCTCGACGGCCGAGAAGTACCGGGCGGCCTGTGCGGCGAAGCGCTGCATCAGCACGGCGCCGAGCGCGAAGTTCGCCGCGACGATCACGTTCGATTCGTGACCCTCGTCCGAGAGCAGCTTGTCGATCTCCTGCAGGTTCTCGAGCGAGATCCCCGTCGTGCCGACCACCGCGTGCACGGCGTGCGAGATGCACCAGCGGATGTCGTCCATCGCGACGTCGGGGTGCGTGAAGTCGATCGCGACCTCGGCGTTGGCCTCGAGCAGCCGGTCGAGCTCGTCGGAGACCGGCGCGTCGATCTCGGGGTGTCCGATCATCTGCCCGATCTTCTGTCCGACCTTCGAGCGATCGATCGCCGCGACGAGCGCGAAGTCGGGCGCGTCGGCCAGGGCCCGACAGACCATCAACCCCATG
>DASTHN010000058.1:0-40211 GCA_035718185.1 Actinomycetota bacterium
CTCGGCGGCGAGCACCCTCGGCCGATCGGCGGGGTGGCGGAGCGTGCGCCACAGCTGCGGGTCGTTCTGGAACTCCGATGGTGCGTATCCGAGGATCCGCGCCGCCTGCGGCGACACGTACGTCGTGCGCTGGCCCGTCGGGGATGCGCGGTCGTGGATCTCCGTGTACGTGATCGCCGGGATCTGCTCGACGAGCGCGCGGTAGTCCACCGTGCCGGCGCCGTCGGCGTCACGGATATCCCCCGCCATCCGACGATCGTCGACAGACGTGTCGTGTTCGAGTTCCGGTTCGATCACGCATCCTCCCGACTGGGGTCTGCCCATAGGGCATCGGACGCGCCGGGGCGGGTCTTGACGCCGTATCCGGCACCGACGGTGGCCTCGGTCGGGTCGGTGGCTCAGGCGTCCCTCAGCGCGGGGATGACCTCACGCGCGAACAGCTCCACCGCGCCGGCCGCGGTCTCGAGCGCCATCCCCGGGTAGTGCAGGCGGACGACGAGGTGGAACTCGGGTCGATCGCCGTACGCGTCGACGGACGGCCGCAGGGCGCGGGCCACCTCGTCCGGCGTGCCGACGGGCGTCCAACGGCGGAGCTCGTCCTCGTTCGCGACGGCCGGCTCGAGCGAGTCGTGCTCCGGCGTGTCATGGTTCGCATCCCACGCCGCGTAGGCGCCGATCTGATGCAGAACGCCAGACCGCACCGTTCCCCAGGCGTCGCCCTCGGCCGCCACGAACGCGTTCTGCAGCAGCGCCAGGCCGAGGCCGCGCGGGTCGCGCCCGGCCTCGCGCGCGCCGGCCTCCGCGATGGCCAGCGCGGCGCCGACCTCGTCGACCCCGGCGTCGTCCGTGATGTAGCCGTCGCCGAGTCGCCCGGCCCTGCGCACCGCGCGTTCGGCGTAGCCGCCCAGGTAGATCCTGGGGCCGCCGTGGCGCACGGCGGGGGGCGTCACCCGCACCCGGTCATACCGGAACGATCGTCCCTCGAACGAGAACCGGCGCCCCGTCCACGCCCGCCGGAGGATCTCGACGGTCTCGACCGTGCGCTGGACGCGCTCGGCCTTCGGGACGCCGAACGCTCGGAACTCCTCCTCGCGCCACCCGCTGCCGAGACCGAGGATCAGTCGCCCGCCCGAGAGCTGGTCGACCACCGCGCAGTCCTCGGCCAGCCGCAGCGGATCGTGGAAGGGCGTGAGGACGACCCCCGTGCCGAGGGCGATCCGCTCGGTCACCGCCGCGAAGGCCGCCAGCATCGGCAGCAGCGACGGGAGGTAGCCGTCGGAGGCGCCGTGGTGCTCGCTCACCCATGCCGAGTCGAAGCCGACGGTCTCGGCCAGCCGGACGAGCTCGAGGGTCTCGCGGTACTCGCGCTCGAACGTGCGGTCCGAGCCCTGGGGGACCTGCCCGGTGAACAGCCCGAGCCCGATACGGACGGTCATCGCGGCCACACGCTAGCCCGCCGGTGGCGTCGTCCTCAACCGCGGCGCATGATGGCGCCGTGCGGATCGGCCTGGACCCGGGGTCTCGCGTGCCGCTGTCGGCCCAGCTCCGCGACGGTCTCGCGACCCGGATCGAGCGTGGCCGCCTCGAGCCGGGGGACCGTCTGCCGCCCATCCGGAGCCTCGCGGTCGACCTCCGCCTCGCGCCGAACACCGTGGCGCGCGCATACCGCGAGCTCGAGGACGCCGGACTCGTCGTCACACGCGGACGCCACGGCACGTTCGTGACCGAGCGGCTCCCGGAACGGTCCGGCCGCGAGGAGCACCTGCGATCGGCGGCGGCCGCGTTCGCGCGTCGGGCCCGCCAGCTGGGCGTCGACCGGGAGGACGCGCTCCGAGCCGTCCGGCGGGCGCTCGAGCCCTGACCGCGGTCCGACGCCCGACGTTGACGCGCTCGACATGTCCTTCTAATCTGGCGCAGTGGAAAATAGGAATCGTTCTCATTCTCGGGACTCTCGGAACCGATCCTCGCGTCGCCGGTCGCTCTCCGCGCTGATGGTGGTCGCCGCGGCTGCGCTCCTCGTGCCGGCGTGCGGCGGGGCCGCGTCGAGCGACGACGGGCGTCTGCGCGTCGTGACCAGCGTGTACCCGCTCGCCGAGGCCGCCGAGCGAGTGGGCGGCGACCTCGTCCGGGTCGAGAACCTCGTGCCGCCGGGCGTGGAGCCACACGACCTCGAGCTCGCCCCCGACGAGCTGGAGGCGCTCCTCGTCGCCGACGTGGTGCTGTTCGTCGGTGAGGGGTTCCAGCCGGCGGTGCAGGACGCGGTCGCCGAGAGCGAGGGCACGGTCGTCGATGTGCTCAAGGGCGTGGACACGCTCCACGCCGGGGGGTCGATCGACCCACACGTATGGCTCGATCCGGCCCGGTTCCGGACGGTGGTCGGCACGATCGCCGATACCCTCGCCGAGCGCGACCCCGCGCACGCCGACGCCTACCGCACGAACGCGCGGCGGTATGACGCGGAGCTCCGAGCGCTCGACGAGGAGTTCCGGCAGGGGCTCGCGTCGTGTGCGCGCCGGACGATCGTCGTGAGCCACGACGCGTTCGGCTACCTGGCGGACGCCTACGGCCTGGTGCAACAGCCGATCGTCGGCATCTCGCCGGAGGCCGAGCCCGATCCCGCGCGGCTCGCTCAGCTGGAGGACCTGGTCCGGACGCAGGGGGTCACGACGGTCTTCACCGAGCAGCTCGTCTCGCCCGAGGTCGCCGACGCGCTCGCCCGCGAAGCCGGGGTCGCCACGGCCGTGCTGAACCCGCTCGAGGGCCTGACGCAGGCCCAGCTGGACGCCGGACAGGACTACGGTTCCGTCATGCGACGGAACCTGGAGACGCTGCGGGGTGCCCTTGGCTGCGACTGAGCGCGACGGCGCAGGACGGCCGGCCCGCGGCGAGGTCCTCGTCCAGGTCCAGGACGTCTCGTTCGGCTACGGGCGGATCCGGGTGCTCGAGGACGTGAGCCTGTCGGTGCGGGCCGGCGAGTTCGTCGCGCTCGTCGGCCCGAACGGATCGGGCAAGTCGACGCTGCTGAAGGTGCTACTCGGCTCGCTCGCGCCCGCGGCCGGCACGGTCCGCGTGCTGGGCGAGCACCCCGAGCGCGTCCAGCGCGCGAGGATTGGCTACGTGCCCCAGCGCCCCAACCTCGACTCGGAGGTGCCGGCGACCGTCGAGGAGATCGTGCTCGCCGGCCGGCTCTCGCGTCGAGGGTGGTGGCGGCCGATGCGGCGCTCGGACCGGGAGTTCGTCCGGCACGCGCTCGAGTCCGTCGGCCTCGCCCAGCTCGCGCAGACGCCGCTGAACGAGCTCTCGGGCGGGCAACAGCAGCGGGCGTTCATCGCACGGGCCTTCGCCTCCGAGCCCGACCTGCTGGTACTCGACGAGCCGATCGCAGGGGTCGACGCCGAGTCGCAGCTCCGGTTCCGGGGATCGATCGTCCACCTCATCGAGGAGCACGGCGCCGGCGTCCTGCTCGTGTCGCACGAACTGTCGGCGGTGGTGTCGGACCTGGACCGCGTTGTCGTCCTGAAGGGGCGGGTGCTGTTCGACGGCCGTCCCGACGAGCTCGCCGCGGCGGGCGTGAGCCTCGGTGTGCACCCGGAGGATCTGCCGCTCTGGCTCGAGGGTCTCCGCTGATGCCCTGGCCGTTGCCGTATCCGTTCGAGCTCGCCTTCATGCAGCGAGCGCTCGTCGCCGGCGTCGTCGTGGGCATCTTCGCCCCGATGATCGGCACGTTCGTCGTGCAGAAGCGCATGTCGCTGATCGGGGACGGGATCGGGCACATCGCGTTCGCGGGGGTGGGGGCCGGCGTGATCCTGGCGGCGTCGCCCAACGACCCCGGCATGTTGCCGGTTTGGGGGGCGCTCGTATTCGCCGTCGTCGGGTCGCTCGGCATCGAGTGGCTGCGTGCGCGCCGGGCGGCCTCGGGCGATCTCGCGCTCGCGCTCTTCTTCTACTCGGGGATCGCGGGCGGCGTCGTCCTGGCTAAGCTCGGCGGCGGGCTCAACGCGAGCCTGTTCGTCTACCTGTTCGGGCAGCCGCTCACGGTCGACCAGGGGGAGATCGCGGTCATCGTCGGGCTCGGCGCGACGATCGTCATCGCGATGCTCGCGCTGCGACGGGCGCTGTTCGCCGTGGTGACCGACGAGGAGTGGTCACGCGTGGCGGGGCTCCCCGTCGGCGCGCTGAACACCGTCCTCGCGATCTCGATCGCGGTGTCCGTCGTCGCCGCGATGCGGGTCGTGGGGATCCTGCTGATCGCGGCGATGATGGTCCTGCCGGTCGCCACCGGGCAGCTGCTGGCGCGCTCGTTCCGCGGGACGATGTGGTGGAGCGTCGCCATCGGCGTCGGCTCGGTCGTGCTCGGCCTCGCGCTCTCGCGGATCTGGGGGCTGGTGCCGAGCGGGACGATCGTGCTCATCGCCTCGGCGTGCTTCGCGCTCGTCGCGGTCGCCAAGCGGGGCGTGGCCCTCCGCCTGCGGACGGGTGGAGCGGAGGCGTGATGGACGACGTCCACGCGACCGTCGCGCGCCGGCTCTCGGATGCGGGCCAACGGTACACGCCGAAGCGCCGCGACCTCGTCGAGGCCCTCCGGCGGGTGGGACGTCCCGCCGCGACGCAAGACCTGGTGCGGGGGCGCCGGGGACTGCCGCAGAGCTCGGTCTACCGGAACCTGTCGGTGCTCGAGCAGGTGGGCGCCGTTCGCCGGGTCATCACCGAGGAGGGCGTGGCGCGCTACGAGCTCTCCGAGGACCTCACGACCCACCACCACCACCTCGTGTGCCGGTCCTGCGGTGCGGTGGAGGACGTCACGATCCCCGCGCGCCTCGAGCGCACCGTGGAGCGCACGCTGGCCGAGGCCGCGGCCGCGGCGCACTTCGAGGGCGCCCTCCACCGCGTGGATCTGATCGGGACGTGCCGGGACTGCCGGGGCGTCACGGCGTGAGGTAGGGCTTCTCCGGCCGCGCAACGGGCTCGACGCTGGCGGCGTTCACGATGACCTCGCGGCCGATCGGGTAGATCGCGCCGGTCACCTCGACCCAGTCGTTGGGCTCGAAGGCGCCGGGGGTCACGTTCACCACCCGCACCTGGGCGATCGTGGCGTCGGCCACGCAGCAGGTCACGACGTAGCGCGTGAGGAGGAGCTCGTCGGCCGGCGTGTCGTCGAAGCGCGTGACGAAGCCGACGAAGTCCACCCGCTCGCCGGCCCTGGCCGCGAGCGCCGCCTCGCCCTCGGGCGTGGTCTGCCCCGCGGCCACGTCCACCAGCGTCAGCGCGCCCGAACCGATATCGGCGGCCGAGGTCGCCACGCCCGCGCTCGCGAAGCTGGACCGCTTGCCCGCCGAGAACTGCCCGAGGGTCGCCGGCGGCAACGCCATGATGAGGACGACCGGCGCGACGACGGCACCCATGATCCATGCCTCCCGGCGGCGCAGGGGCTCGCGCTCGCGGGTCCGAACCGTGGCCAGTCGCCCGATCGCCGCGAGGGTCAGCAGCGTCGCGCCGACCGGGACCACCCACTGGGTCCGTGTCGAGAGGTAGAGATCCTGCCGCCCGGTCAGCAGCAGCCACCAGAACAGGAGCGCCCACGCGCCGAGCACCCCGGCCCCGGCCAGACGGCTCGGGCTGACGTGTCGCGCGCGCGTCTCGGCCGCGTGGGCGGGGGCACCGTCACGGCCGACGGCGGCGTCGCTCATCCGATCACCAGCTGTAACCACAGGGTCGCGACGAGGGTGGTCGCGAACGTCGTGATCACCACGGTGCGTACGAATCCCGCGCGGAACGTCCCCGCGTACAGCGTCACGAGCTTCAGGTCCACCATCGGGCCGAAGACGAGGAAGGCCAGCTGCGCCGCTGATCCGAACTGCACGAACGAGGCCGCGATGAACGCGTCGGACTCCGAGCACAGGGACAGGAGCGATGCGAGGATCATCATCGCCGCGATCGAGATCACGGGCAGCGACGCGACACGCGAGATCCACGACGCCGGGAGGAACGTCTGCACGAGTGCCGCGAACGTCGCGCCGAGCACCAGGTATCGCCCCATGAACAGGAAGTCGCCCCCCAGATGGAGGAAGAACCGGCGCCAGCGGGGCTCGGGCCGTCCGAGCTCGACGGCGTGGGCGTGCCGGTCGTCGGGGTTCGGCCGCAGGAGGCCCTCGCGGCTCACCGCGCCGAGGACCCATCCGACCGTCACCGAGACGAGGATCCCGAGCAGGAAGCGGCCGGCCACCATCGTCCACAGGGCCTCGCGCCCGCGGTACGCGACGAACGTCGAGGCGATCACGACGGGGTTCACGACGGGCGCCGCGAGCATGAACGTCACGGCCGCGGACGGCAGGAGCCCCTTGGCGGCCAGCCGCCGCGCGACCGGCACCGAACCGCACTCGCAGATCGGCATCGCGACGCCCGCGAGCGCGGCGGCGGGCAGCTGGAGGGGTCTCGGCAGGTCGGCCAGGCGCTCGAGCGCTCCCATCGGGACGAACACCTCGATGAGCGCCGAGGCGAGCGCCCCGACGAGCACGAACGGCAGCGCCTGGACCAGCAGCGAGCCGAAGATGATGAAGAACGTCTGCACCCAGGCGAACCGCTGCGGCTCGACGAGCTGCAGGAGGAGCGCCAGCGCCGCGAGCACCGCGACGACCGCCACCGCGGTCCGCCCCGTGGCGTCCCGGGCGGGGCGCTCCGCGGCCTCGGTGCGGGTGCGCGTCGTGGTGAGCTGAGCCATATCGCTCCTAGCAGTACCGGGCGAACGAGACCGCGAACCCCTGGAACGCGTCCGCGAACATCGTCTCACCCCCGAGCGTCTCGGTGTCGAGAAGCGCGTCGACGACGGCCTGTCCCGTGACGGCCTGCTGGGTGAGGACGGCCTGGTCCAGGAACAGCCCGCCCGCGACCTCCGCCGCGACGACGGGGCGTGCGCCCGGCACCGCTGCCTCGACATCGGCGACGACCCGGTCGGCGGGCATCGCGAGCCGACCCCGCTCCCAGGTCCCGGTGCCGGCCACGACGACGACGAGGTTGCCCTCCGTCGCCGCTCGGGCCGACGTCACGATCCGCTCGGTCCACCGGTCGAGCCGGCGCACGCCGCCCTGCAGCGCGACGCCGAGGACATCGGTCCGGTCGTCCGCGCCGTACCCGCCCGCGAGATCGGCTCGCACCGCGTGGACCGACGTGCCCGGGTTGCCGAGGGCGACGTCGACGGGGTCCTGGCCCTCGTACCAGCCGCCGCCGACCAGCCCGCGGTCCGCGTCCTGGGTGCCCACCAGCCCGACGAGCGTTCGGGGCTCCTGCTCCTCGAGGTCGTCCGCCAGCGTCGCGATGATGTGGACGGGGGCCCCGGCCCCGAACGCGGGGGTCACGTCGCCCCCGTCGCCGCGGACGAACGCGCCGGTCACCCCGTGCTGGGAGGGCAGCCCACCGGTGCCGATCGTCGTCATCGTCGCCGCCGGGTCGAGCGGCAGGGACCCCGTCTCGGCTCCCAGCGTTCCGGCGCCCTCGTCCATCTCGGAGGCGAGGAACGGCCAGTCCTCCGGGAGATCCTCGAGCTCGGCGCTGCCGATCCCCTTCCAGGCGACGAGCAGGACGAGGGCCGGTCGCGCGGCGTCGGCGTTCGGGCTCGGCGCGGCCGCCACGGCGTCGATCGCCGTCCCCGAGCGCACGCCGGGGAAGGGGCGATCGAGGCCGATGAGCCCGGCGACCGTCGGCGCCACCCGATCGAGCGTGACCCCGTCCGGGACGCGTCCGTGCGGGTCCACGCCGGGACCCGCGAAGACCAGCGGCACGCGTTCGTCGGTGAAGGTCCCGGTCGCCGGCCACGGGAGCCGGAGGCCGCCGGACACCGTGTACACGGCGGTGTCGCGGGCGACGGCGAGCACGTCGGGGGACCGCCCCTCGCGGAAGCCGTTCGCGATCCGCTCGCGCAGGTCGGCGGGGAGCGAGCAGAACGGGATCCGGGCCTGCGCGTCGGTCGAGTCCTCGCAGGCGTTGCCGACGCAGAGCGCCCGGAGCACGCCCGCCGGGAGCGCGACCGCCGCGAGCACGATCAGCAGGACGAGGAGACGACGTCCGGACACCCCGGCCACGCTACTACCGAGCCGGCGAGCCGGGACGCGACCGCCGGACCGGCTGACAGCCGGGTGGCGCGCTGCTGCTATCTTGAGCGGGCCCGTCGTCGGGTCCCCTATGCGTTCCGTGACGTCCAACCGCATCCTCGGCCTCCTGGTGGCGCTCATCGTGCTCGCTGCCGCGTGCTCCGCCTCGGCCGAGGGCGCTGGCTCGCCGGCGGCCGGGGCACGCTCGGAGGCGGGATCGCCGAGTGCGCCGTCGTCGCGGAGCGATGGGGCGGTCCGGCCCGCGGTCGAGCTCGCGAGCGGCGACCTGGCCGACCTGGCATGCTCGCTCCCGCACGAATGGCTCCTGCGCACGTGGCGGGGCAACCGCGAGGACCGCAGCGCCGAGCTTCAGATCCTGCCGATCGAGCCCAACTTCGTCGGCTCGGGTCTGCCGCACGTCGGGCCGTGGGCGTACGCGCAGGACATCCCGATGTTCTGGTACGGCCCCGGTCATATCGCGGCGGCGGGCGAGGTCGACCGGCCGGTCACGCTCGCCGGCGTGGCGCCGACCATGGGAGCGCTGCTCGGCTTCCCCTTCCGCGCCCCCGACGGGTCGCCGATGCGGGAGGCGGTCGCGGGGAACCAGACGCCCCCGCGCCTCGTCGTCACGATGGTGTGGGACGCGGGTGGCATGAACGTCCTCGAGCGATGGCCGCACGACTGGCCGTTCCTGCGCTCGCTGATCGCGGATGGGACCTGGTATACGCGCGGGACCGTAGGCAGCTCCCCGACGAGCACGGCGCAGACGCACGCGACGATCGGGACCGGAGCGTTCCCCGATCACCACGGCATCGTCGCGCACCGCCTGCGGATCGGCGGCGAGCTCACGACGCCCTGGAAGTACGGCCCGACGTACCTGATCGACCCGACGTTCGCGGACCTCTACGACCTGGGGATGGGCAACGAACCGATCGTGGGTGAGCTCGGGACGGTCTCGATCCACCTCGGCATGCTCGGGCACGGGTCGCTGTGGGGCGGTGGTGACCAGGACATCGCGGCGGTCCGGGAGAAGGTCGGCGCCGAGACCCTCGGCGCGGAGGGGTTCGAGTGGAACCTCACGCCGGCGCTCCAGCCCTACTACCGGCTCCCCGACTACCTCAACGACGTCCCCGGGTTCGAGAAGGACGTCCGGCAGATGGACTCGGCGGACGGGCGCCTCGACGGGCGGTGGCGCTCGAACGACATCGACCAGCTCCTGTCCGGGTTCGACACGCCCGCCCGGATCCCGTACCAGACGCGGGTGCTGGAGACGATGATCGAGCGCGAGGGCTTCGGGACGGACGAGGTGCCCGACCTGCTGTTCGTTAACTACAAGATGATCGACTACATCAGCCACGTCTGGACGGTGAACAGCCCCGAGATGCAGGACGCGGTCCGCGCGCAGGACGAGTCCCTTCGGGACCTCGTCAGCTTCCTGAACCGGCAGGTCGGGCGGGGGCAGTGGGCGCTGGTGCTCACCGCCGACCACGGGTCGATCCCCGACCCGGACGTCTCGGGTGCCTTCGCGATCCCGACGGGGCCGATCGTGAGCGGCATCAACACGACGTTCGACACCGACGGTGACGACACGAGGATCGTCGAGCTGGTGCAGCCGACGCAGATCTTCATCAACGAGGACGAGCTGAAGCAGAACGGCTTCACGCTCGAGGACGTGGCCTGGTGGATCATGGGTCTCACGAAGGGCGACGTGTCGGCGTCGACCCTGCCCGCGTCGCAGGCCGACGATCCGATCTTCCAGGCGTCGTTCCCGTCGAGCCTGATGTCCGACCTGCCGTGCCTGCCCGAGGCCCGTTCGTGAGGCGCCGCCGAACCGTGCCGGCGTCGATCCTCGCGATCGCGCTGGCGGCCGCCGCGTGCACGGCGGCCTCCACGTCCGCGGAGCCGGCCCCCTCGCCGACCGAGGGTCCGGCTACGCCGCCCACCGGGGCCGAGACGCCGGCGACGCCCACCGGTCCCGCGTCGGGGACGCCGCCGCCGGCCCCCGCGCCGGGGGCCGCCCTCGCCGACGCGGCCTGTGCGATGCCGCACCGATACCTCGTCCGGGTCTGGCGCGGGACCGATCCGAACCGCTCGGGGCAGATCCTCATCGTGCCTCAGGAGCCGAACTTCGTCGGCTCGAACTTCCCGCACTCGGGTCCCTGGGACTACCTGCAGGACGTGCCGCTGCTCTGGTACGGGCCGGGTATCATCCCCGCCCTCGGGCAGGTCGACCGACCGGCCACGATCGCCGACATCGCGCCGAGCCAGGCGGCGCTGCTCGGCTACGACTTCCCGCAGGTGGACGGTCGCGCCCTGCCCGAGATCGAGACGCCGGCGGCGCCGCCGAAGCTCATCGTCACCCTGGTCTGGGACGCCGGCGGCATGAGCGTGCTCGACGAGTTCCCGCACGACTGGCCCGAGCTCCGCGCCCTGATCCCGCATGGCGTGTGGTACTCGCGAGCCAACGTCGGATCCTCGCCGTCCATCACGCCCGCGACGCATGCGACGATCGGGACGGGCGAGTTCCCGATGCACACGGGGCAGACCGACGCCGAGTTCTTCATCGGGGACCAGCTCGTGCGGGCGGGTGCTCTCGGGCCGCTCCTCATGATGCGGCCGACGCTCGGCGACCTGTACGACCGTGCGATGGGCAACGAACCGCTCGTCGGCGATCTGTCGAGCGTCACCTGGCACCTCAACATGATGAGCCACGGCGCCCTGTGGGGCGGCGGCGACAAGGACATCGCCGTCCTCCGGGTTGCGGTGGGGGAGGACAACGAGGGGACCGAGGGAAAGATCTGGAACCTCCAGGACAAGAACCTGCCCTTCTTCACGTTCCCCGACTACGTGAACGAGCTACCGCCTCTGTCCGCGTACACGGAGGACGTGGACCGCGAGGACGGGGCGCTCGACGGCAAGTGGCGGGACAACTCGATCCAGCAGTACGAGGAGGGGTGGGCCACCCCGGCGCGGATCCCGTACCAGGAGCGCATGGTCGAGGAGGTGATCGCTCGGGAGGGGTTCGGCGCGGACGACGTTCCCGACCTGCTGTTCATCAACTTCAAGGCGATCGACCACGTCAGCCACATCTGGAGCGTGAACAGCCCCGAGATGCAGGACACCCTTCGCTGGCAGGACGCGGGGCTCGGGCGGTTCGTCCGCTTCCTCGACCAGCAGGTCGGGAAGGGGAACTACGTCCTCGTGCTGACGGCGGACCACGGCGCCCAGTTCGATCCGAAGGTCTCCGGCGCCTTCCAGGTGACCCCGGGGCAGCTCCAGGAGGACCTCGAGACGGCGTTCCCGTCGACGACCGGCGACTCGGTCTTCCGCGCCGTCCGAACGAGCCAGATCTACCTCGACGAGGACGCGATGCGCCGCAGCGGCTACTCGGTCGAGCAGATCGCGCAGTTCATCCTGAACTACACGAAGGCCCAGGGGGCACCGGGGGGAGCGGCGGCCGTTCCCGAGGCCGACCGTGCGGACCGCGTCTTCACCGCCGCGATCCCCACCGAGATGCTCCCGAGCCTGGAGTGCCTGCCGGAGGCCCGCGGGTGATGCGACGGCCGATCCGGGCCCTCGTGGTCGGCGTGGCGCTGGTCGCGGCGGCGTGTACCGCCGCCGCCGGCTCGTCCGGCGGTCCGAGCGACGCGCTCTCGGCACCCACGGGCCCGAGCAGCCCGCCGCCGGCCGCCTCGGTGAGCGGCCGGGCACTCGCTCGCGCCGCCTGCCGCGCGACCTCGCACGAGGCCCTGCTGCGGACCTGGCGCGGGATCCGGCTGGACCGCAGCGGCGACATCCAGATCATCCCGGAGGACCCGAACTTCGTGAACGGCGGCCTCACCCATGCATCGCCGTTCGACTACTCGCAGGACGTGCCGCTGCTGCTCTACGGGCCCGGCTACGTCCGCGCCGGCGAGTACGACCAGCCGGTCACGCTCGCGGACCTGGCGCCAACGCTCGGCGCGCTGCTGAAGTTCCCGTTCGACACCGTCGATGGAGACCCGCAGACGCAGGCGCTCCTGCCCGAGGCGGAGCGCGACGTGCCACGTCTGCTCGTGACGATCGTGTGGGACTCGGCGGGGACCGACGTGCTCGATCGCTGGCCGAACGCATGGCCGTACCTCGCCTCGCTCCGGTCCGAGGGCGCCTGGTTCACCCGTGCCGAGGTCGGCGCGTCGCCGTCCAACACCCCGATCGGCCACGCGATGATCGGGACGGGGACCTTCCCGATGCACAACGGCTTCGTCGACGAGTACGTCCGGATCAACGGCCGCCTCCAGAAGCCGAACGAGAACGGTCCGGGGTTCCTGCTGGATCCGACCCTCGCGGACCTCTACGACCGGGCGATGGACAACCGGCCGGAAGTCGGCGCGATCGCGACGCTCGCGGCGCACATCATGATGATGAGCCACGGGTCGCAGTGGGGCGGCGGCGACCGCGACATCGCGGTGACCCGTGAGAAGGAGTTCGGCGAGACCGCGGGCGCCGAGAGCGTGTCGTGGAACCTGACGACCGACATGAAGCCCTTCTACGAGCTCCCGGACTACGTGAACGACCTCCCGCCGCTCTCGCGGTACGTGGACGACGTCGACCGTGCCGATGGCGCCCTCGACGGCAAGTGGCGGACGAACGACATCCAGCAGCTCTCGAACGGGTTCGACACGCCGGCCCGCACACCGTTCCAGGAGAAGCTGATCGAGACCGTGATCGACCGCGAGGGGTTCGGCGCGGACGACGTGCCCGACCTCCTGTTCCTGAACTACAAGGCGATCGACACGATCGGCCATCTCTTCAGCGCCGACGGCATCGAGATGTCGGACGCGGTGGAGATGCAGGACCGGACGCTCGAGCAGCTCGTCCGGTTCCTCGACCGCACGGTCGGGGAGGGCGAGTGGGTGATGGCGGTGACGGCCGATCACGGCACCCAGCGCGACCCGGACCAGTCGGGCGCGTTCATGATCGACATCAACAAGCTCGAGTCCGGTCTGACCGCAACGTTCGACGACGACGACGACGTCCCGCTCATCCAGAAGGTCCGGCCGACCGAGATCTGGCTGAACCGCTCGGAGCTCGCCGAGAACGGCTTCACGCTCGCGCAGGTGTCGCAGTGGCTCCTCGATCTCACGCAGCGGGACACCTACAAGAACCAGAACCTGCCCCTGCCCGGGCACGAGGGCGACACGGTCTTCGCCGCCGCGCTGCCGTCGTCTATCCTTGCCACGCTCCCGTGCCTGCCCGAGGCGCGCGCGGGTCAGGGCTGAGGGGTGGGAGAGGCCGAGCACATGGCGCTCACGAAAGACCGAACCGGGCAGACCGTTCGCGTCCCCGAGGCGCGCACCCGCGTGCTCGACAGCCCGCTGCTCCTGTTGCTGGCGATCGCGGTTGTGCTCGTGGCGTTCGGCTGGACCTTCCTGCAGGACCCCTCGATCAGCGCGCCCACGCGAGACCCCGCCTGGTACACGTGGCGCGCGAACCTGATGATGACCGACGCCCCCGGGCTGATCGCGGGCGACTGGGGGCCGTTCCACATGTTCGGCGGCGGCTACCGCGTCGCCGTTCCGCTCTACGGCTCGATCCTCGTTCGCGTCGCCGGCATCGACCTGTACACGTTCAGCGCCTTCATGATGATCGGCGTCCCGGTGCTGACCGGGATGGCCCTCGGGGTGTTCGTGACGCGCGAGCGCCGCGATCCGCTGCTGTTCCTGCTCACGATGCTCGCGACCGCGGCGCTGTTCATGACCACCCCGTACGTGGGGTACCTGGACAACATCACCGTCCTGTTCGTGCTCTCGCTCCTGCTGGCGTTCTACGTCCCGGCGCGCGAGCACTGGGGCGCCCGGGTGGCGCTGTTCCTACTCGGCATCGTCGCGGCGTACGTGCATCCGACGACGTGCGTGATCTTCGGCTTCTCGCTGATGATGGTCTTCGTCCTGCACATCCTCACGAGCCGGTTCCGGTTCGGCTCCGCCTTGTCGCGCGACGGGCCGAGCCTGATGTCCATCGGGTTCGGCATGATCCTGGGGCTGGCGACCTGGTTGCTCTCGCCGTGGGGTGTCCAGGGGTCGCTCGCAGACGCCGCCCTGCCGCCGCCCTACACGATGGAGGTCTTCCAGAAACGGCTGGGCGGCTGGGTGGACTCGATCCAGCCGATGATCACCGTCCCGCTGATGCTCCTCGCGATCGTCTGGGCGATCTACCGCTCGCGGAAGGACCGGGTGCCGGGCGACACCGCGGTCACGATCTCGACGATGTGGCTCATCCCGCTCCTCGGGATGCTCGGCTGGGTGGCCGGGGCCGTCTACCCCTACTACCGGTTCATGAACGCGACGGCCGCGATCATGGCCCTCCTCGGGATCGGCGCGTGGGTCGCGATCGCCTGGCTCCTGCGGCGGCAGGGCGTGCTCCGGGTCGTCGCGTGGCTCGGCGTCGTCGCGATCGTCGCCTCGCTCGGCTTCGTCTGGGTGAAGGGTCGCGAGGCGGCGCAGTGGGCGGACGAGGACAACCAGTGGATCGACCAGCCGACCCGCACCGCGCTCGCCGCGGCGCGCGCGATCGTCGATCGAGCGCCGGATGGCACCCCCGTGATCTTCATCGTGAACTTCGGTGACACGTATCAGTCCTACGGCTGGTCGAAGACCTTCACGAACGTCTCGCGGACGGGTCTGCCGGGCGACGCCGTGAAGCGGTCGATGACCTACTTCGGCGATGTGAACGATCTCCTGGCGGGGCAGCCCACCCAGCTCACCGACGGCACCTACAACAAGATGGCCCGCGGCTTCTTCCGAGAGGTGCAGGCGATCCGAGAGGAGTACGCGGACCCGCCGGTGGTGTTCCTGGTGCGGCAGTTCAACGAGGGCACGGCGAACGAGGACGTGCTCGATGCCGGGGGCGAGGACCTGGTCCCGCTCGGTGCCGACATCGCCGTGGTGACCGGCCCCGGCCTGGCCACGCCCTCGCCGGCCGCCGTGTCCTCCGCCCAGGCCGCAGAGGCGCAGGTCGCGGACTTCTACGCCGGACACCCGAGCCCGCTGGACAACCTCGGCCACACGCTGTGGGTCGTGGTGGCGCTCGCGCTCCTGCTGGTGGTGCCGGGGCTGCTCTCGGCGAGGTTCTTCGGCATCGAGGGCACCTGGGAGAGGATCGCGCTCGTCCCCGGCATGTCGATCGCGCTCACGGTGCTCTCGGGCGTGATCGTGGTCGCCGTCACGCGCGCGCCGTTCGGGGTGGCGCACGGGTGGGCGACGCTGGCGCTCGCGACCGCGATCGGCGGCGGGCTCGCGCTCGGGCGCTCGTGGATCCTCGGCACGCTCGGCAAGGTCGGGGGGTTCTTCAACTCGATGTTCTCGGTCTTCCACAACCCCGACTTCGCCGCCCTCATGGGGGTGCAGTTCCTCGCGATGGCCGCCGACGGGCTGATCCGAGGGTCGATCGCGAAGTCGATCGCGTTCGGCGGGACCGAGGGCTTCGACGTCACCACGGTCCCGAGCGCCGACTACCTGCTCAAGGTGGTCCTCGCGCTCTACATCCCATACACGTTCATCAGCCCGTTCATCGGCGTGTTCATCGACCGCTTCGAGCGCCGGCGTGTGCTGTCGGTCTCGAACCTCGCGACGGCCGTCCTCGTGACCGTCATCGCCGCCGCCGCCATGCTGCCGCTCGGCGGCGACACGTCGGAGGGTCGGGTCGCCTTCACGCTCGCGCTCATCGTCGGGATGCTCGTGATGCAGGCGTGCGTCCGCATCGTCCTCGCGGTGAAGTCGGCGGCGATGCCCGACGTGCTTTCGGGCAAGGACCTGCTCCAGGGGAACGGGCTCTCCCAGGCGGGCGGCGCGCTGTTCCAGGTGCTCGGCGCCGGCGTGGCGTTCGGGTTCGGCGCGTTCCTGCCCTCGTGGCTCGTCGTGATCGGGGGCGGTGCCGTGCTGGTCGCGGCGGCGTTCGTCTCGCGCCAGATCCACCGGATGGAGGCGGCGCCGCACGAGATGAGCTTCGGGCAGGAGGCGAAGCGCATCGTGCGCGACATCGTCGCGGGGCTGAAGGAGGTCGCGGCCCGGCCCGCGGGCGCGCTCGGTCTGACGTCGTTCCAGATGATCCGCTACCAGTTCTGGGGCTTCGTGCTGTTCGTGTTCGCGCTGTACGCGAAGAACCTCGTCGAGGGCGGCGAGGCCGACACGCTCGCACTCGGCCTGGTCGGCGGGCTCGGGTTCGTCGGTGGCGCGATCGGCATGGTGCTCGCGCAGAGATGGAAGGACACGGTCCCGCCGGTCCGGCTGCTCATCGGCTCCATGGCGTTGCTCGGCGCCGGCACGGTCGTGTTCGGCTGGTTCGTCTCGCTCGCGGGGTTCGCGGGGCTGCTGTTCGTCGGCTTCTTCTCGTTCTTCGTGGCGAAGATCTCGGCCGACACCGTGATGCAGCAGGCGATGCCCGACGACTTCCGAGGGCGCGCGTTCGCCCTGTTCGACATCGCCTACAACATCGGTTTCATCGTCCCGGCGCTCCTGCTGTCGCTCGTGTGGATCGAGGACGACCCGGACCGCGTGCGTCAGATCCTGGTGGTATCCGGTGTCGTGTTCCTGGTGCTGACGGCGCTGGTCGCGCGGTGGGCGCGCGCGATCCGGGACCAATTCGCGCCGCAAGACGACCTCGTCGAGATCCATCCGTGACGCCGGGTCCCCCCAGCCCCGACCCCGTCGCCGAGGCCGCCGCCTACCAGCGGCACCTGCTCGACCTGCTCGGGCGGGACGATCCCGAGCGCGTGCAGGCCGAGAGCGTGGATGCGTGGCGATCCCTCGTGACGGAGGCGGGCGATGACGTCTCGACCCGGCCCGAGCCGGCGGAGTGGTCCGTGCTCGAGTGCCTCGGTCACGCGTGCGACGCCGAGCTCGTGACGAGTGGCAGGTACCGATGGGCGATCGCCCACGAGGAGCCGCCGCTGCTGGGCTACGACCAAGACCTGTGGGTCGAGCGCCTGGACCACGGGCACGACGACCCGGCGAAGCTCCTTGACCTGTTCGGGGCGCTCCGGAGGGCGAACCTCTCGCTGTGGGCACGGACGGTGCCCGAGCGGCGCGCCCGCGTCGGGATCCACGCGGAGCGCGGCCCCGAGAGCGTGGACCTGATGTTCCGGCTCCTGGCCGGCCACGACCGGTTCCACCTGGCCCAGGCTCGACGAGCGCTCGACGCGGTCCGCGCCTGAGCTACGGGGCCTGGATGGCGCGCTCGAACTCGGGGAAGTAGTCGCCGATCTGAGCGACGTCGAAGGAGGACAGGATCGACTCCTTCGGCTCCCGCTCGAGCAGGAACCCGAAGCACGCGCGGATGAAGTCCTCCGGCGTCGCGTAGGCGCCGCCGAGGCGCTCGTAGTCGCTCGAGGACAGCGTGACCACGTGACGGGTCGAGGTGCCGTCCTCCTCCAGGGTGACCTGGAACCGCGAGAGGAACCGCTCGACGTCGGCGCCACGGGTCACGCTGATGTCGGTCATGAGCGAATCGGTATGGTACCGGCGCGACGAGCGAGGTTCGGATGCCGCAGGTCGAGACCGACGACGCGACGCTCTACGTCGAGGTGGACGGAACGGGCGAGCCGGTCACCGTGGTCGCCCACGGCCTGACGAACAACCGGAACGAGCTGGCGGCCTTCACGCCGTTCGTCTCCGGGACGCACGTGCGGTTCGACTTCCGCGGCCACGGGCGCTCGAGCGCCCCGGAGACCGGCTTCGCGTTCGTCGACTTCGCTCGGGACCTCGACGCCGTCGCGACCGCGTACGGCGCGACCCGGGCGATCGGCACGTCGCTCGGCGCGGGCGCGATCGCGAGCCTCCTCGCGCGAGCCCCGGACCGTTTCGAGCGGACCGTCTGGCTGATGCCAGCCGGGCTCGACGGCCCGTTCCCGTTCAAGGACCGGTACGACGCGATGGCGGCCGAGCTCGAGGGCAAGACCGCCGAGGAGGCCCTCGAGGCGATCCTGTTCGCGCCCGAGCGCGCGGCCGAGTACCTGCGGATGCCCTGGAAGCGCGAGGTCGACCGCCTCCTGTGGGACCACGACCATCCCGACGGGGTCGCCCGGGCCGTCCGAGGGGTCATCCGCGACTGGCCGGTCCCCGATCGCGAGATGCTGCGCGGGGTCACCTCTCCGGTCCTGCTCATCTGCGTCGAGGGGGACGAGATCCATCCCGCCGAGCTCGGCCGGATCCTGCACGGGCTCATGCCGGCCAGCCACCTCCTCGTCTACCCGAGCGAGGGGTCCCTGTTCGCCGGCCTGCCCGAGCTCGTGCAGCGCGTGAACGCCTTCCTCCTGGGCGACGACGAGGCCGCCGACGACCTGGGGTAGGCTCTCGCGGATGACGGAGGAGCTCTGCGCCACCGACGCGTACCTGCGCTCGTGCGAGGCGACCGTCGTGGCCGTCTCCGAGGACGGGGTCGTCCTGGACCGGACCGTGTTCTACGCGCGGAGCGGCGGCCAGCCCGGCGACACGGGCGTCCTGCGGTTCGACGGTGGCGAGGTCCCGGTCACGGACACCCTGAAGCGCGCCGGCGCCGTGCTCCACGTCGTCGGGGGCGCGCCCCCCATCGGGACGCCCGTCACGGCCGAGATCGACTGGGATCGCAGACACACGTTGATGCGCACCCACACGGCGTTGCACGCGCTCTCGGGCATCGTGTTCCGCGAGTACGGCGCGAAGGTGACCGGCGGCAACATGGAGCCCGGGGTCGCCAGGATGGACTTCGAGCTCACGTCGATCAGCCAGGAGTTCGGGCGCGAGGTCGAGGGGGAGCTGAACGCGGCCCTCGCCGAGGATCACCCGGTCCGCGTGAGCTTCCTGCCGAGGGCCGAGGCGCTCGCCGATCCTGACCTGATCCGCACGAAGGTGAACCTGATCCCGGAGCACGTCGACCCGATCCGCGTGATCGACATCGACGGACTGGACCGGCAGGCGGACGGGGGGACGCATGTGCGCTCGACCGCCGAGGTCGGGCGGGTCCGCGTGGCGAAGACGGAGAGCAAGGGCAAGGGCTTCAAGCGCATGCGCATCGAGCTCGTGTGAGCCGGCGTCCGACCGCGCGGAGCGGTACGGTGGAGGTGCTATGGCCCCGCCCGAACGCCTGACACCGCTCGACGCCTCGTTCCTGTACCTGGAACGTCCGGCGATGCACATGCACGTCGCGGCCCTGTCGATCTTCGATCCTTCGACCCGGCCAGACGGGCGCCTGCGGTTCGAGGACGTTCGCGAGGTGTTCGCCCGGCGGCTGCACCTCGCGCCGCGCTTCCGGCACAAGGTACGGGCCGTCCCGTTCAACCTCTCGTTGCCGGTGTGGGTCGAGGACCCGCACTTCGACCTGGACTTCCACGTCCGGCGCGCCGCCGTCCCCTCGCCGGGGGGCCACCACGAGGTGACCGAGTACGCGGGGCGGATCCTGTCGCGTCCCCTCGACCGATCCAGGCCGCTCTGGGAGCTGTACGTGCTGGAGGGTCTCGCGGACGGACACGTCGCGACGCTGCTGAAGGTCCACCACGCGATGATCGACGGCCTCGCCGGTGTTCAGCTCGCCGCGGCGCTCTGGGACCTCTCGCCGGAGACGCCGTCCACACCGCCCGCGCCGGCATGGGCGCCCCAGCCCGAGCCCACCTCGCAGGACCTGCTCCGTGACGCCGTCGAGGTGCTCACGACGCACCCGGTCCGTGCGCTGACCGACGCCGTCGAGACGGCCCGGCAGCAGCCCGCCCTCGCCGCGCTGAACGTCGGGTCGGTGCTCTCCGGCATCCGCAGCATCCTCGACATGGGCACGCGCCCGACCAGCTCGCTCGACGTCGAGATCGGCTCGAGCCGGCGGTTCGCGATCGCCGACGCACCGCTGCAACGGTTCAAGGACGTCAAGAACGCGCTCGGCGGGACGGTGAACGACGTGGTGCTCGCCTCTGTCGCCGGCGCGCTCCACCGGTTGCTCCGGGCGCGTCGGGAGCCGACCCGCGGTCGGACGCTTCGGGTGCTCACTCCGGTCTCGGTCCGCGCGGCGGGGGACCGGACGATGGGCAACCGGGTGGCGCCCGCACTGGTGGACATCCCGGTGGGGGCGATGGGTGCGAAGCGGCGGCTCGCCGAGGTCCGCAAGGCGACCGAGCATCTGAAGTCCTCGATGATGGCGATGTCGGCCGACACGATCATCAGCCTCGGCGCGTACGCCCCCGGGGGGCTGCTCGCTGCGGCCGCCCGGGCCGCCTCGCTCGGCCCGTGGTTCAACCTCGTGGTCTCGAACATCCCCGGCCCGCAGCAGCCGATGTACCTGGCCGGCGCGAGGCTCGTGGCGAGCTACCCCGCCATGCCGCTCAACCGGAACTCGGCGCTCTCGATCGCCTGCTCGTCGCTCGGCGGGACGATGGCGTTCGGGGTGACGGCGGACTGGGACACGATGCCCGACGTCGAGCTGCTCGCGAACGGCATCGAGGACGCGCTCGAGGAGCTCGGGAAGGCGGCCGGCGCCTAACGCTTGGCGTCCAGCTCGGACGCCAGCCAGTCCGCGACGTTGGCCAGCCAGCGGTCGGGCGCCTCGAGCTGCGGGACGTGCCCGACGTCGGGGAGCACCCGGATCCACCATTCGGGATGGGCGTCCGTGGCGGCCCATGCGAACGCCGCCGGGACCAGCCGATCCTGCCGCCCGTGGATCGCGAGGACCGGGCACTTGACCTGGTCGACGATCGCCCGCCCCCGCTCGGGCGAGCGGCCGAGCGACAGGAGCGAGCGCGTCGCCTGGAGGAAGGCCGGTGCCGTGTCCGGGTCGTCCTCCCGCTCGAGCAGCAGGTCGACATGGGCGCGGATGACGTCCTCGGGGATCCGGCGGATGTCGACCGTGGACAGTCGCAGGCTGAGCCGGACGAGACGGTCGGCGTCGAAGCGTTCGAACCGTTGCCGCATCACCCACTCGCCGACGCGCCGCATGCGGTACGCCGCGAAGCCGCCGATCACGACCGGGGAGGGGAACCCTCCGCGGGCCCACGGGTAGACCGAGGCCGTGAGGACGAGCCCCTCGACGGAGGAGGGTTCGGTGGCGGCCTGCATCATCACGATGCCGCCGCCCATCGAGTTCCCGGCGAGCACGACGGGGGTGCCGACGACCTCCTCGACGAAGTGCGAGAGCAGGGCCCTGTTCGCGGTGAGCTTGCTGCTGCGGCCGGCGCGGGGCGTTCGCCCGAACCCGGCCAGGTCCGGGGCGAGCACCCTTCCATGCTCGGAGAGCCCCTCGCCGACGCGGACCCAGTTGAGGTGCGAACCGCCGAGCCCGTGGACGAGCACGAACGTGCGCTCGGGCGGCCCCTCCCACTCGACGTAGTGCACCGGCCCGCCGAGGTCGACATATCGGCTCTCGGGGAGGCGGAAGGTACCCGTCATGCGGCCAGCCTACCCCCGGACGCTCGGCCGGGTGTCGGCCGTTCGCGCGGGTGGGGCTAGACTCCCTCGCCATGACCGTCGTGCGGCTGCGACCGCCGCTCCGCGAGCTCGCGGGCGGACGGGCCGAGGTGCCGGGCGAGGGCGCGACGGTGCTGGAGGTGCTGCGCGGGCTCGAGGCCGCGTACCCGCGCCTGCGTGGCTGGATCCTGGACGACCGGGGGAGGATCCGCCGTCACGTCGCCGTGTTCGTGGACGGGGAGCGCGTCGAGGAGGACGCGCCGCTCGGGGAGGGGGAGCGGATGGAGATCGTGGGCGCGGTATCCGGAGGGTCCGACGACGTGGAGTTGCTCGCAGGCACCCGCAAGGGGCTGTTCGTCCTTCGGGGTGCCCGCGGGGGCCCGCTCGAGGTCGCGGGCCGGGCGTTCGCCGGTCAGGACGTCGAGTACGCGATCCGCGATCCTCGTTCGGGCACGTACCTGGCGGCGGTCACCCACGGGCAGTTCGGCCCGCGCGTCTTCCGGTCCGAAGATCCGACCGCGGCCGGATGGGAGCAGACGGACGGGCCCCGGTTCCCGGAGGGAACGGACGCCAGCGTCGAGCGCGTATGGGTGATCACCCCCGGTGAGGAGCCGGACGTCCTCTACGCGGGTGTCGACCCAGGCGCCCTGTTCGAGAGCCGCGATGGCGGGACGACGTGGACGTTGAACCGAGCGCTCTGGGACCAGCCCACCCGGTCCGAGTGGCAGCCGGGCGCCGGCGGTCTGATGGTCCACACGATCTGCACGTGGCCCGGGGACCCCGAGCGGTTGCTGCTCGGGATCTCGGCCGTCGGCGTCTGGTTGAGCGACGATCGCGGCGCCACCTGGCGGACCGGCAACGAGGGCATCGTGCCCCGGTACCTCCCGCAGGAGGCGCTCGCACAGCCGCTCGGCCGGTGCGTGCATCACGTCGAGCGGTCGCCCGTCCGTCCCGAGCGTCTGTTCATGCAGTTCCACGGCGGCGTGTACCGGTCCGACGACGGCGGGTCGTCGTGGACCGACATCGGCGGCGACCTGCCGTCCGACTTCGGGTTCCCGATCGTGGCGGATCCGGTGGACCCGGACGCGGCGTGGGTGATCCCGCTCAACGCCGACCGCGACCGGGTCACCAGCGACGGCCGGGTCCGCGTGTTCGAGACCCGGGACGCCGGGCGGACGTGGACGGCTCGGCAGGCGGGGCTCCCCGAGCAGGGCTACCTGACGATCCTGCGCCAGGCGTTCTGCCACGATGGACGCGACCCGCTCGGCCTGTACTTCGGGGCCACGTCGGGCGAGGTGTTCGGCTCGGCCGACGCCGGCGCCACGTGGTCGCTCCTGGCGCGCGACGTCGCGCCCGTGCTCTCCCTGCGCGCGTCCTGAGGCTCACGCCACGCCGGCACCCGGCCGACCGTCGGCGGCCCGCGCGAAGGTGGGACGCGGCGGCGCCGAGACGCCGCCTCGCATCCATCGGCACTCCTGGTCCGCGATGTCCGAAAGCCGCGTGTACGCCCGACGTGGCTCGTGGCCCCGAAGGCGTCCGGCGAGCAGGTTCCGGACCTCGTGCGGATCGCGATCGAGCGCGTAGAGCTCCTCCTCGCCAGTGCCGTACCGGATGTACTTGAACCGCGGCTCGCGGATCACGCAGTACGTCGGCGGCGTCGGCTTCCGCTCCCGAGACAGCCCGGTGTACTCGGTCGTGGTGTAGCGGCGGAACCCGCCCACGCCGTCGAACAACGAGGCGAACGAGGATCCGTCGACCGCCGCGGTGGCGACCCCGGCGACCTGGGCCAGCGTGGGCGCGACGTCGACGTTCTGGACCAGCGCCCGCGACCGCGCGCCCGGTGCGATGTGACCGTCCCACCGCAGGACGAGCGCCTCTCGGATCGACGGCTCGTAGGGGTCGCCCTTGTACGTCCACCGGTGCTCGCCCCACGCGATCCCCTGGTCCGCGAGCAGGACGTAGAGCGTGTCCGTCCGGTCCGTCTCCCGCATCGCCGTCAGGATGCGGGCGATCGCCTCGTCCACCGCCATCAGTGCCCTGGCCTCGCGCTCGGCCCGGTCGTGGAGGCGGTCCATCCGGGCGGCGTCGAGCATCGGCAGGTCGCGGATCCACTTGGGCTTGTCGGAGACGTCGCGTTCGTTCACCCCGCCGTGGCTCGGGAACGCGGCGTTCACGTCGGCGCGCGCGTGTCGCGGCGCGGGCGTGGCCGGACCGTGCGGCGCGAACGGGGCGAAGTAGACGAACAGCGGCTCGCCCGGGTCCGAGGTCCGGATGAACGACTCGACGTATCCGCCGAGGACGTCGGTCGAGTAGTCGTCGGGCGCATCCGCGAACCGGATGACCCCTCCGTCGACGGTCAGGTCGTAGTCGAAGTAGGCCCCGTTGCGCCCGGCGAAGGCCACCCAACGATCCCAGCCGGGAGGGATCGCGGTGGGGTCGTTGTACTGATTCAGGTACTTGCCGAACAGCCCGGTCTGGTACCCGGCGGCGTCCAGCCATGTCGCGAGCGTGTCGTCCTCGAGCGGCCGGAACGCGCCCCAGCCGCCCGGCACCCCGTCGGCGCCGTTGCTCCAGACCCCGTTCGTGTGCGGGTACGTGCCGGTGAGGAACGATGCGCGGCTGGGACAGCACAGGGGGCTGCTCGCGACGGCCCTCGTCAGGGAGAGGCCCCGCGCCTTGAGCTCGTGACGCACCGTGGGCATGGAGCCGAACAGGTTCCACCGCTGGTCGTCGGTCATCACCACGACGATGTTCGGACGCGAGGGCGGCTCGGGCTGCGCCGCCGTGGGAACCGGGGTGGCCAAGATCCCGACCAGGAGCAACCAGGCCAGGGTCGGTCTCAGGGATACCATCGCGCTCCTGTCGGGTCCTTGGCCCGGCGGTGCAGTGGGTTGCCTCCATGGTAGACCCCGCCACAAGACCCCGTCGTGCCCGGTCCGTGCCGGAATACGGTCGTCTGCCACGCGTTCTCCATATCGGGGCCCTTTACAGGAACCGCACCCCACGAGTAGCATGGCGTGTTGCTGGCCCGGCGGGGCCATCTTTATCGCGCCCCCCGGTCGCCACGGATGCAACGGGTCCCGAAAGGCCTCCACCGGCGGGTTCGCATGCCTGCCGCGGAGGCCGGAAGGGTACGAGAAGAAGGGATACGATGCCAGAGCCCGCACGACCGCTTGGAACCGATGACGCCGACGACCTGAGGCTGTATCTGGAGGCCGCGGCGCGTGAGCCCCTCCTCACCAAGGAGGAGGAGGTCGAGCTCGCCATCATCATCGAGCGCGGCAAGGAGGCTGAGGAGCGCCTGCGCTCCGGGCGCCTGCGCTCGGAGAAGTCGATCGCCAAGGCCCGCCAGGAGGTGCGCAAGGCCGAGGCGGCGCGCCAGCGGTTCATCATGGCCAACCTGCGCCTGGTCGTCTCGGTCGCGCGCAAGTACCAGGGCCAGGGCCTTCCCCTGCTCGATCTGATCCAGGAGGGCAACATCGGGCTGATGCGAGCGGTCGAGCTGTTCGACTGGCGTCGGGGGTTCAAGTTCTCGACATACGCGACGTGGTGGATCCGCCAGGGGATCACCCGCGCGATCGCCGATCGATCTCGCTCGATCCGGCTGCCGGTCCACATCCACGATCGGCTGCGGAAGCTGAACCGCACGCGGTTCCAGTTCGCGCAGACGATGGGGCGCGAGCCCACGCGCGAGGAGCTCGCGAAGGCGCTCGACACGACGATCGAGGAGATCGACGACCTGACCGAGATGGGTCGCCGCGAGCCGCTGTCGCTCCAGTCGCCGGTGGGCGAGGACACCGAGCTCGGCGACCTGATCGAGGAGGTCGACTCGGAATCGGCGTTCAACGAGGTCGAGGATGCCCTCCTCCGCGAGGAGATCGGCACGGCCGTCGACCGCGTGCTCGACGAGCGCGAGCGCCACGTGGTTGCCCTGCGCTACGGGCTCGAGAACGGCCAGCCGCTCTCCCTCCGCGAGACGGGGAAGGTGCTCGGCCTGTCGGGCGAGCGCGTCCGGCTGATCGAGCGCGAGGCGCTGCGCAAGCTCCGCGACTCGAACCTGATCTCCGCCGTCGCGGCGATGTGACGATCCCGGACCCGAGGGTCTCGAGGCCGGCCCGCACGGGCCGGCCTCGATCGCGTCCGGACTTGCGCCGGGGCGCGCGCCGCGCCACCATCGGAGGGCAGCGAGGTCGCGACACCTCCCGCAGGGAAGGGGTGATCGCATGCCGATCTTCCGGGAGCGCCGGGACGATCCATCCGACGGGCGCTCCGACCGGTCTGACACCGTTCGCGACGTCGTCGTCGATCTCGAGCGGGTGCAACTGCCCGGGGACCTGTTCGTGCCGGCCGGCTCGGTCGGGCTCGTGGTCTTCGCGCACGGCAGCGGCAGCAGCCGGCTCAGCCCGCGCAACGTGCTGGTCGCCGACCGGCTGCACGGGGCCGGGCTCGGCACGCTCCTGTTCGATCTGCTCACCCCGGCCGAGGGCGAGGACCGCGCGAACGTGTTCGACATCGGGCTCCTCGCCGATCGGCTCTCGGGTGCGAGCCGGTGGGCGGGCGAGCGCGTCGCCGAGGTCCCGCTCGGCCTGTTCGGCGCCAGCACCGGCGCGGCCGCGGCGCTGGTCGCCGCCTCCGAGCTGGGACGACGGGTCGGCGCCGTGGTCTCCCGCGGCGGACGTCCGGACCTGGCCGGCGGGGCCCTGCCGGGCGTGAGCGCGCCCACCCTCCTGATCGTCGGCGGCGCCGATCGCCAGGTCCTCGAGCTGAACCGCGAGGCGCTGGCGCGGATGCGGTGCGAGAAGCGTCTGGAGGTGATCCCCGGCGCGACGCACCTGTTCGAGGAGCCGGGAGCCCTGGAGCGCGTCGCCGAGCTCGCCGCGGGATGGTTCGCGAAGCACCTGACCGGATCGGGCGGCCGCCGCGTCGTCGCGACGGCGCCCGACGAGTGAGGGGGAGCGCCAGGTGACCGCGCCCGCCGGCTTCGAGCTGCTCGAGCACACGGCGGACATCGGGATCCGCGCCTGGGGACCCGACACGTCCGGGGCTCTCACACAGGCGACGCTCGCCCTGGCCGAGCTCATGGGGATACGCGTCTCGGGTCCGGGAACCCGCCGGCGGATCCGCGTCACTGCACGCGACCTGCCCGGCCTGCTCGTCGCACTCCTCGATGAGCTGCTGTGGATCCACGAGTCCGAGGGGGCAGGGTTCGTGGCCCTCGACGTGATCGGCCTGTCCGAGCGGAACCTCGTCGCCGAGCTCGAGACCGCACCGGCGCCGGCGGAGCCGGCCGGGATCGGCGTGAAGGCCGCGACGTATCACCAGCTCGCCGTCGAGCCGCGAGCGGACGGCGGGGTCGAGGCCCGCGTCTTCCTGGACGTGTGAGGCCTGGATGGAGACCCGCCGGCTCGGGCCGTTCGCGTGGGAGGTGCCCGTCGGGACCGTCGACGGGATGCGCGTCCCGGGCGTCGTGTTCGCCTCGGACGAGCTGTTCCGCAAGGCGGTGGACGATCGGGCCGTCCTGCAGGTGGCGAACGTCGCCACGCTGCCCGGCATCGTCACCGCGTCGCTCGCGATGCCCGATATCCACTGGGGATACGGATTCCCCATCGGCGGCGTGGCGGCGACCGATCCCCACGCGGGCGGGGTGATCTCACCGGGGGGCGTCGGGTTCGACATCGCGTGCGGCGTGCGGTTGCTGCGCTCGCACCTGGACTGGGCGAGCGACGTCCGCCCCGTCGTGCGCGAGCTGGTGGATGCGCTCGGGGTGCGCGTGCCGCGGGGGGTGGGGACGAAGGGGCGGATGGCGCTGTCGCGCGCCGACGTGGTCCGAGTCCTGCGGGAGGGCGTCCGGTTCCCGCTCTCGCGCGGGATCGGCGACGAGCGGGATGCCGCGCTGTGCGAGGACGGGGGCGTCCTGGCGGACGCCAGCCCGGACGACGTCTCGGACCGCGCGATCGAGCGCGGGCGATCGCAGCTCGGCTCGCTGGGCTCGGGCAACCACTTCCTGGAGGTCCAGGTCGTGGACGAGGTCGTCGACCCGGCCGCCGCCCGTGTCCTTGGGCTGTTCGAGGGGCAGGTGTGCGTGATGCTGCACTCGGGCTCGCGCGGGCTGGGGCATCAGGTCTGCACCGACCACGTGAAGGCGATGGATGGGCTGATGCGCCGGCTCGGCCTCGAGGTGCCCGACCGCCAGCTGGCGTGCGTTCCGCTCGATCACGAGGCCGCGGGCAGCTACCTGGGTGCGATGAACGCGGCGGCGAACTTCGCGCGGGCGAACCGGCACGTCCTGGCCGACGCTGCGCGCGAGGCGTTCCAGCACGTCCTCCGGCGCTCGGCGGTGGACCTGGGACTCGCGCTGGTGTACGACGTCGCGCACAACCTCGCGAAGCTCGAGGAGCACGCGGTCGGCGGCCGGCGCCGCCTCCTGTGCGTGCATCGCAAGGGCGCGACGCGCGCGTTCGGGCCGGGACATGCCGAGGTCCCGGCCCCCTACCGCTCGATCGGGCAGCCGGTGCTGATCCCGGGCAGCATGGGCACGGCCTCGTACGTGCTCGTCGGGACCGAGGAGGCCGCCGAGCGCTCGTTCTCCTCGACGTGTCACGGGGCGGGGCGCGCGATGTCGCGGACGCAGGCGAAGAAGGTCATGCGCGGCGCGGACCTCGCGCGCTCCCTCGAGGCCGAGGGGATCGAGCTCGCCCCGGCCCATCTCGCCCAGCTGTCCGAGGAAGCCCCGTACGCTTACAAGGACGTCGCCGAGGTCGTCCGCGCGTGCGAGGGTGCCGGGCTCACGCGGATCGTCGCCCGGCTGCGTCCCGTCGGCGTCGTGAAGGGCTGACCGCGGCCTCAGCGGGACGCGGCGAGCGCGCGGGCGACCTCGACCTGGTCCGCGATCGCGTCCATCACGCGCTCGACGAACCGATCGACGTCCCCCGCCGAGCCCGGGTCGCCGGTGGGCTCGATCGGCACGCCGAACGTCACGGCGAGCGCCGGCCGCCACGGCCGCCGCCAGTGCAACCCGGCTCGGGGCCACCGGTCCTGCGTTCCCCAGATGCCCACGGGGATCACCGGCGCCCCCGTCGCGAGCGCGATCCTGGCGACGCCCGTCTTCGCCGGCTGGAGCTCGGTCTCCGGGTTGACCCTTCCCTCGGGGAAGATCCCCGCGAGCGCGCCGCCCCCGACCGTCTCGATGGCCGTCCGGAGCGCCGCGAGGTCCCGCGTCCCGCGGTGCACGGGGATCTGACGGAAGCTGCGGAGCGCCCAGCTGAACCAGTGATGGTCGAGGAACTCGGCTGCGACGAGGAACCGCGTCACGCGCTTGCGTCGCTCGCTCACCGCCAGTCCGAGGACCACCCCGTCGAGAGCGCTCAGGTGGTTGCCTGCCACGATCCCGCGTCCGTGGAGCGGCACGTGCGAGACGCCCGCGTACCGGAGCCGGAAGCACAGCCGGAACCCGATCCCGATCAGCGCCGCGGAGAAGCGCCACAGGAGGCTGCGCTCGTCGCGGATGTTCACGCGCGGATGCTACCCGACCCGCCGATCCCGCCCGCGGCCGGGACCGGCGGGACCCTGGGTAGCATGGGCCCGTTCAACCCGAGGAGCGATCGCATGACGCGAGGACGGACGAGATGAACGGGGGCGAGGCACGTCTGGAGGGATTGAAGGAGCTTGCGGCCAGGCGCTACGACGACTTCGTCGAGGCGCTCGAGGAGGCGGTGAACGTCGACAGCGGCTCCTACACGCCGCAGGGCGTGAACCGGGTGGCGGACCTCTGCGAGGCGCGGTTCCGGTCGCACGGCTGGTCGGTCGAGCGCATCGCGCACCATCCCGCGGCGGGCGAGCCCCAGCTCGGCGACCTGCTGGTCGGACGGCTCGAGGGCGCGGGCGGTCCACGCGTCCTCGTGATCGGCCACACCGACACGGTGTTCGATGCCGGCACCGCCGCCGAGCGCCCCTTCCGGATCCAGGGTGAGCGCGCGATCGGCCCCGGGGTCTCGGACATGAAGGGCGGGCTGCTCCTGGGTTCCTTCGCCGTCGAGGTCCTCCAGGAGGCCGGTTTCGACCGGTTCGGCCGGATCACGTACGTGAACAACCCCGACGAGGAGATCGGCTCGCCGTTCTCGCACGACGTGATCGCCGAGCTCGCGACCGAGGCGGACGTCGCCCTCGTGCTCGAGGGCGCGCGCGAGAACGGCGACATCGTCTCGGCGCGCAAGGGTGTGAGCGACTACGCGATCGACATCGTCGGTCGCGCGGCGCACGCCGGCGTCGAGCCCGAGCGCGGTCGCAGCGCCGTCCTGGAGGCGGCGCACAAGACCGTGGCGCTCCAGGCGCTGAACGGACGCTGGCCGGGCGTGACCGTGAACGTCGGCGTCGTCCACGGGGGGACCCGGACGAACGTGGTGCCCGAGCGCTGCACGATCGAGGTCGACCTACGTTCCCCGGCCGAAGAGACGCTTCAGGCCGTCGAGGCCGAGCTCGAACGGATCGCGAACGACCACACGGTGCCCGACGTCGCGGCGACCCTCCGGCAGGCGGCCGGCCACCGCCCGATGGAGAAGACCGGGGCGAGCGCGCGGCTCGTGGCGCTCGCGATCGGCGTCGCGGCGGACCTGGGCTTCGACCTGCACGATGCCTCGACGGGGGGCGCGTCGGACGCGAACACGACCTCGGCGGCCGGCGTCCCGACGCTCGACGGGCTCGGGCCGGTCGGGGGCGACGACCACGGACCGAGGGAGTGGATCGATCTCACCAGCGTGGTTCCTCGCATCTCGCTCCTGGCGGGGCTAGTGTCCAGGCTCGAGAGCCTCTAGCGCACCCGAGCGAGATGGGAGCTTCCCCGTGGACATCTCGACCGTCGCGTTCGACAAGCCCGAGGACCTGAACGTCATCCTCGGCCAGTCGCACTTCATCAAGACCGTAGAGGACCTCCACGAGACCCTCGTGGGGTCCGCGCCCGGTCTGCGGTTCGGGCTGGCCTTCTGCGAGGCGAGCGGGCCATGCCTGATCCGCTGGAGCGGGAACGATCAGGAGCTGATCGACGTCGCGGTCCGCAACGCCGAGGCGATCGGCGCCGGGCACTCGTTCGTGATCGCGCTCCGCGACGGCTTCCCGATCAACGTGCTGAACGCCGTGAAGGCCGTCCCCGAGGTGTGCCGCATCTTCTGCGCGACGGCGAACCCGCTAGAGGTCGTCGTCGGCCGGAGCGACCTGGGCCGCGCGATCCTCGGCGTGGTGGACGGGAGCCCGCCCCTCGGGGTCGAGACCGAGGTCGACGTGACGGAGCGCAAGGCGATGCTGCGTCGCTTCGGGTACAAGCTGTGAGCGCCCCGATGGGGCACGTCCGCGTCACGCCCGGACTCCGGCGGGACCTGGAGGACGCGCCGGTCGCGTACCGGCACCTCGTCCGCGCGCTCGCCGCGAGGATCGACGAGGTGCAGGAGGAGGAACGCCGGCGGATCGCGGCGGACCTCCACGACGACCCGATCCAGGTTGTCACCGCGGCCGACCTGCGGGCCCAGGCGCTCGCACGGCGGCTCGAGGACCCCGAGCTGCGCGCCGAGGCCGTCGAGCTGCACGAGACGCTCCGCGAGGCGACCGAGCGGCTCCGCTCGCTCCTGTTCGAGCTCCGGCCGCCGGCGCTCGATCGCGAGGGGCTCGCGGCTGCGCTCCGCCAGTACCTCGGCCGATCCTGGGGGGACGGGTCGCTCCAGACGACCGTCGACGATCGGCTGGACGGGGAGCCGCCGCCCGACGTCGGCGCGACGCTGTTCCGGATCGCGCAGGAGGCCGTCGCGAACGCGCGCAAGCACGCGCGGGCCTCGCGCGTGGAGGTGCAGTTGGTCGGCTCCCATGCCGGGATCCGGCTGCTCGTGATCGACGACGGCAGGGGCCTCGAGCCGCTCGATGTCGCGTCGCCACGGCCCGGCCACCTGGGCATCCCGGCGATGCTCGAGCGTGCCGAGCTCGCGGGCGGTTGGTGCCGGGTGCACGGCGCGCCGAGCGGCGGCACCGTCGTCGAGTGCTGGCTGCCGTTCGAACCGGGAGCTCCGGCCCCACCCTCCTCCGCGCCCTAGGGGTGGCGGGCGAGGAGGCTCATTCCCGCGTGGTCACTTTCTGGGCGCGTGTGTACGCGCCCGGCGTGCGTCCGGCATCCGAGGCCAGCTTCCATGCCAGCAGCTGGACCGGGACGATCGAGACCGCCGACACGAGCGCCCGGTCGAGGTAGCCGGTCGCGACGGCGTGGGCGCCCTTCGGCTGCTCGCCGTCGGGCGAGACGACGAGCACCGAGGCGCCGGCCCCGACCAGGTCGGCGGCCAGGGCCAGGTCCAGGCGACGGGTCTCGGGCTCGGTGGCCATCACGATCGCGGACATCCCCGGTCCCGCGAGCTCGAGGGGGCCGTGCCGGAACATCGCCGACTCGAGCGACTCGGCCATCACGCCCGACTCCTTGAGGATCAGCGCGCCCATCTCGGCCGCCGCCCGGGCCGGGCCGCGTCCGAGGACGACCATCACGTCTCGGCCGGGGAGCCGCTCCGCGAGCTCGCCCGCGTAGCTCTCGGGATCGTCGAGGAGTCGCTCGACCGCGAGGGCGGCACCCTCGGCCGCCGTGCGGGTGCGGTCGACCGCGGTGTCGACCTCGTCACCCGCGAGCAGCCGCGCGAGCCCCGCGAGGGTCGTCATCGCGGCGGCGAAGGTCTTCGTCGATGGGCCGGTCTCGACGCCGGCCCACGTGTCCAGGCGGATGTCCGCGCGGCGCGCCAGGTCGTTCGCGAGCCCGTTCGTGATCGAGACGACGAACGGGCGCATCCGCTGCCGCGAGATCTCGGTCGCCAGGCGCACGATCTCGGCGCTCTCGCCCGATTGGCTGACGATCACCACCAGGGTCTGGGCGCTGAGGATCGGCCGCCGGAAGTGCAGGAGCTCGGCCGAGTCCACCAGGAGCGACGGCACGCCGCGTCCCGCGAGGTCGTTCACGGCCGGGTAGCACGCGTCGTACGAGCTGCCCATCCCCGTGAAGACGAGCGTGCGCGCGGTGGTGCTCGCCTCGCGGACGCGGTCGAGCACCTCGCGCTGCTCGACCATCGCCGCAGCAGCCCGCCGGATCGCGTCCGGCTGGGCGGCGATCTCGGTCAGGAAGGGGTCGGGGAAGTGCCCGAGCGACTTCATGGGAGCGAGTGTATGTCGGCCGGGGGGTTGGATGCGATGGCGCGGTCGTCGGGCGGTGGTCCCGCCGGAACCGGGCCGTCCGTCCCGGAGACGCGCTTGACCCTCCCGTGGGGGGAGGCTCCAGGATGGGGGGCGAGGAAGGAGGGGGCGATGGAGAACCTGGTCCCGATCGGGCGCTTCTCGAAGATGACGCGGCTGTCGGTGAAGGCGCTGCGGCACTACGACGAGATCGGGCTGCTCGTACCGGCGGTGGTGGATCGCTCGTCCGGCTACCGCTACTACACGTACGGGCAGGCGAACCGCGCCGAGGCGATCCGCGTCCTGCGCTCGCTCGACATGCCGATCGAGGACGTGCGCGAGGCGCTCGACGCCGATGACCCGGAGGTGGCCGCGAAGGTCCTCGATCGCCATCGCGCCCGGCTGGAGGCGGAGGTCGGGCGCCACGAGCGGATGCTCGCCTTCCTCGGTCGGTTGATCGATCGGAAGGAGGGTGTGATGTACGAGGTCACGGTGAAGGAGGTTCCGGCGCAGCACGTTGCGGCGCTGCGGAAGCACGCGTCGATGGCCACGATCGGGCGGGACGTGTCGTCCGGGTTCGCAACCGTGGGGGAGGCCGTCGGGCGCGCCGGAGCGCAGATGGTGGGCCCGCCGTTCCTCGTGATGTTCGACGTGATCGACGAGGAGAGCGACGGTGACATCCAGATCGCGTTCCCCGTCGCCGCTCCCTTCCCCGGCGCGGGAGACGTGCTGGGCGAGGAACTCCCGGCGACGACCGTCGCGTCGACGATGCACCGCGGGCCGTACGACGAGATCGGTCCCGCGTATCAGACGGTCGCCGGCTGGATCCAGGAGCACGGGCACGAGGTCGCCGGTCCCCCTCGCGAGATCTACCTGACCGATCCGCAGGAGACACCGGACCCCGCCCACAACCTGACCGAGATCCAGTTCCCGATCCGGTGACCGCGTCCGTCGCGGGGAGTCGCGGTTCCGCTGTCAGGGAACCTCGCGGATGTAGCATGGGACGCCCTCGACGGATCGGAGCCACCCGTGAAGCGTTCACTTACCCGTTGGACGGTCGTCGCGCTCGCGGCCGCGCTCGCGCTGGTGCTCGGCGTCCCCGCGTCCGCCGCGGCCGGGCCGTGGGACCGGGCGCCACGCACCGGCCAGGCCGACCCCGCCGCACGCCGGGCGAAGCCGCTGCCCGCATTCGCTCCCGCCGAGCGTGACGCGCTCACCCGCGCGCTCGATCGCGGCAGGATCGACCCGGCCACGTACGCGCTCGAGCGCTCCCACGCGCTGTTCGACCTGCGCGCCGTGCGGTCCCGGTACGGCGACGTCCGCCGCTCCGACCCGCGGGGGGCCACGATGATCCTGCGCGACCTCGTGCTGAGGCTCGACGAGCTCTCGGCCGTGCAGCTGCGGCAGGCCCACGCGATCCTCGCGCGCCCAACGGATCCGGGAGATGCGGACGAGTACACCGTGGGCGAGCAGACGCCGGTGTGCTCGGCGAACGGCTGCGTCCACTACGTGGCCACCACGACCGATGCCCCCGACCTCACCGACACGACGCCGCCGAACGGCACCCCCGACTACGTGGACACCACCCTCGCCACGCTGGACGACGTGTGGGGCAGCGAGGTCACGACGTACGGGTACCGCGCGCCGAAGGCGGACACGACGTCCTCGAACAACGGCGGGAGTGGCCTCATCGACGTCTACATCGCGGACGTGGGCGCGGATGGTCTGTACGGCTACTGCACGACGGACGACCCGAACGCGGAGCCCGGGAGCGGCTATCAGTACTGGGACTTCTCCGCGTACTGCGTCGTGGACGACGACTTCGCCGTCTCCCAGTTCCCCTCAGGAGCCAACGGGATCGATGCGCTCCAGGTCACGATGGCGCACGAGTTCTTCCACGCCGTCCAGTTCGCGTACGACGCGGGCGAGGACCGGTGGTTCATGGAGTCCTCGGCGACGTGGATCGAGGACGAGGTCTTCGACCCGATCAACGACAACTGGCAGTACCTGCCGAAGTCGCCGATCGGCGAGCCGCAGGTGCCGCTCGACGCGAACAACCGCTTCAACGTGTACGGCGACTGGATCTTCCACCGGTTCTTCGCGGAGTCGGCTCCCGGCGCCGACCCGGTCGTGATCCGCCACGCGTGGGAGTACGCGGACGGCTCGGCCGTCGGGCCCGACAAGTACAGCCTCAAGGCGATCGAGGCGGTGGTGAAGGACCTCGGCGCGAGGTTCCGATGGATGTTCGCCGACTTCGCGATGTGGAACGATGTGCCGGCGGCGGTGTACGACGAGGGCGCCGACTACGGGTTCGCGCCCTTCACAGACGCTTTCAAGATCACGAGGACGAAGTCCAGCCCGAGCGGCTCGACCCTGATCGACCATCTCAGCAGCCGCTACTTCTGGTTCGTGCCCGGGCGTGGGGTGCGGAGCGACGCGAAGCTGTTCGTCGGGATGAACGCGCCCGCCTACAAGACCGGTCCCGAGGCGTCCGTGGTCGTGTTCTACGACAGCGGCAAGGTCGTCTTCAAGCCGCTCGCCGTGGACCGGGCCGGGGAGGCGGACATCGTCGTTCCCTTCGGCAAGGGCAAGATCGTCGAGGTGGACCTGGTGATGACGAACACCAGCATCCGCCGGGCCACGAAGTGCTGGACGGACAAGAAATGGCGATACGCATGCGCCGCGACTCCGAGAGACGACGACATGCGCTACGTGTTCGCGGCGGACCTGATCCAGTAGTCGACGCGCGCGGGGAGACGCGTCCGGGGCGGGCGCGGGAGGCCTGCGGGTTCCCGCGCCCGACCCGTTCCCCTAGGCGGGCTCGGCCCAGACGCGGAACATGCCCGGCTGCGCGTCGCCCCGGCGCCGGAACCCGTACCGCTCATAGAACGCCTCTGCCCCCACGGCGGCCATGAGCCCGACGAACGCCCCCGGCCTGGCCGAGCGGCCTAGGTAGTCCATCAGCGCGTCCATCAGGCGAGCGCCCTGGCCGCGGCCCTGGTGCTCGGGCAGGACGATGACGTCCTGCAGGTAGAAGTAGAGCCCGCCGTCCCCGACGACCCGCGCGCACCCGACGATCTCGGCGTCGAGCTCGAGGACCGCTGACCACAGGGCGTTCGGCAGGCCCTCGGCGATGCCCTCGTCGGTCATCTCGTTCCAGCCGACCGCGCGCCGCAGGCGCCGGTACTCATCGACCGTAGGAGCGCGCTCGAGCACCCGATACTCGCCCACGGCGCTCAGTCTAGGTCGAGCCCCTGGGCCGGAACGAGGGACGCCGCCGAGGGAAGAACCCTCGACGGCGCCGCCTCGTCCGGATCGTGATCAGGCGACGTCCCGACGCTGCATGAGCTGACCGCCCACCACGGCCGCGAGCGCGGCCCATCCCGCGAGCACGGCGACCGCGAAGCCGGGGGTCAGCAGGTTCGCCGCGTCGACGCCGACGATCGCCGAGCCGGCGGCGTCGGGCAGGTACCTCGCGACGCCCGGCACGAGCGCGCCGAGCGCGCTCTCGACGACCAGGCTCCACAGGAACATGCCGACGATCGCCGCGAGCTGATGCCGCACGGCCAGGCCGACCCCGACGCCGATGGCTCCCCACAACGCGCTCGCGACGACGAGGTTCCCACCCATCGCGGCGACGGCGCCCGCCGACCACGAGAGCTCGCCGCCCTGGACCGCCAGGCCGATCGCCCCGACGGCGAGGGCGGTGCCGAACGCCACGACCGCGTAGACGACCGAAGCCGCCGAGACCGCGACGAGCTTCGCGCCGAGGACCCGGCGCCGGTCCGGGCTGGCGAGGAGCGTGGGCACGATCGAGCCGTGGCGGAACTCGTCGGTGAACGAGCGGATCCCGAGGATCATCGTGAACACCGTCGTGACCGTCAGCGGGAACACCAGGAACGGCTGGTGCTCGAGCGGCGCATCGATGTTCGTGGTCATCTGGTCGGCCCCGACGACGCTCGCCGAGGTGAAGGCGACCACCAGCGCCAGCCCCGCGAGGAGCCAATAAGCGCTCCTCGTGCTGGTGAGCTTGCGGATCTCCGATGCGATCTGGTCCTTCATCGTGCTCCCTCCTCCGGGAACTCCTCGGTGAGCTCGAAGAACGCATCCTCGAGCGTGCGGGACCCGTTCGCGAGCTCGTGCACGGGCGCCTGCTTCACCAGGCGGCCGCGATTGATCACGATGACCTCGTCGGCGAGCTGGGCCATCTCGGACAGCAGGTGGCTCGACACCAGCACCGCGTTCCCGTCCGCCGCGAACCCGCGCAGGAAGTCCCGGAGCCACCGGATCCCCTGCGGGTCCAGTCCGTTCGCGGGCTCGTCCAGGATCAGCACGCGCGGATCGCCGAGCAGCGCGCCGGCCAGGCCGAGACGCTGCCGCATCCCGAGCGAGTACTTCCCCGCGCGGCGTCGCGCCGCCCCGCTCAGCCCCACCAGCTCGAGCACCTCGTCGACGCGCGCCGATGGGAGCCCTGACGCCGTCGCGAGGACCCGTAGGTGGTTCCGGCCGCTCCGAAGCGGGTTGAAGCTCTGCGTCTCGAGCACGGCGCCCACCGTGCGCGTCGGCTCGGGCAGGCTCGCGTACGGCAGCCCGAGCACCGTGGCCGAGCCCTCGTCCGGGTGCACCAGCCCGAGCACGATCCGTAGCGTCGTGCTCTTCCCGGCGCCATTCGGGCCGAGGAACCCGGTCACGACGCCCGGCCGGACCTCGAACCCGAGGTCCTCGACCGCGGCGACGTCGCCGAACCGCTTGGTGACGCCGCGCACCGCGATCGCCGGCGAGCCGAGTGGCGCCCGCCCCTCCGTCGCCGTTCCGATCGTCCGTGTCTGCACCCCCACCGCCTCCTTCCGTCTCTGCGCACCACGCTAGGGAGGCGGGCTCACCCCGACGTCGGCCTGCGGTCTGGTTCGCGGCGTCATCCCAGAGGAGGAGCGGTCATGCGGCGGGAGGAGGGTGAGCGTTCGCCCGGGCAGGGGAGGTCAGGAGCCGGTGGCGTGGGCGGTCGCGACCTCGCTGATGATCGCGGCGAGCTCACGTGGCCGGGACCACATCGGCCAGTGGCTCGTGGGCAGGTCGACGTAGGTGACGTCGTGGAGCTCGCTCAGGCCGGCCAGCCACGCCCAGCCCTCGCCGATCGCAGCCCGGACCTGGTCCGACGGGTACCCCGTGCAGATGACGACGGTGGGCACGTCGAGGCGAGCGTCGTTGGTCAGGTCGGCGCCCTGGCGCAGCACGAGACCGGGCTCTGGAACGGCCCGCCGCCGGAACGTCTGGAGCTGATCCTCGCTGAGCCCGTCGAGGTTCTCCTCGGCCCGGAGCTCCTCCAGGGGCGGCATCGGCTTCTCGACGGCATCGAGGTCGGGGTCGGCCGCGCCGATCCCGGGTGCGGAGTCGACGTAGACCATCGCCGCGATCCGCTCGGGGACCCGGTCGCTGGCGGCGTACCCGGCGAACCCGGCGCCGCTGTGGACGGCGAGAACGACGGGCGCCCTCGCGGCCCTCACCGCCCGGCAGATCGCCTCGACGTGGTCGTCCAGCGTGATCGCGGACCGGTCGGCATCCGCCGACTCCAGGCCCGGCAGCGTGAGCGCGCTGACGTCGTGGGCGTCGGCTCGGAGCGCGGTGACGACCTCGTCCCAGGCCCAGGCGCCGAGCCAGTACCCGGGGACGAGCACGATCGGTGCGGAGGGCATCCATCGACCCTACGGTCGACCGCCGACATCTCGCAACCCGGAACCGACCCCGCCTACGAGCCGGGACGGACGAGGCCGGACTCGTACGCCAGCACGACGGCCTGCGCCCGGTCGCGGAGCCGAAGCTTCTGCAGGACGCGCCCGACGTGCGTCTTCACCGTCGTCTCGGCCACGAACAGCGCGCCGGCGATCTCGGCGTTCGAGAGCCCCTGCGCCATGAGGACGAGGACCTCGCGCTCGCGCTCGGTCAGCTCGTCCAGGCCCGTCGACGGCCCGCCCGCCGCCGGTCGCCGGGCGAACTCCTCGATCAGGCGGCGTGTGACCGATGGCGCGAGCAGCGCCTCGCCCGCCGCGATCACGCGCACGGCGGCCACCAGCTCCTCGGAGGGTCGGTCCTTCAGCAGGAAGCCGCTGGCGCCGGCGCGGAGCGCCTCGTACACGTACTCGTCCAGGTCGAACGTCGTGAGGATCAGGACGCGGGCCGGCGGCTCGGCCGCGCTCAGGCGGCGCGTGGCCTCGATCCCGTCCATGGTCGGCATCCGCACGTCCATCACGACGACGTCGGGATGCAGGCGCTCGAACTGACGGATCGCGTCGGCGCCGTCGATCGCCTCGCCGACGACCTCGATGTCGGCCTGCGCGTCCAGGATCATGCGGAACCCCGTCCGCATGAGCGCCTGGTCGTCGGCCACCAGGACGCGGATCGCCGCCGTCCGCTCGGCGTCGCTCACCCGGGCGTCTCCTCGAGGAGCGGCAGCCGGGCCCGGACCAGGAACCCGCCGCCCGGTCGCGGCCCCGATTCGAGCGTGCCGCCGAACAGCTGCACGCGCTCGCGCATGCCGATCAGTCCCTGCCCGCCGCCGTCGGCGTCGATCGCGCCCCGGCCGTCGTCGGCCACCTCGATCTCGAGCGCCTCCGGCCCGTACCGCAACAGCACGCGGGCGTGTGCCTCGCCGGCGTGTTTCAGCGTGTTCGTGAGCGCCTCCTGCACGATCCGGTAGGCCGACAGGTCAACGCCGGGGGACAGGGGCTGGGGGGTGCCCTCGATCACGGTCTCGACCGGCAGCCCGGTCGCGCGCATCCCCTCGAGCAGCTCGTCCAGCCGCTCGAGCCCGGGCTGCGGCGCGCGGTCGCGGTCGCGGTCGTCGGACTTCAGGATCTCGAGCAGGCGGCGCATCTCGGTCAGGCCGGCGCGGCCCGAGGCCTCGATCTGCCGGAGCGCCTCCGTCGTGGCCGCGGGGTCGGTGCCGGCGACCGCCCGTGCGGCACCCGCCTGCACGACCATGACGCTCATGTGGTGGGCGACGACGTCGTGCAGCTCTCGGGCGATGCGGGCCCGCTCAACGATCACGGCCTCGCGGGCGGCGAGCTCGCGGTCTCGGACGATCCGCGCCCGGCGATGGAAGACGATCCGCCCCAAGGTGATCGGGATCCCGCCGATGACGATGACCCCGAGCGCCGTCTCGACCCAGTTCCCCTCGTTCACCACGAAGGCGACCGGCACCGCGACCACCGCCAGCACGCCCAGGACGGGGGCCACGCGATCCCGGTCCTCGTACGCGGCGGCGGTGTAGAGGGCGATCGCGACGCTGAGGCCGCTCGCCGCCTCGTAGCCGAGGTAGGTGAGGATCGCGTCGCTCACGACGACCGCGGCCGTCACGACGAGCGGTGCGCGGCGGCGCCATGCGATGGGAGCGGTCTGGGCGACGATCAGCGCGACCCCGACCGCGGCCGGAGCTCGGGCATCCGGGCGCGGCTCGAGCGCGAGCCCGAGCAGGCCGCCGGCCAGCAGGGCGAGCGCGAGCAGCGCGTCCCAGATCCGATCGTCGACGCGACGGAGCCGGTCCCAC
>DASTHN010000059.1:0-8424 GCA_035718185.1 Actinomycetota bacterium
CCGGTCGTGCTGCTGATCGGATCGCCGATGGGGGCGGCGGGGTTCGGCACGCTCGCCGGCCACTTCGCCGATCGCACGGTCGTCACCTACGACCCTCGCGGGGTCGAGCGCAGCCAGCGGACCGACGGCACCACCGAGACGACACCCGACGAGCACGCCGACGACCTGCACCGGCTGATCGTGGCGCTCGACGCCGGACCGGTGGACGTCTTCGCCAGCAGCGGCGGCGCCGTGAACGCCCTCGCGCTGGTGGCCCGCCACACGGAGCAGGTCCGAACGCTCGTGGCGCATGAGCCACCCGCGGCGGACGTGCTCCCCGATCGCGAGGCGGCGCTCGCTGCGTGTATGGACATCCACGAGACCTACCTCCGTAGCGGTATCGGTCCGGCGATGGCCAAGTTCATCGCGCTCTCGACGCACGAAGGCCCGATCCCGCCCGACTTCGCGGACCGCCCCGCTCCTGACCCGGCGGGGTTCGGGCTACCGACCGAGGACGACGGCTCGCGGTCCGATCCGCTCGTCGGGCAGAACATGATCTCGTCCACCCACTACCGATTCGACTTCGACGCGTTGCGCGGCGCCTCCACCCGGATCGTGATCGGCGTGGGCGCCGAGTCGACCGGGACGCTGGCCGCCCGCGCGGCGATGGCCGTGGCCGAACGGCTCGGCACCGACGCGGTCATCTTCCCCAGCCACCACGGCGGATTCCTCGGCGGGGAGTACGGCTATGCGGGCGATCCCGATGCCTTCGCGGGCAGGCTGCGCGAGGTCCTCAGCACCGCCCACGGCGAAGGCGCCGAGTGACCTCGCGTTCCGACCCCACCCCACGGTCGGTATCGGGGGGCAAGGAAGGCGTTGCTCGACGAGAGGAGGCCAGCATGGCGACGATCGTGGAAGCGAAGAACCTCGCCGATCTCTACGCGCTCCCGCCGGTCCAGTGGACGGCCGTCACCGCCCGGCTCGACCACGGAGTGACCCAGGCCCCCGGGACCGGCGGACCGGATCGCCACACGTGCTGGCTGGCGACGATCAACGCCGACGGATCCCCGCACGTGACGGGGGTCGGGGCGCTCTGGACCGACGGCGCGTTCTGGTTCGAGACGGGTGAACGAACCCGCAAGGGGCGCAACCTCGTCCGCGACCCTCGCTGCACGCTCAGCGTCGCGATGCACGAGTTCGATCTGGTCGTGGAGGGAGACGCGCACCGGGTCAGCGATCCTCCGATCGTCGCTGCCATGGCCGAACGGTGGGCCGAGGAGGGCTGGCCGTGCCGGGTGGACGAGACGGGCCGGGCCCTCACCGCCGAGTACAGCGCGCCCTCGGCGGGCCCGCCGCCGTGGTTCGTCTACCGGATCACCCCGCGGTCGGCGACGGCGCTCGCGACGACCGAGCCCGGCGGCGCGACCCGGTGGCGCTTCCTGACCTGAGCGCGCCGCATCAGGAGGGCGCTCGCACGGGGACCGCGGATGCCGGCCCCGTCAGATCCGCGGGATCCGCCTGATCGTGCCCTTCGGCCGGGGAGCCGCCGTGAGATCCGCGAGGGCATCGGCCGGAGCCGAGGCGACGATCCGCGCAGCCTCGTCGAGGGCTTCGCTGAGCCGTCCGGCGAGCCCTCGTCCGGCGACGGAGAGCTGGTAGCTCGGTGGGTCTTCTGGGTCGATCTCGAGCATGGCGCGACCGTGGGCATAGGAGGCCAGCCAATCCGGCAGGACCGACATCATCGCTCGGTACCGGACCCACCGATGATTGTCCCAGCCGGTCGCGGTCGGGTTCGCCGACGGGTACCGCGACTGGGTGAACTGCTCGACCATCACGGTCGCGGCGGTTCGGCCCCGGGCGGCGAGTCCATCGATGGTCCCAGCGTCCATGTAGAGGTTCAGGCCACCCTCGCTCTTGGTCTGCAGGACCCGCACGATCCGGTCGCGGAACCCCGGATGATCCAGGTGTGAGCTGTCCTGCCAGTTCCGGGCGGTGTTCACGGCGGCGCTGCCGAACGCGCCGATCGCGCCGAACCCACGCTCGGGGATGGCGATCGACGTGGGGAGGAGCGCGTTGTTGTTCGTCGCCCATTCCACGTTCTTCCGTTGATCGAGGTCTGGTTGGCGATCGCCGGGGAACCGTCCCAGGTTGATCGCGAACGTGGGGCGCGTTGTGAGCGCGGCGTCGAAGAGATGCACGGGGAAGTTGCTGCAGAACCCTCCGTCGGTGAACCACTCCCGTTCGAACCGGAGACCGGCCAGGGGTGGGGGCGCGCCCGCCCTCCGTGCGGCCCGGTACCCCTTCGACGCCTCTCGGCTCTCCGCGTGCCGTCGGTCGATCGTCCACAGGGGCACGGCGGAGATGAGCAGCGGGAAGCTCAGCGAGAGCCTGGTGGCGACGATGACGGGGAGGTGCATCGGGTCCGGCAGTCGCCTGAGTGGCGGCTCGTGGGCGGCGGCGACGGCCTCTTCCCATCGCCACTCGTCGTCGTCGCCTTCGGGCGAGCTCGGAGGCGGAGCCGCCTCGAGGGCATCGACGACGTGGGTGGGGAACAGGGTGCGCCAGGTTGCGGGCTCGAAGAAGAACCGCCGGGCCTCCCACGGCATCTCGTATGGCCTTCCCTCGCTCAGGCACGTGGTGATCATCCGAAGGTCGACGTGGCGATCGGGCGCCTCGACATGCCCGATGCGTGTGGTCCCGGTCCAGAGCTGGCCGAACCTCAGCGGACGCTCGTCGCTCGGAAGGCCGGCGATGCCGTCGATCTGCTCCGAGAGCCAGTCGGTGAAACCGGGATCGTCGTCGCTCCTGCCGAGCCCCCGGCAGATCCCGAAGAGGTTCTCGGGAACGTCGACGGTCATCGTGCGGAGGCCGCGGACCACGACGGCCACCGACCACCCGACGACGACCAACAGGATCCCCGCCACGGCGAGGAGCCACCCGCTCCACCCGCCGAAGGACGCGCCGAGGACCGCGAGCGCGAGACCCGGCACGGCACCGATGAGGCTCGCCCACGGGAAGGAAGCGACCAGCGCCGCGAGCATGGCGGTGACGCGGCGCATCCCGGTCCGCTTCGGTCCGGGGCGGTCGCTACCGGTCGCGACGAGCATGAGACGCAGCAACGGTCTGGTCGAGGGCCGCGGCTGGAACAGCTTGGCCAGGTTGCCACCACCCAGATGTCCCGGAACATCCCTCAGTCGGTCGAACCCACCCGACGATCTGCCGAATTCGGCCGCCGCGCCCGCGGCGGCTCCGATGGCACCGGCGGATGCGCCGCCGATCCCTCGGATGCGGTAGGTCGCGCCGAGCGCGCACAGCGCATCCGGATACACCACACCGGAGGTGATCCCGCCCTTCATGACCACGTCGCACTCCTCCGTGGGTGGATCCGCCCGCATCGGCTCCGTGCCCGCCGCTCGGTCTTCCCGTTCGCTCATGTGACCAGCCGCCCTCCGATGGGATCCTGGTGCCGGACCTCGTTCGCTCTCCGACTCGCCGGACGAGTGTTCAGGTACGCCCAACCGCAACACGACGGCTCCACAACTGGGGTCGAGTGGTTCCGTCGCGAGTAGGACCCAGGGGCAGCTGCTGGGTGCCCCTGCGGATGTGTCTGGTTCCGCCCAGGCAATCATCCGCGGGTCGGAGATGACGGTCGGCCATCGTCAGCTGCGTGAGCCCACTGCGTCGATCGACATCCACGATCGGCTGCGGGTCACGACGGCTGGTCTCGGAGGGCGCGCCTGGTCTCCCGGCCGACGACCCCGTCGACCTCCAGCCCCTTGGCGGCCTGGAACGCGCGAACCGCCTCCTCCGTGCGCCGTCCGAACACCCCGTCCGCGGGGCCCGGTTCGAACCCGTGGAGCTGCAGACGGCGCTGCACCCACCGCACCTTCTCCCCCTCGTCGTCGAGCGCGAGCATCTCATCCCCGTGCTTCACGGTGCCGCCGGCGCTCAACCCGGGCACCAGCCCGGCGTGCGTCCAGGCCCGACCGGCCGCGGAGAACCTGTTCACCCCGTAGGCCTCGCCCCTGGCCTCGATCGTCTTCCCGTTCCCGAGCGAGATCGCGACGTGGTCGTTGCCCGGAGCCTCGTCGATCCGGAACAGCAGCGCTCCCCGGGTCCGGATCCCCTCGTTCACGTCCATGAGCGTGTTCGCCTGTTGGCACGCGTTCCGCTGGTTCTGAGCGCCGTCGACGAACTGCGTCTTGCACCGGGCCGCCGCCCACTGCACCAGCTCAGAGCAGTCGAACTCCGGGGGATCGGGATCGGAGAACTCGGCTTCCGCGCCGAACTCGTAGGGATCGCCTCTCTGCGTGAGCGCGATCGCCACGAACGAATGCAGAGTCGCCATCGCCGGCCCCCAGGTTGTGAGTTGGGCGGATTCTCGGACCATCCCGGGGGCCGGGCAATGGGGCAAACGGATTACGGAGGAAGCAGTGGGAAGACCGTTGCTGTCCTCGCTTGGCGTTGGATCGCGTCGTGTTCGGCTAGCTCGAGAACCTGAACCGCCTGCCACCGCAGCCACGGGTCAGCCTCCAGCTCGACGAGGGTGTCGACGAGAGCATCCTCACCACGCTCGTGCAACCGCCGGATGACGACGGCTCGGACATCCGATGGCGACCTCAGGAAGCGAAGGAGCGCGTGGCGTAGATCCCGTGGCAGCTGAGCCATCGCGGACCTCCTCCCTCATGGCAGCATCGACGCAGGTCGAGACCCTGTCCATCCCACGGAAAGGGGTCGCTCGGCGGCCGACATCCGTGATGGAGACAGCGTGATGCGGCTGCTGCATCTTCCCGGGCGGTTGGCCACGGGTCCTGGTGCTCGGGTGATCGAGGCCCCCTGCGTGGCTGCTCCCCGTCCGTCGAGACGAGCAGGTCCCATCACCGATCCGGTATCTCCGAGCGCGGAGCACCGGCTCGCTCGGGTCACGCGGCTCCGTTGCGACGGTCGTCGCGCTCGAGTCGGAGGGATCGGAGCTGTCTTGCTTCGGGCCTGGTGATGGCTCGCGCTCATCCCCCATCCAGGTGTTGCGCGAAGGAGAGTGCTCGGCGGAGAGTCCCGAACGAAGTAGCCTCGCGACTACTCCGGAACCTCGGGGGATCGGCTAGATCCGTCGCCTACGCCCCGCCCTTGGTTCCCTCCGCCGAGCAGCACGACGCTAAGCCGTGCCACACACCACGTCAAACGACGAACCGCGGTCCTGTCACTCTTTCTCCGGTACGCACCAGGTGATACCCGAAGCCGTTCCGCCACCTTCGTCCGACCCGGCTGGCGGAGCGAAGGATCGGTCGTGCCCGGATGCCTTCAGTCGCGGCCCATGGTGGTGGCGATGTCCGCCTCGTTACCCGCGGCATCGGCCAGGGTCCACCATGCGGGCGCGAACCCATCTCGGACCATGCGGCCGCCGGCGGCGAGCGCCGCGGCGACCCGCGCCTCGGCCTGCTCGGGCGGTACCCAGACCGCGACGTGGATCGCGCCGCCGCCGTCCGGGCGTGCCTCGTCCATCGGCTCGAACCAGAACGACGGTCCCCGGCCGCGGGGATCGACCAGATCCTCGTCGGGGGTGTCGGCGCGAGGCTCGTAGCCGAGCACCGTCCGCCAGAACGGCATCACCTCCGCGATGTTCGGCGCGCCCGGGACGACGAGCATGCTCTGAACCGCAGAGGGGTCGCCCGACAGGCCCAGGTCGCGAGCCACGGCAGAGATCCGCCGAGCAAGCTCGACGTCGCGCATCGACATGCCGTAGTAGTCCTCGGTCACCGTGATCAGGCGGACGGTCACGCCGTCCTGTCGCAGGTCGACGTCGGGGCGGTGTTCGTCGACCCCGGGCACCTCGCTCATCGCCTGCACGAGCCGCGCTGCGTCCGCGAACGAGCCCGTGCGGAAGAACGTACAGGCGCCGTCGCCGATCACCCGCCAGTCGCCGACCCCTTCGGCCTCGTGGAACTGCTGCGGCGTGATCGTCTCCATCTTCCCCACCTCCGTGCGATGTCGGCGAGCGGTGCTCGACGAGCTTCCTGCAACACGCATCGGCCACCGTACACGTGGGCGGCGATCGAAGGGGCGCGACCTACCCGTAGCTGCTCGATCGTGTTGCGGTTCCGTGGAGAACCGACCCTGATCAAGGCCAAGCACCCCCGTCGGTCCGCATCCCTTTCGTGGCGCGGCGCCGGCCGTGCCAGATCGGAGGTGTCCATGCGGAGGCTCATCGTTGGAGCGGTGGTGGCCCTTGCCCTCGTCACGATGCCCGCGGCGACGGCGCTGGCAGCGCCCAACCCGAGCGGAACGGGTCAGCCGAGCCAGTCGTGCGAGGACCCCGGGATGCAGATGCCGGCCGGGTTCGTCACCGCCGGATTCGGAGTGGCCGCGGCCCACTACGCGGGCTCTGAGGGCACGGCCTCTCTCAACAGCGGCAACGCCCACGCTGTCTCCCAGTACGACGTCGCCTGCTTCCAGATCACGCACGCCGGACACTGACGGAGCGTGGCGGGTGGGCGGCGCGGATCGAAGCCGCCCCACCCGTCACGGTCCGATCGCCTCTCCCCGACGGGTGACGTATCCGCCGGACGTTCCTACCCTCCTCACGTGGAGGGGTACGGGCTCGAGACGGACATCCGGTTGGCGGAGCTGGTGGCGGCCTTCTCGCTGGCCACCGACCTCGGGCTCGGTCTGCCGATGGAACACGTCCTGCGGTCGTGGCTGATCGCTGCGCGGCTGGGTGAGCGGATCGGCCTCGATGCAGCGGCGCGTGAGTCGCTCTACTACGTGGTGACGCTCGCGTGGGTCGGATGTGTGGCGGACACGCCGGACGTGGCGCGGTGGTTCGGCGATGACATCGCGTACCGCCGCGACAGCTACGGGGTCGATCGAGCCGGGTTCCCCATGCTCGCCTATCCCCTTCGCCGCGCCGGGACGGGGAGCCCCCTGCTGCACCGCTTGCGCCTCGGAGCCAACCTCGTGGTCACCGGCGGGGCCGCCATCGCGCAGGGATTCATGTCTCACTGCCTCACGACCGCGCGGATGGCCGAACGGCTCGGGCCCGAGCCGCCGAGCTGAGCGGCCTTCCCCGAGGGCGAGGTCACCACTCTTCGCCGTGCCGCGCTCGTGCATGACCTCGGCATGCACGGCCTTCCCGCCACGATCATCGACGAACCGGGGTCCGCTCACGGCAGCGGGATCCGAGCGGATGCGGATGCACGCGTACTACACCGAACGCATGTTGGCTCGGCCGCCCGCTCTCGCCCGTATCGGCGCCCTCGCCGCGCTCGCGAACGAGCGACTCGACGGCTCCGGCTACCACCGATGGCTGTCCGGGGCGGGCATCTCGGCCAGCGGACGGATCCTCGCCGCGGCCGATTCCTACCAGGCGATGAGCGAGCCCCGACCCTATCGCGGAGCCCTGTCTCCCAAGGCGGCGACCGACGTGCTCGCCGCCGATGTCCGCGCCGGTCGACTCTCGGCCGACGCCGTCGACGCGGTTCTCGCGGCGGCCGGACAGCGCCACGGCAAGCGACGCAGGGGCCCCGCCGGTCTCACCCCGCGCGAGGTCGAGGTGCTGACCCTCATCGCCCGGGGTTCGTCCACCAAGCAGGTAGCCCGAGCCCTGGGCATCACCATCAAGACCGCCGGCACCCACATCGAACGCATCTACGCCAAGATCGGAGCATCGACGCGCTCGACCGCCACCCTGTTCGCGATGCAGCAGGGCCTGCTCGAGCCGCTCGAGCCGCTCGATCCGTAGGGCGGATCCCCGATGTTCCGCGCCGTCCCGGGCCCTACCGTGCTGTCCGACCGGCAAGGACGAGGAGAGGCCGACCATGGGACGCACGACGGGGATCCCCACGGATGTTGTTCCCGGTTCGGCGGGGCACACGGACCACGTGGACGAGGCATGCGCAGCCGCGGAGCGGTTCGTGAGGGCGGTCGTCGCCGTCGATCCCGACGGGATCGTCACCGCGCTCGCGCCCGACGCGCGTCTCCGATACCTCGCGCCGAGCGGCCTCGTCCAGATCGATGGTGCGGCCAGAGTGGCCACCAGGTTGCTCGACTGGTTCGGCGGTGCCGATGTCCTGCAGGTCCAGGACCTCGACGTACACGGGCTCGCGGACCGGGTGTCGGCCCGATACCGCGTCCGGCTGCACGGAGAGCATGGATGGGAGGTGATCGAGCAGCAGCTGTATCTCGACGGCGACGAGACAGGACTCGTCGCGACGATCGACCTGTTGTGCTCCGGGTTCCGACCGAGCGGTGATCGACAGGCGGGTTCGCGGGCCGCGCACCGATTCGATGCCGGCACGATGGGCTGCGCCGACGGGCTGGCCCAGGAGTTCCGCAGGCGGGTCTTGGCGATCCCCCGAGGGGACATCCTGGTGGTCCAGACCTCGGACCCGGCGGCGAAGCAGGACCTTCCGTCGCTCGCCCGGATGATGGGGCACACGGTTCGTTCGG
>DASTHN010000060.1:0-33411 GCA_035718185.1 Actinomycetota bacterium
TGAGCACGCTCGGCCGGGAGGGTCGGTGTTTGCGCTCGGGTCAGCGGGGTACGTAGGGACGATCGAACGCGCTACCGTCGGTATCAGCCCAGGCAGGTGGGGGGAGGGGTGCGATCTCCTGACGATCCGGCCGTGATCCGCGCGAGAGAGGGGGACCGGATGGCTGACACCACCATCATCGACGGACGGCACACGTATCGACTCCAGGCGCTCGGACGAGTATTCGGCTGGTTCTTCCTGGCCACGTTCTTCACCTCGATCCCGGCCTACTTCATCGGCTACGCCCGCGTCCTGGACGACCCCGGCCTGATCACCGGGGCCGGCGCTGATCCCACCACGGGCGTGGCCACCGCCGCCACGCTGGAGGTCTTCCTCATCATCGCCAATGTCGCTACCGCCGTGGTGGCGTACCCGGTCCTCAAGCGCGAGAGCGAGATCGGAGCTGTCGGCTACGTCTCGGCCCGTCTCGTCGAGGGCATCTTCATCGCCATCGGCATCGTCAGCGCGCTCGCCTTCATCCTGATGCGGCAGGAGGCCACGGCGGTCTCTGATCCCGTTATCGGTGAAGGGCTCGTCGCGCTCTACTACCGAGCGTTCCTGGTTGGGCCTGGCTTCATGGCGGGTCTCGCGAACGGCGTGATCCTGGGCTACCTGATGTACCGATCCGAGTTGGTGCCGCGAGGGATGACGTGGCTGGGTCTCATCGGAGGTCCACTCGTCATGGCCACCGGGATCGCCATCATGTTCGATGCGATCGAGCGAGGTGGCGCCATCCAAGCCATCGCAACGATCCCAGAGTTCGTCTGGGAGCTGTCGCTCAGCATCTACTGCATCGTCAAGGGGTTCAGGCCCTCTCCCGTCCTCGGCATGGAGTCTGTGACGACGCTCCCCGAGTCCGACAGCGCCTTGAGGCATGGAGCCTAGGCGTACACCGTAGACGGGTAGCGGCTCCGGGCTCTGGGGTAGTCTCGCGACGTGCCGCACCCGCTGATCCGTGTCGGGGACGTCGAGGTCGTTCCGCTCTGCGACGGCTGGGCGCCGCTGCCGCTGACGGACGAGGCTCCGGACCGCGACGTGGATTGGGACGCCCAGCGCTCGGCCTACCCGTGGGCGTTCGAGGGCGACGACGCGTGGCAGTGGCACGTCCATGCGTTCCTGCTGCGGACCTCGGCTGGGCTCGTGCTGATCGACACCGGCATCGGGCACCTGGGGCGCCCGCCGTTCGACGTGGTCGGGCGGATCGACGCGGAGCTCGCAGAAGTGGGCGCCGATCCCGAGGACGTCGCCCACGTCGTCCACACGCACCTGCACGCCGATCACGCGGGCGGCGCCTGCCGGCCCGACGGAGAGGCGAGGTTCCCGAACGCCGTGCACCACGTCCACCCGGCCGACTGGACGTTCTTCTCGCACGCGGACGACGAGGACTTCAACGGGTGGGATGCCATGCTGATCCTCGAGGAGGCCGGGATGCTGGACCTGTCGCCCGAGGACCGCGAGATCGTCCCGGGCGTCCGCGTCGTTCACGCACCCGGTCACACCCCGGGACACCGGAGCTCCATCCTGTCCGACGGTCCGTTCACGATGTTGTTCACCGGCGACCTGCTGCACGTCCCGGTCCAGGTCGCGCACCCTGAGTGGGATTCGAACCACGACGAGGACCCGGAGCAGGGAGCCGCCTCGCGCGCGGCGCTGCTCGGCCGAGCTCGCGAGGAGCGGTGGGGGGTCGCCGTCAGCCACTTCTCGAGGCCGTTCGGCGGCGTCCTGCCCGACGCCGACGGCCAGCGGTGGGGGTCGACCTAGCCCGTCGGACGGATGCCAGCGACGACGGTTTCCGGGTAGATTCCGGGACGAAGAGCGGGGCCGCCCGGCCTTCCCGCGCATCACACCCTCCGCGAAAGGACCAGCCATGCCGCGTCGTGTCCTGATCATGGGAGCCGCGGGTCGCGACTTCCACAACTTCAACGTCGTGTACCGCGACCTCGAGGCGTACGAGGTGGTCGCCTTCACCGCCACGCAGATCCCGTTCATCAACGACCGCACCTACCCGGCCTCCCTGGCGGGCGCCCGGTATCCCGAGGGGATCCGGATCCACGACGAGAGCGAGCTCACCGACCTGATCCGCGAGCTCGAGGTCGACGACGTCGTGTTCAGCTACTCGGATGTCAGCCACGAGTACGTGATGCACAAGGCGAGCGAGGCCCTCGCCGCCGGTGCGAACTTCGTGCTCCTCGGGCCGGACGACACGATGCTCGAGGCGGCCGTCCCGGTGGTCTCGGTCTGCGCCGTCCGCACCGGCTCGGGGAAGAGCCAGACGACCCGAGCGATCGCCGAGACACTGAAGGGGGCCGGGAAGCGCGTCGTCGCCGTCCGCCACCCGATGCCCTATGGCGACCTCGAGGCGCAGCGCGTGCAGCGGTACGCGACGCTCGAGGACCTGGAGCGGTACGACACCACGATCGAGGAGCGCGAGGAGTACGAGCCGCACATCACGACCGGCACGGTCATCTACGCCGGCGTGGACTACGGCGCGATCCTCGAGCAGGCGCAGGCCGAGTGCGACGTGCTGCTGTGGGACGGCGGCAACAACGACCTGCCCTTCTACCGTCCGACCATCAACGTGGTCGTCGCCGATCCGCTCCGCGCCGGGCACGAGACCACCTACCACCCCGGCGAGGCGAACGTGCGGATGGCCGATGTCGTCGTGGTGAACAAGATGGACTCCGCCTCGGTCGAGCAGGTCGACGCGCTCCTGCGGACGATCGGGGGGCTGAACCCGGACGCCTCGATCGTGAAGGCCAACAGCCGGGTCACGGTCGACGACCCCGACGCGATCACGGGCAAGCGCGTGCTCGTCGTCGAGGACGGACCGACGCTCACCCACGGCGAGATGAAGTTCGGGGCCGGCGTGGTCGCAGCCCGCCAGCACGGCGCCGCTGAGATTGTCGACCCGCGGCCCTGGGCGCTCGGCACGATCGACGACACGTTCCGCAAGTACGAGGTCGGTCCGGTCCTGCCGGCGATGGGGTACTCGGAGGGCCAGCTCCAGGAGATGGAGAAGATCATCGAGGCCGTCGAGGCCGACGTCGTGGTCATCGGAACGCCGATCGACCTCCGACGGGTGATCGACATCCGCAAACCGGCCGTACGCGTGCGCTACGACCTCGAGATCAGGCCGGATTCGCCCTCGCTCGTGGACGTCCTGGCCCCGGTGCTGGGCTAGCGTTCCGACGCAGACCTCCCGCACCGGAGGTCGTGCCCAACTAGGAGCGGTCGGTCCCGCGATCGTCGGCGCCTCCTTCCGCCGGGGGGCACGCGGGCATACGCTCCGGGGCGTGCGGCTGCGCGTCGTCGTCTACAACGTGCGGGGGTTCCGCGACGGGCTCGAGCGCGTCGTCACCGTCATCGGCCACTTCGACCCCGACGTGGTGCTGCTGAACGAGACGGGTGGACGTCTGGCCCTCCGGCGCTGCGCGAGGGCGCTCGGCATGCAGGCCGCCCGGGATCCGTGGTCGCCGTTCCGGCGACGCGTCAAGAACGCCGTGCTCGTGCGCTCGCCGTGGCGGATCGTCGAGTGCCGCCTCCACCGGTTCGCCGATGTCCGCAAGGCCCTGTACCCGCGTGGCGCGCTCGTGGTGAGCGTCGGCCGTGCCGGGCGACGGCTCTGGGTCTACGCGATCCATCTGGGGCTGCACCCCCTCGAGCGTCTCCACGCCGCCGAGGAGCTCGCGGACCTCACGCGCGGTCGCGACGGCCCGGTCATGATCGGCGGGGACTGCAACGAGACGCCGGACGGGCGTGCCATGATCTTCCTCGGCGAGCGGTTCTGGGACGCATGGCTCCTGGGTGGCGACGTCGACGGTGAGACGTTCCCGGCGCCCGACCCGACGGCCCGCATCGACTTCCTGTTCGTGTCCGAGGAGGTGAAGGTCGAGCGTGTCCTCGTGCCCTCGGTCATGCCCGAGGCAAGGATCGCGAGCGACCACCTCCCGGTCGTGGCCGAGCTCCGTCTCACGGACCCGGCGGAGACGCGCGCGGGGTAGGCTGGGCTCGTCCGCGGAGGAAAGAGGCGAACGATGCTCAACCCCGAGCTGGAGGCCGCGCTGAACGCGCAGCTAGGTGGCGAGATGTACTCGAGCCACCTCTACCTGTCGATGTCCGCGTACTGCGAGTCGGCGAACATGCCCGGCGCCGCCCACTGGTTCCGGATGCAGGCCGACGAGGAGCGTACGCACGCGCTGAAGTTCTTCGACCACGTCGTGGACCGCGGCGGACGGGTCACCCTGGGCACGATCGGGGCGCCGCCGACGGAGTTCCGCTCGTTGCTGGACGCGTTCGAGCAGGCGCTCGAGGCCGAGCGCAACGTGAGCGCCGCCATCGACCGGCTGACCACGATGGCGATCGAGAAGGGCGACCACGCCGCCCAGGCCTTCCTCCAGTGGTTCGTGACCGAGCAGGTCGAGGAGGAGAAGCAGGCGGACGAGGTCGTGCAGACGCTCCGGGCGATCGGCGACGATCCGGCGACGCTGTTCATCCTGGACCGCGAGCTCGGCACCCGCCGGCCGGAGGCCGAGGCCTAGCCGAGGTCGCGCGTCCGTCACTCGGAACGCAGGAGCTCGAGCGCCCGCGCCCGCACCATCGGCGCGTCGTGGTCGAGGCTGACCACGTGGAACGAGGTCGGGCAGGGGACGAGCTCCTTGCGCGCCGAGCCGAGGGTATCGAACACGCGCCGGGGGTTCGCACTGGGGATCACATGGTCCCGCGTCGATCGGAACACGAGAGCGCGCGCTTCCACGTGCGCCAGGTCGCGCCGGGCGAGCCGCTGGAGCTGGGTCATCTGGACGAGCGCCGGCATGGGGATCCGTGGGTAGGCGATCTCGGTGACCCCCGGCCTGGCGATGTCGTCGCCGACGGGCTTCGTGCTCCGCTTCACGAACCGCGCCACCGGCACGATCAGCAGGCGAGCGTCGAACAGGTACGGGTTCAGGAGCGCGAGGGCGTCCACCTCACCGGAGCGCTCGGCCGCGAGGCGGACCGCGAGAGCCGCCCCGAACGACTGCGCGAGGACCAGCACGCGGGCGCAGCGCTCCCGGAGCCCGTCGAAGCCGTGGGCGACCGCGTCGGCCCACTCGGTCCAGGGCCGTCGGGCGAAGTCCTCGAGCGTCGTGCCGTGGCCGGGGAGGCGGACGCCGACCACGGAGACGCCCTGCGCCGCGAACCACTCGCCCATCGGTCGCATGGACGCGGGGGATCCGGAGAAGCCGTGGACCATGAGGACGCCGTCGTCCCCGCGGTCGAAGCGGAACGGCTCGGCGCCGGGGACGATCGCCTCGGTCACCGATCGGTCAGCGCGACGCTCGGCGGGCCGGGTTCACGAAGAGCTGGGCGACCATGTACACGAAGAAGATCCCGACCACGCCCACCAAGATCGCGAGGACACCGGCGAAGAACCACTCCAGGAAGCCCCAGGAAGCGAGCATGACCCCACTCTATCGGACCGCCTGCGGCAGGAGTGGCCCGGAGGTCCGGACCCGACGGTGCCGGTCAGCCCGGCGTGTCGACCACGAGCACCTCGGCCTCGACCCACGAGACGCCCACCCCCAGGTAGTGTGCCGAGGCCATCGACAGGTCGATCACCCGCTCGAGGTTCCCGTAGGGACCCCGGTCGTTCACCAGGACGATCGCGCACCGGTCGCCGTACCGCACGCGAAGGAACGTGCCCATCGGCAGCCAACGGTTGGCCGCCGTGAACAGCGTCGGATCGAAGATCGCGCCCATGGCCGTTGGCTGGCCGCCGAACTCCCAGCCGTACCACGAGGCGTACCCGCTGAACCGCTCGCCGGTCGCCACCAGCCCCTCCGGCGTGTCGCACGTCCGCCCGCCGGTCGGGCCGAGGAGCGTCACGTAGGGTGCCTGGTCCTCGCCCCACGTGAGCGTCTTCAGGTCCTCCCAGCTCTGCACGCGCGCCTCGGCCTCGGACAGGGCCAGGAGCTGCTGCTCGAACCACGCGTCCTCGACCCGGGCCTGCTCGGCGAGAGCGGCCGCCTCCTCGAGGTCGTCCTGGAGCGCCTCCAGCCGGACGCGGAGCTCGTCCAGGCGTGGGGCCATCGCACCCAGCTCGGCCTGCGCCAGCGCGCGGACGGACGTCTCGACCACCCGCGCGCGCGCCAGGTCGCCGAGGACCCGCTCGTCGAGCGCCACGGCGCTGGACATGTACTCCGAGATCGAGGCGAGGTCCGCGAGCGACTCCGCACCCAGGAGGGCCTCCACCGCCGTCCCCGGTCCGAGCTCGTACGCCGCCTCGATCCTGGCGTCGAGCGTTGCCTCGGCCTGCGCGACCGCCGCGTCGGCGGCCCGCGCCCTGCGAACCGCCTGGACGTACGCGACCGCCGCCCGCCCGATCTCCCGCTCCAGCCGCGCGTACTCATCGAGCAGCCGGTCGGACCGGAGGTGGAGGCGGACCAGATGCTCGACCCGCGGGTCGCCGGCAAGGTCCGGGTCCCGCAGGCCGAGCTCGCGCCGGAAGGCGTCCGCATCGTGCGCCGAGGCCGGCTCGGCGGGCACGAGCAGGACGGCCGCGAGCAGGCCCGCGACAAGGGCGACCAGGGCGTTCGTTCGCATGCCTAGAATCGTGACTCGACCATCGCGGGCCCGCCCTTGAGCCGGCCCGCCCTCCACGAGGAGCTATGTGAAGCGTATCGGCATCCTGACGGGCGGCGGCGACTGCCCCGGCCTGAACGCGGCGATCCGCGCCGTCGTCCGCAAGGCCATCGGTGTGCACGGGTACGCGGTCCTCGGGTTCGAGGACGGCTGGCGGGGCGTGACGGACGGCGTGTTCCGTGAGCTGACGGCGCAGTCGGTCCAAGGGATCCTGCACCGGGGCGGGACGATCCTCGGCTCCTCGGGCGCGAACCCGTACCTCGAGGGCAAGGAGGAGGCGCTGCGCGCGGCGTTCGGCGACCTGGGCCTCGACGGCGTGGTGGCGATCGGCGGGGACGGCACGCTGCGGACCGCGGCCCGGTTGGCCGATGAGGGATTCCCGGTGGTTGGGATCCCGAAGACGATCGACAACGACCTGGCGGGCACCGACACGTGTATCGGGTTCGCGACGGCGGTCCAGGTCGCGACCGACGCCATCGACCGCCTCCACACCACGGCCGAGAGCCACAACCGGCTCATGCTCGTCGAGGTCATGGGCCGCAGCGCCGGCTGGATCGCGATCGAGGCGGGCATCGCGGGCGGCGCCGACGCGGTCCTGATCCCGGAGCGTCCCTTCGACCTGGACGAGATCGGCAGGCGGTTGCGGCGCCGACACCTCCACGGCCACTCGTTCTCGATCGTCGTCGTCGCCGAGGGCGCGAGCCCCGTGGACGGGACGATCCCGATGCCCGAGTATCCGCTCGACGAGCGCGGGTACGTCCGGTTCGGCGGCATCGCGAACCACATCCGGCCGGAGTTGGAGCGCCGCACCGGCTACGAGACCCGGGTCACCGTGCTCGGGCACGTGCAGCGGGGCGGGAGCCCCGTCGCCTCGGACCGCGTCCTCGCGACGCGGTACGGTCAGGCGGCGATCGACCTGGCGGCCGCGGGTCGCTGGGGTCGGATGGTGGCCACGCGTGGCGGCGATCTCACCGATGTCCCGTTGTCCGAGGCCGCGAAGACCAGGTCCGTGCCCGAGGAGCTGTACCGGGTCGCCGAGGTGTTCTTCGACCACTGAGCGGAGGTTCCGACGATGAGGATCGGCATCCTGACCGGCGGGGGCGACGTCCCCGGCCTGAACGCCTGCATCAAGGCCGTCACCCTCCGGGCGGAGGAGGAGGGCCACGAGGTGGTCGGTATCCGGCGGGGCTGGGGAGGCCTGCTCGAGTGCGACCCGGACGATCCGGAGTCGATCGCCGCCAACACGGTCGACCTGGACGCCGCGGCGGTCCGGACGATCGACCGGACCGGGGGGACGGTCCTGCACACATCGCGTACCAACCCGGCGAGGGTCAAGGCTCCAGACGAGCCGGCGTTCCTGCACGACGGACGCGTGGGCGACGAGATCCGTGACCACACGTCCCACGTGCTGGAGGTGCTCGACCGGCTGAAGATCGACGCGATGGTGCCAATCGGCGGCGACGACACGCTCTCGTTCGCGCTCCGCCTACACGAGGAGGGTTTCCCCGTCGTCGCGATCCCGAAGACGATGGACAATGACGTCCACGGGACGGACTACTGCATCGGGTTCTCGACCGCCATCACGCGGACGGTGATCTTCATCCACCAGCTCCGTACGAGCGCCGGCTCGCACGAGCGCCTGGCGGTCGTCGAGGTGTTCGGCCGCTACAGCGGCGAGACGTCGCTCGTGTCCGCGTACCTGTCGGGGGTCGAGCGGGCCATCATCAGCGAGGTGCCGTTCGACGTCGAGAAGCTCGCGCAGATGCTGATGGACGACAAGCGCTCGAACCCAAGCCGCTACGCGATGATGACGATCTCCGAGGGCGCCACGATGGTCGGCGGGCAGATGATCCAGGGCGGGACGGCGGACGCGTACGGCCACCAGAAGCTCGGCGGCATCGGCGAGGTCACCGGAGAGGCACTCAAGGAGATCACGGGCGAGGGCATCATCTACCAGCAGCTCGGCTACCTGATGCGCTCGGGCAGCCCGGACTCGTTGGACCTCATGGTCGCGATCAACTACGCGGTCATGGCGGCGGACCTGGTGGTGAACGGCGAGACCGGCCGGCTCGTCGCCCTGCGGAACGGGAACTACGTCAACGTGCCGATCGGCGTGGTGCGGCAGGGGGTGAAGCGGGTCGACGTCGGCGCGCTGTACGACGCGGAGCAGTACCGCCCGAAGATCCTGCATGTGGACGGTAAGCCGATGTTCCTGTACTGAGCGGCCGGCCGCTGGCCGCTGCCTATACTGGGCGGATCGTGAACGCCCTCCGCGTCGACCTGCGCTCGGACACCGTCACGGGTCCGTCGGTCGCGATGCGTCGCGCGATGGCGGACGCGGAGGTGGGCGACGACTGGTTCGGCGACGACCCCACGGTGAACCGGTTGCAGGAGCGGGCCGCCGAGGCCGTCGGCAAGGACGCCGCTCTCTACGTCCCGACGGGCACGATGGCGAACCAGATCGGCCTGCGGCTGCACTTCCGCGGCGCGGGCCATCTGGCGGTCGCCGAGGCGTCCGCGCACGTGTCGACGACCGAGGTGATGAGCTCGGCGGCGTTGTCGGGGATGGCGTTCAAGGGTCTCCGGGGTGACCGACGGGGCCAGATCACCCCCGAGCAGGTGCAGGCCGCCCTGGCACCGGATCCCGAGGACGTCGAGGTCGTGGACGTGGTCGCGGTCGAGGACACGCACGGGCACGCCGGCGGCCGCGTGATGGCGATGGAGGACCTCCGCGCGATCGCCAAGCTCGCGCGCGAGCACGACCTGCCGGTCCACCTGGACGGGGCACGCATCTTCAACGCGTCGGTCGCGAGCGGCGTCCCGGTGACCGAGATCGCCGCCCACGCCGACACGCTGATGTTCTGCGTCTCGAAGGGGCTCGGCGCGCCGATCGGCTCCCTCGTGTGCGGTCCCGCCGAGCTGATGCGGGAGGCCCGCCGGATGAAGATCCTGTTCGGCGGTGCGTGGCGGCAGGCCGGCGTGGTCGCGGCGGCCGGGCTCGTCGCGCTGGAGGAGGGACCGAAGCGCCTGCACGAGGACCACGAGCGGGCCCGGCGCCTGGCCGAGGGCATCGCCGAGATCCTTCCGGGCGCGATCGATCCCACGGACGTTGAAACGAACATGGTCTTCGCCGACACGGAAACGGTGGGACGGGATGCGCTCGAGGCGATCGGGCGGCTCCGGGACCTCGGCGTGGGGGCGACGTACGTGTCCGGCAAGGTGCGGATGGTCACCCACGTCGACATCGACGACGAGGACGTGCGGACGGCGCTGGCGGCCTGGCGGGCCGTCGCCGCCGACCGGTAGAGCCGCGAGTGGGGCTCGAGGAGCGGGCGCGGATGCGCGAGCGATACGCCCCGACAGGGAGGGAGCCATCGTGAGGCTGTTCGGAACGAAGTACCCGGAGGAGATCGCGAAGCGCGTCCCGCCGGGCCAGCGCCTGGTGAAGACGTGGCCGGTCCTGCACTTCGGTCCGATCCCGACCTTCGACGGGTCCGGATGGCGCTTCGAGGTGTCCGGCCTCGTCGAGAACCCGTTCACGCTCACGTACGCCGAGCTGAAGGCCCTCGGGCCGACGGACGTGCAGGCCGACATGCATTGCGTGACGGGCTGGTCCACGCTCGACAACACGTGGACCGGGGTCCCGTTCCGCCTCCTCGCGGAGCGAGCCGGCGTCCAGCCAGAGGCGAGGTGGGTGATCGCGCACTGCGAGTACGGCTACACGTCCGATCTGTCGCTCGAGGCGATGATGGACGACGACGTGCTCGTCGCCTGGGCGCACGACGGAGAGGACCTGACCCCCGAGCACGGGTACCCGCTCCGCCTGGTCGTGCCGAAGCGTTACGCGTGGAAGAGCGCGAAGTGGCTCCGCGGATTGGAGTTCTCGGCGCACAACACCCGGGGCTTCTGGGAGACGCGCGGGTACCACATCCACGCGGACCCGTGGCGCGAGGAGCGCTACTCGTACCAAGAGGGTCCGCGCGCCGAACTCGAGCCGTAGGTTCAGCTCGCCAGCCGCCGGAGCGTCGCGAGCTCCCGCGCGCGCTGCTCCAGGTCGGCGGGCGTCTCGAGTACCAGGTCGAGCGGCCGTAGCTCGGGCCGGTGCAGGATCTCGGCGAAGCCCTCCGCCCCGATCAGTCCCTCCCCGATCCGCTCGTGACGGTCCCGGCGCGAGCCGCGAGGGTGCTTCGCGTCGTTCGCGTGCATCAGGGCGAGCCGCTCGGCCAGGCCCTGGTCGTGGAGCTCCGCGAAGCACGCCGCCACGCCGTCCGCGTCGTCCAGGCCGTAGCCCGTGGCGAACAGGTGGCACGTGTCGACGCACAGGCGGAGGCGCCCGTCGCCAACGGCGTCGAACAGCGCTCGCGCCTCGGCGAAGGTGGACGCGACGGCCCCGGCGGTCCCGGCCATGAGCTCGACGATGAGACTGGTCCCGTCGACGAGCTCGAGCGCCGCGCGCAGCACCGACGCGGCGCGCTCGAGCGCGTCCGCCGGCCCGCCCGGACCGCCCGCCCCGGCGTGCACGACGAATCCCGAAGCGCCCGCGACCTCGCACGCGGCGACCGAGCGTGCCACGAGCTCGAGCGACTTCGCGTGGAACTCCGGGCTCGGCGAGGCGATGTTCACCAGGTACGGCGCGTGGACGTAGAGCGGCCCGATGCCCGCCTCGCGCCAGTCGGCGCCGAAGCGCTCGGCGGTCTCCAGGCGCGGCGCGGCCCAGGCGCGCGGGTTCGACAGGAACAGCTGGACGACGTCCGCCCCGACCGTGCGGGCGGTCTCGATCGCGGTCCGCAGGCCGCCGGGGGTGCGCAGGTGCGCCCCGAACCTCACCCGACCCAGATCGTGATCGTCGCCCCCGCCCGGACCATCTCGCCTGCGCGGGGGAGCTGCGTCGCGACCGTGAGCTGACCGGTCGCACCGGGCAGCTCGATCGCCGCCGGGACGAGCCCGAGCGAACGGATCTTCGCGATCGCCGCGTCCTTGGCCATGCCGAGGAGGTTCGGAGCGGCGAACGTCTTCGGACCGAGCGACACGACGATCGTGACGGTCTCGCCGGGCTGGAGCTTCGTCCTCGGGTCGGGACTCTGCGAGATCACGCGCCCGCGCGGCACGTCCTCCGAGTACTCGGTCTGGGACTCCACGACCCACGTCGCCCCGAGGATCGACTCGGCGGACCCCTGCGTCTGACCGACGACCTTCGGCACCGGCTCGGGCGTCGGTCCCTTGCTCACGACGACCTCGACGGTCGAGCCCTGGGGGATCTTGTCCTTCGCCGGCACGCCCTGCTCGATGACGCTCCCCTCGGCGATCTTCTCGTCGTAGCGCTCGGTCGGCTCCCCGAGCTCGAGCCCGACGCGCTCGAGCGCGCGGCGAGCCTCGGCCACGGTCTTGCCGACCAGATCCGGCACCTTCACGGGCGGCGGGCCGAGCGAGGGCACCAGGACGACCTGCGAGCCCACACGGATCTCGGTGCCGGGCGCGGGCCGCTGCGAGAGCACCCGGCCCGCCAACGCGTCCGGGTCGTACTCGCCGGCTGCGATCCGCACGGTGAGTCCGGCCTCCTCCAGCCTGGCCTGCGCAGCCTCGACGGATGCGCCGACCACGCGGGGGACCGCCACGTCGTGTGGGATCAGGTACGTCCACACGCCCCACGCGGCCGCGGCGACCGCGAGCAGCGCGAGCGCCACGCCGATCACGCGGCGGGCGCGTCCGCGCCGGCGGGTCCGTTCGGTCCGCGTGCGCGGGATCGTGACGGTGGTGGCGCGCTCGGGCGCGTCGGGGGGTGGCAGGACCGCCACGTCTGGGACGAGCTCGCCGAGCGGACGCGCCGGCGGGAGCGTGCCCGCCTCGGCCTGGAGGTCGCGGCGGGCCTCGGCGGCGGACTCCGGCCGCAGCTCTCGGTCCTTCTCGGTCATCGAGGCGATCCACCCGTCCAGGCCCGGGGTGACGGCGGGGTTCCGCGCCGAGGCCGCCGGCACGCGGTCGCGCAGGTGCTTGTACGCGATCGCCATCGGCGTCTCGGCATTGAACGGGATCTGACCGGTGAACAGCTCGTACGCGACGATCCCGAGCGAGTACAGATCGGTGCGCGGGTCGGCGGGCTCGCCCTGGAGTTGCTCGGGTGCCAGGTATTGCACGGTCCCGGTCACGTGGCCCGCGTGGGTGATCTGGGCGTCGGCGTATGCCCTCGCGAGCCCGAAGTCGGCGACCTTCGCGACGCCGTCGCGCGTCACCATGATGTTCTCGGGCTTGATGTCGCGATGGACGATGCCCTGCCGGTGCGCGTGCTCGAGGGCGGCAAGCGTCTGCAGCAACACGTCGGCCGCCTGGGCGGGCGCCAGGACGCCCTCCGCGTTCAGGAGCTCGCGCAGGCTCTGGCCCCCGACGAACTCCATGACCATGTAGTAGATGCCGTCCACGGCGCCCCAGTCGTGGACGCCCACGATGTTCGGATGCGACAGGACGGCCGCCGCGCGCGCCTCGCGCCGGAAGCGGTCGACGAACCCTTGGTCCGAGGCGAGCGGCCGGTGCAGGACCTTGATCGCCACCTCGCGCGCGAGCACGGCGTCGTGCGCGCGGAAGACCTCGCCCATGCCGCCCGCGGCGATGCGGCCGACGATGTGGTACCGGCCATCGAGCGTGACGAGCTCGAACGCGTCGGCCCGACCGGCCGGTCGCTCGGGGATCGTGCTGTTGGACGTGGCGGAACCTCCGTCGCAGGCAGATGTGAGGGGCCGGGGCGCGTCCGGACGCCCATCGTAGCGTGGATATAGGGTCCGATGGTGGATACGAGCCCGGGTCCGGCCCGTGAGGAGGACGTCGAGGAGGCGTTCGGCAGGATCGAGGCCGCCGTCCAGGAGGGCGATACCGACCTGTCGCGGCTGGGGTTCTGGCGGGTGCTCCGTGGCGTGAAGGCCGATCCCGAGCTCGCGGCGCGGTGGGCGGACGTCGCCGGCCGGATCGATCGGTCGGCGTTCGAGTCGAGCGTCGGGCCGCGGTTCCCGGTGTGGTTCGGCAACGCGGTGTTGCTGCTCGGAACGGCGTTCGGCGGGCTCGCGGTCGTCGTGGCGATGCGCGCCGAGGACCGGGTCGTCGCGGGTTTGGCGCTCGTGGTGGCTGCCGGGGTCTGGTCGCTCACCGTCCATGACCTGGCGCACTGGATCGTCGGGCGGCTCGTCGGCATCCGCTTCACCTGCTACTTCATCGGCGGACCGTTCCCGCCGCGCCCCGGCCTGAAGACCGACTACGCCACGTACCTGCGCACGCCGGCCGCCGCCCGGGCGTGGATGCACGCCTCGGGGGCGCTCGCGACGAAGGTGGCACCGTTCGTCGCGCTCGCCTTCTGGTGGGCTACCGACGCCCCCGCGTGGGCGGCGTGGGCGTGTGCGGCGCTCGGCGTCTTCGAGATCGTCACCGACGTCGTGCTCTCCACGAAGTCGAGCGACTGGAAGAAGGTCGCGCGGGAGCGCCGGATCGCACGCGCCGTCGCGTCCGGCACGTGAGACGCGCCGTCCTGGTCGCGGCGCTCGCCGTCCTCGTCGCGGCGTGCACATCGACCCCCGGCCGCGACACGTCCGAGCCCGGGGCCGCCGGCGGTCGCGAGGTCGGAGCGCTCGTCACCCGCGTCGTCGACGGCGACACCGCGGAGATGCTGTTGGACGGGCGTGAGGTCGACGTGCGGTTCATCGGCATCGACACGCCCGAGTCGGTCGCGCCCGATCAGCCGATCGAGTGCTTCGGCCGGCGGGCGTCCGCCTACACGAGGTCGCGCCTCGAGGGGCGCACCGTCCGGCTGGAGTTCGACGTGGAGCGCCAGGACCGGTTCGGGAGGACCCTCGCGTACGTGTGGGTCGGCGGCGAGCTTTTCAACGAGACGCTGGTCGCCGGGGGGTACGCCGTGGTGACCACCTTCCCACCGAACGTGCGGTACGTCGACCGCTTCATCGCGGCGCAGCGCTCGGCGCGCGGGTCGGGCCTGGGCATATGGGGGGCGTGTCCCTAGTGCGGCGCGCGTGCTCCGTCGGGTTCGTCTCGCTCCGTTAGACTCGGACCGAACCGGGGAGCTCGGGCCACCGGGCTGAGAGGCGGGCACCGTGCGCCCGCGACCCGACGAACCTGATCCGGGTAATGCCGGCGGAGGGAGGAGATGGGACGACTCGATCCCCGCGCGCTCGGGGTCTACGTGGTGACCTCGAGCGGGCTCGTGCCGGGACGGGGGCACCGCGACGTCGCCGTCGCGGCGATCGCCGGCGGAGCCACCGCGGTGCAGCTCCGTGCGAAGGAGCTCGCCGACGAGGAGCTGACGCCGCTCGCCGAGGAGCTCGCCGCCCGCTGCCGCGCCGCCGGGGTCCTCTTCGTGGTGAACGACCGCGTCGACGTTGCGATCCGCAGCGGAGCGGACGCCGTCCACCTGGGTCAGGCGGACGAGCTCGCCCGCGTCCGAGGGCGGATCGGTCCGGACCTGATCCTCGGGATCAGCGTCGACGACGCCGACCAGGCGGCCAGAGCGGAGGCCGCGGACGCCGACTACGTCGGGGCGACGGTGTGGGCCACGCCGACGAAGTCGGACGCCCGGCCGAGGGAGCTCGAGGGAGTGAAGGAGATCGCGGACGCCACCTCGCTCCCCGTGGTCGGGATCGGCGGCATCGGAGCGGCGAACGCCGCGCAGGTGCTGGCCGCCGGCGCGGCCGGCGTGGCCGTGGTCTCGGCCGTCGGCGCCGCCGAGGACCCTGTGTCGGCGACGCGCCTGCTGGCAGAGGTCGTGAGCAGATGGAGGGCGGGGGAGCGATGACGGAGCAGCGGACGGGCAAGGCGACGGCGGAGCTGTTCGAGCAGGTGATCCACCGGAGGCTCGGCGCCAGCGACCCCGACGTCCTGGTCGGGCCGCAGCACGGCGTAGACGTCGGCGTGGTGCGCGTCGCCGACGGCGTGGCGATGGCGCTGACGGCGGACCCGGTCTTCGTGGTCCCCGCCTACGGGTGGGAGCGCGCCGCGTGGTTCGCGGCGCACATCCTCGCCTCGGACGCCTCCACGAGCGGGCTACCGCTGCGGTGGATGGCGATCGACCTCAACCTGCCCCCCGAGATCAGGGACGAGGAGCTGACCGCGCTGTGGGACTCGTTCCACCGCGCCTGCGAGCAGATGGGGATCGCCGTGGTCACCGGACACACCGCCCGCTACGAAGGCTGCACGTGGCCGATGGTCGGGGGGGCCGTGTGCATGGCGAGCGGCCCCGAGGACCGGTTCGTGACCCCGACGATGGCGCGGCCCGGCGACGCCGTGGTCGTGACGAAGGGCGCCGCGATCGAGGCCACCGCCCTGTTCGCCGCCACGTTCCCTGAGCGCCTCTCGGCCGCCGTCGGCGCGGATACCGTGCGGGCCGCCGACGCGCTCTTCGAGCGGATGACCGTGGTGCCCGAGGCCGTCGTGGCGCGAAGCTTCGGCCTGCGCGACGAGGGCGTGACGTCGATGCACGACGCCACCGAGGGCGGGGTGCTCGGCGGCCTGACCGAGGTCGCCGCGGCCTCCGGCGTCGGCATGCGCGTCGAGCTCGACGCGATCCCCGTGCGGCCCGAGGTGCGAGCGATCTGCGAGCACACCGGGATGGACCCGTACACCGCGATCAGCGAGGGCACGCTCATCGCGACGGTGGTGCCGGGGCGCGCCGAGGCCTTCGTTCAAACGCTCGGCGCCGAGGGCATCACGGCCGCCGTGGTCGGCGCCGTCACCGAGCGCGGCGCGCCGACGATCCTGGTCGACGAGGACGGCGAGCGGCCGCTCGGACATCCCGGGCTCGACCCGTTCTGGGGCGCCTTCGGTCGGTGGGCGCGGGAGGCTGCGGGGATCGCCGAGGCCGGTTAGGGCGATCGCCGGAGCCGGTGAGCCTCCGCCGGCGCGGAGGCGCGGGCGGGCCGACGGCCGTCGTGGAACTCCTCGGCCAAGATCGCGTACCGCACGTGGTCGCGCCAGCGCCCGCCGATCTTCAGGTACCGCGGCGAGAAGCCCTCGCGGCGGAAGCCCAGACGCTCGAGGAGCGCGATCGAGCGCTGGTTCTCGGGCTGGACGTTCGCCTCGACGCGGTGCAGGCCGACGTCGTCGAAGGCGCTCCGCAGCACGAGCGCCACCCCTTCGGTCATGTACCCGCGCCCCTCGAACGGCGCGAACCCGAAGTACCCGAGGTACGCGCTGCGGAAGTCGCCGAGGGAGATCTGGCTGAGGTTGCCCACTCCCACGATCGCGGCGTCCTCGCGCCGGCAGATCAGGCGGACGCGCTCGGTCGGCGCCGCGATCCGGCGCAGGAGCGATGCGTAGCGCTCGGGTGTGTCGGGCGGGTAGGTCCACGGCCGGAGCAGGCGCCGGCTCGTGCGGACGCGTTCGAGGAACTCGTCCCGGTCCGTCGGCCCAGGCTCGCGGAGGAACACCCGGCTGGCGTGCATCGGGGGAACGGTAGCCCACCGGGTAGGCTCCGTCCCGGATGGACCTGGTGACGATCGGCGACGTGATGGTCGACGTGCGGGTGGAGACCGGCGCGCTCGCCCGCGGGGGGGACGTCCACGGGCGCGTGCTCGTGCAGCCCGGCGGGAGCGCGGCGAACGCGGCGGCGTGGGGCGCCTGGTCGGGGGCCCGGACGGGTCTGTACGGCCGGGTGGGCGACGACGTCGCGGGGCGGATCCTGCGCCAGGCGCTCCTCGAGCGGGGTGTCGAGCCGCACCTGGCGATCGACCTCGAGGCCGCCACCGGCACGATGCTCGTCGTACACGAGGCCGGCGAGCGCTCGATGGTGGCCGACCGGGGGGCGAACGCCCGCGTGTCCCCCTCGGACCTGCCCGACGCGATCCGGGCCGCGGCGGTCCTGGTCTCGGGCTACCTCCTCCTGCACGAGGCGTGCAGACCGGGCGCGCTCGCCGCATTGGGGCGCGCGGAGGCCACGTACGTGGGCGTCGACCCCGCGTCCTGGCCGCTCGTCGATGGCTTCGGCGTGGAGCGGTTCCTCTCGGAGACGGCGCCGGCGAACGTCGTGCTCGCGAACGAGCTCGAGGCTCGGACGCTGACCGGCGAGGAGGGAGCGGCGGCCGCTCGCGCCCTGTCGAAGCGCTACGCGATCGCCGTCGTCAAGCTCGGCGCCCAGGGCGCGGTGGCCTGCGTCGGGGGCGAGATGGTCGAGGCGACCGCGGAGCGCGTTGCCGAGGTCGACCCGACGGGAGCGGGCGACGCGTTCGACGGCGTGTTCCTGGCGTCGCTCGCGAGCGGCGCCGCGCCGGACGAGGCGCTCCGCCGCGCGTGCCACGCGGGGGCCCTCCAGGTCTCGAGCCCCCGGTCGTGGCCGGACGGGACGGGGTCGTGAACGGGCTCGTTCGGACGTCGGAGGAGGTCCGCGAGGCGCTCGACGCGGGCCGACCCGTGGTCGCCCTCGAGACGAGCGTCCTGTCCCAGGGTCTGCCTGTCCCGCGCAACGCCGAGGCCGCCGGATCGATGTCGGCGGAGGTCCGCGACCGGGGCGCGGTCCCCGCGTGGATCGGCGTGGTGTCCGGCGCGGTGCGGGTCGGGCTGTCCGAGGCGGAGCTCGAGCGATTCTGCGACCCGAGCGACATCGCGAAGGTGGCTCGGCGCGACCTGCCGATGGCCGTCGCGGGTGGCGGGCTCGGCGCGACGACGGTCTCGACGACGATCTGGGCGGCGCGTGCGGCGGGGATCCGTGTCGGCGCCACCGGCGGGATCGGGGGCGTGCATCCCGGCACAGGGGACGTCTCGGCCGACCTGCTGGAGCTTGCGCGGACGCCCGTCGTGCTCGTGTGCTCGGGGCCCAAGTCGATCGTGGATCCGGTCGCGACTGCGGAGCGTCTCGAGGAGCTCGGGGTCGCCGTCGTCGGCTACGGCGTCGACCGGATGCCGTTCTTCCTCGCGCGTGAGGCGCCGGTCGAGCTCGAGCACCGCGCCGACGCGCCGGCGGACATCGCGGGCGCGGCGCGCGCCCAGCGGGACCTCGGCACGCGATCTGCCCTGCTCGTCTGCGTCCCGGTTCCGGCGCCCTACGCCCTCGACGCCACCGAGGTCGCCGAGGCGGTCCGGCGCGCCGAGGCCCGTGCCGAGCGCGAGGGCGTGCGCGGCAAGGCCGTCACGCCCTTCCTGCTCTCGGCGCTCGCCGAGGAGACCGGTGGCGCGAGCTTGGAGGCGAACCTCGCGCTCCTGGGCTCGAACACACGCCTTGCCGCCGAGGTCGCCGCCGCACTGGCGGGCTGAGCTGGCGGCTCAACGGAGCCAGGTCTTCACGATCGCCTTGCTGAAGTTCCAGCCGTAGCGCAGCGACTTCGGCTTCTTCGACTCGCCGCCGCGGCGCGTGAGGAACGTGACGGGCACCTCCACGACGCGCGCGTGCTGCCGCAGGGCCTCGATCGTGACCTCCGAGGTCCAGAACTGGTCCTGCTCCAGGATCAGCTTCCGGAGCGTGTCGGCGCGGGTCGCCCGGTAGCCGCTCGAGATGTCCGTGACCCGCTGGCCGGTCAGCAGCGTCACGACCCACGAGAAGAAGTGCACGCCGACGTGCCGGATGACGGACTCGCGCTCGAAGTCACCGAGCATGCGCGAGCCGTTCACGTGGTCCGCCTCGCCGGTGATGATCGGCCGGACGACCGTCGGGAGCTCCTCGGGCTGGTGCTGCCCGTCGGCGTCGATCGTCACGACGATGTCCGCCCCGAGCTTCAGCGCGATGTCGTACCCGACCCGCAGCGCGAGCCCCCCGCCGCGCCGGATCGGCAGGCTCGCCGCGAGCGCCCCCGCGAGGCGCGCGGCGTCGGCCGTCCCGTCGTCCGAGTGGTCGTCGATCACGATCGGGACGACGTGGTACCCGTCGATCTCCTTCGGCATCGCCTCGATGACGTCGCCGACGTTCTCGGCCTCGTTGTAGGCGGGCGAGACCACGATGATCCGCTTGCCCTCCGGGATCCGTTCGGCTGCAGGCCAATCGAACGCCGTCTGGCCGAGGGACTCGACGAGCAGCCGGATGCTGCGCTCGGTCGTGTCGGCCTCGGACTGCGTGCGGATGAGGAGCAGGAAGAGGATGACGACGGCGAACAGGAGCGCCGCGGTGAGGCGCTGGCCGCTCCCGGGCTGGAAGTTGAAGACCTCGAAGAGCGGGTTGAACAACGACGGCGCGATCGCGAGGACCAGGACCGCGATCGAGATGACCGACGTGATGATGAGGTTCAGGCGGCTGATCAGTCGGCGCCGATACCGGACCACCGCGAGCGCGAACAGCGCCGCGGCGAGGATCCCGCCGACGATCCGAAGGGCCAGCACGGTCCCTCACTCTAGCCGAGCGGCGGGCGCCGCCCGGCAGTGCGGCTCAGGGGGAGACCCGGTCCCGGAGCACCCCGCGCCAGCGCGTCCGCGGGTCGATGCGGTCGGGGATCACGCGATGCTTGTACCGCTCCATCTGATGGAACATCGACTCGATGAGCGTCTCGGAGAGCAGGTGCGGCTCCAGCCCCAGGTCGAGCAGCTTCGTGTGCTTGGCGTTGTAGTAGTGCTCCTCCATCTCGACCCGCGGGTTCTCGACGTGCACCGGCTCGGCCTGCAAGCCATGGTGGAGCGCCGCCTCGCGCACGATCTGGGCGAGCTCGTTGACCGAGAACTGCTCGGTGAACTGGTTGAACACACGGAACTCGCCCTCGCCGGCCGGGTTCAGCACCGCGAGCTCGACGCACCGCATCGTGTCGACGATGTTCAGGTACCCGCGCGTCTGCCCGCCCTTGCCGTACGCGGTGAGCGGGTGCCCGATCACCGCCTGGAGGCAGAACCGATTGAGCGCCGTCCCGAACAGCTCGTCGTAGTCGAACCGCGTGACGAGGCGCTCGTCGAGCTTCGTCTCCTCGGTCTCGATGCCATACACCACGCCCTGGTTGAGGTCGGTGGCGCGCAGCCCCCAGATCCGGCAGGCGAAGTGGATGTTGTGCGAGTCGTGCACCTTCGACAGGTGGTAGAAGCTGCCGGGCAGCTTCGGGAACGGCAGGACGTCCGAGCGCCCGTTGTGGTGGATCTCGATGTAGCCCTCCTCGATGTCGATGTTCGGCGTTCCGTACTCGCCCATCGTCCCGAGCTTCACCAGGTGCGCGTCCGGCACGATCTCGGCCATCGCGTACAGCACGTTCAGGGTGTTCGTGACGTTGTTCGTCTGCGTGAAGACCGCGTGGTCGCGGTCGATCATCGAGTACGGCGCGCTCGGCATCTCGCCGTAGTGGACGATCGCCTCTGGCTGGAACTCCGAGAAGATCCGCTCGACCACGTCCCAGTCCGTCAGGTCGCCTTCGGTGACGCCGATCTCCAGGCCGGTGACGTCCTTCCAGGCCTCCGCGCGGGCCGGCAGCGAGTCGAGGATCGGCGTGAGGGAGTCCGTGCCGTTCTCCTCGTGCATCCGACGGCGGAGGTAGTTGTCGACGGCATGGACGTCGTGGCCGTGCTTGGAGAAGTACATCGACGTCGCCCAGCCGAGGTACCCGTCGCCGCCGAGGATCAGGATGCGCATGGCGTTCCTTTCGCAGGTCGTGTGGGAGGCGGCATCATCCTAGCAACCTGCGGAAACGCGTCCGGGCGCGTCAGGCCAGCGCTGAAAGCTCCTCGAGCACCCGATCGACCTCCGCGGGCGTGTTGTAGTGGCAGAAGCCGATCCGGACGGCGCCGCCCGTCTCCTGCAGCCCGAGCCGCTCCATCAGCTCGAGCGCGTAGTAGTGGCCGTCCCACACGAAGATGCCCCGCTCGCCGAGCGCCTTGGCGGTCTCACGCGGGTGCCGGTCGCCCAGACGGACTGCGAACGTTGGCGTGCGTTGGGCGAGGCGCTCGGGGTCGGTGATCCCGTACACACGGAGCCCGGGCACCGACCGCGCCCCCTCGAGGAACCGCGCGGCCAGTCCGTGCTCCCACGCCGCGAACACGCCGAACGCCGCGGCCACGCCGTCGCGTCGATGCGGGCCCGCGGGGTTCCCGAACATCCGGCCGACCTCGGCGAGATAGTCGACGGCGGCGGTCCAGCCCGCGAAGCCCTCGTGGTTCTGCGTCCCGGTCTCGAAGCGATAGGGGAGGTCGTCGCTCGCGGGCCGCACCTTGTACGGCGTGAGCGAGCGGAGGAGCTCGCGGCGGCCGAACAGGATCCCCAGGTGCGGCCCGAAGATCTTGTACGGCGAGACCGCCAGCAGGTCGGCGCCGAGCGCCCGGACGTCGATCGACCGGTGCTGCGCGAGGTGCACCCCGTCGAACACGACGATCGCGGACGTCCGCTCGTGCACCGCGCGGGCCAGGTCGGCGGCGGGCGTTATCGTCCCGACCGCGTTCGAGGCGAGCGTGATCGCGACGACCTTCGTGCGCACGGACAGCGCGTCCTCGAACGATCGCGGGTCGAGCGTGACGTCGTCGTCGCGGACGTCGACCCATCGGACGGTCGCGCCGGCGTCCTGCGCCGCGAGCACCCACGGCCGCACGTTCGCGTCGTGGTCCAGGCGCGTAACGACGACCTCGTCCCCGGGTCCGAGCGTCCGTCCCACCGAGCGCGAGATCGCGAGCAGCAGCGTCGTGGCGTTCGGTCCGAACACGACCTCGTCGGGGTCCGCGTGCAGGAGGTCGGCCGCTGCGGCGTGGGCATCCTCGATCGTGCGGTCGGTCTCCTGGCTCGTCGGGAACGCGCCGTGCGTGTTCGCGTTGCTCGCGCGCAGGTACGCGGCCATCGCCTCGATCACGATCTCGGGCACCTGCGAGCCACCGGGTGCGTCCAGGAACACCGCCGGTCGGCCGGCGTGCTCGCGCGCGAGCGCCGGGAACCGGGCGCGCACGGTCGAGAGGTCGGGCGTGGACATCGGGCGTAGCCTCCCGCACGGATCGCCCGCGCGACAACCTGACTACGATGCCATCGATGCCCTGCGACATCCCGATCGACGACCTGCTCGGGTACCTCGATCGTCCGATCACCTCCGTGCTCGCCACGCACGGACGCGACGGCCATGTGCGGCTCTCGCCCGTGTGGCACGAGTGGCGCGACGGCGGGTTCAACGTCGTGGCGCTCGCCGGGAGCGAGAAGGTCCGGCACATCCGGCGGGACCCGCGGGTGAGCTTCGTCGTCGCCGAGCAGGCATACCCGTGGACCGGCGTCGAGCTCCGCTGCGACGCGACGATCCTGACCGACGGGGTCGAGGACGTCGCCCGCCGCATCAACGCCCGGTACGAGGGCGCCGAGCGCGGCGACGACTTCACGCAGGAGACGGCGTCGAGCTCGGTGGTCCTGCGCCTCGAGCCGGGGACGCTCCGCACCTGGAACTACGCCGACGAGGAGGGGGAGTGATATGCGGTTCGGGCTCGACGTCTCGCAGCACCAGCTCACGTGGGAACAGATCCTCGAGCGGACCCGGTTCGCCGAGGACGCGGGGTTCGACGGTGCGTGGGTCTTCGACCACTTCACCGCGCTGTACGCCGATCCCGACGGCCCATGCCTCGAGGGCTGGACGCTCCTCGCCGGGCTCGCGGCGGCGACGTCGCGGATCCGGCTGGGCACGCTGGTGACGGGGATGACCCACCGGCTGCCCTCGATCCTCGCCACCGAAGTGGTCACCGTCGACCACATCTCGGGCGGACGCGTCGAGTGCGCCGTGGGCGCGGCCTGGAACACGGAGGAGCACACCGAGCTCGGCATCCCGTTCCCCTCGCTCCGCGGACGGATGGACCGGCTGGAGGAGGGCGTGCAGGTCCTGAAGCTCCTGATGAGCGGCGAGCGTGTGTCGTTCGCGGGCGAGCACTACCGGCTCCACGGCGCGCTCTTCCGTCCCAAGCCCGTCCAGCAGCCGCACCCCCCGATCTGGATCGGAGGCACGGGTCGCACCCGGACGCTCCCGACCGTCGGCCGGTACGCGGACGCCTGGCATGGCTGGGTCGAGACGCCCGAGGAGCTCGCCGAGCTGAACGCGATCGTCGACCGCTCGGCCGAGGAGGCGGGCCGCGACCCCGCGTCGATCGTGCGCTCGGCCGGTCTTTCGATCAGCGAGCCCTGGGACGAGGTGAAGCGGACCTTCGAGTGGATGCGCGAGGGCGGGATCGGCTACCTCACGGTGAGCTGGCCGAGCGAGGGGCTCGCCCGAGTCGAGGAGTTCGTCGACCGCGTCATGCCGAAGCTCGAAGGCTAGACCCGGTCCCAGCCGTCGGGGAGCGTCGGTACCGGCCACGACGGGTCAGGACGCCAGTCGTCCCAGTCGCGGTCGAACGGACGCTCGCGGTGCAGGATCCGTCGGAGCGCGCGCTCGCCCTCGGCCCGGAACGCCGACGCCTGCTCCGGCGTGAACAGGCCGAGGCGGACGGCCTCGGCCAGCTCGTCCTCGTCCTTCCAGACCCACGTGCCGTCGGCCCGCACGAGCAGGTCGAGCGCGTGATCGGTCGTGTCGAACCCGATCGGCGTCCGCTCCAGCGGGCGCTGGAGGTTCACGTACCAGACCGGCGAACCCTCGTCGGTCCACCGCAGAACCGAGTACGCGGTGTCCGGCCACGCGAACGACAGGATCGGCTCGGGTCCCCGCCGGCGGATCTCGAGGCGCCACGTGCGGTCGGGGAGACGGACCTCGGCGCCGTCCTCGTCGACGGGGACGGCACACCGCACGCCGCCGGGGATGACCAGGGTCGTCTGGTCGGGGGCATCCTCGACGACGGTCGCCGGGCGGGCCTCGAAGACCTTGCCACGCCAGATCTCGCGCAGGACGACCGGCGCTCCGGGCGACCAGCGCTCCATCCGGCCTACGCGAACCGCTCGGCGAACGCGCGGTTCGTGGCGTCCAGGAGCGCGGCGGCCTCGGCGCGCATCGTCGCGACCTCGGTCCGCAGCTGCTCGGCGCGCACGGCATCCTTCATCGCGGCCGCGTTGATGTCCACGTTGAAGGCAGCGCAGCTCGCGGCGGCGAAGAGCATCGCCGCCGCCGACGCGCCGTCCGATGCGGCGTTCACGTTCCCCCTCTCGGTCGTCTCGCGCGCGAGCTCCATCAGCGCGACGGCTCGCTTGCCCGTGTCGAGCGGAACCGTCGCGGCGGCCTCGTACCCACGCTGGATCGCCTCGGTGCGGGCGGCCCTCTCGGCGTCGGTCTCCTTCGGCATCTTGAACGCGGCCATCACGCCGTCGAACGCCGTCGCGTCGCGATCGGCCAGCTCCACGAACCCGCCGCGCGCCGCCTCGGCCTCGGCGAGGATCCCGCCCATGCGCTCGCCGACGTCCTCGTAGCCCTCCTTGCCGATCGTGAGGTTCGCGACCATCTCGATCAGCGCCGCGCCCATCGCGCCGGCCAGGCCGGCGACGGCTCCCCCGCCCGGCGTCGGCGCGTCCGAGGCGAGCGCGTCGAGGAACGCGCCCACACCCTGCTCGTGGACCCCGCCCGCGCTCACGAGCCGCTCCAGGATCTGGTGTTCCGCATCGAACCCCTCCAGTCGTAGATAGGCGACGTCGTCGGGACCGAGCGCCGCCTGCGGCACCAGCCCGACGATCTCCGAGTCCAGCACCTCCATACCCCGCCGTTCGCCCTCGGCACGCACGGCGTCGAACGCGGCGCGAAGGTCCGTTGTCTCGAAGTCGACGAGGTTCATCGAGACCGTGACGCAGCCGTGCTCGGGGACACCGAAGCCGATCGCGCGGACGGCGGGCAGGCCGCCGCTCGACTCGCGCACCGCCTTCGCGACGTCCTTCGCGTCGGCCTCCGAGCCGGTGAGGTACAGGTTGAATGCGATGAGCGCCTTGCGGGCGCCGACCGCGGTCGCGCCGGGCCGGCCGATCCGGCGCGGGCCGAAATCGGGCAGCCGCTCGCCGCGTTCGACGGCCTCGCGCAGGCCCTCGAACTCTCCGCGGCGGACCTCGGCCAGACTGGTGCGCTCGGGCGCGAGGGCGGCCCGGTCGTAGAGATAGACCGGGAGGTCGAGGGCCTCGGCGAGCTCCTTCGCGAAGCCCCGCGCGAGCTCGACGCACCCCTCCATCGAGATCCCCCGCAGCGGCACGAACGGGATCACGTCGACGGCGCCCATCCGAGGGTGCCCGCCCGAGTGCCGCTCCATGTCGATGAGGTCGACGGCGACGCGGGCGGCCGCCAGGGCCGCGGCTCGGACGGCGTCGGGGGAGCCCACCACGGTTGTGTCGAGGCGGTTGTGCTCGGCGTCGGCCTGGCGGTAGACGAGGCGCGCGCCCGGGACGCTCGAGAGCGCGTCGCAGATCGCGTCCATGACCTCGCGGCGGCGCCCCTCGCTGAAGTTCGGGACGCAGACGACGAGCGGCTCGGTGCTCACCGCACGGAGCCTATCGGCTCCCGCGAGAGCCGCTGGCGGCCGGACGCACCGTGCCGATCCACCGAAAGCATCGTGGGGATGGGACGGGACCCTCGATCCGGATCGGGAGATCCAGACCTCTGAACCCGCACCTGCGTGTGGGGAGACTGGGCGTGACATCATGGACGGCGACCGGACGGAAGGCGAGGATGGATCCCAAGAGGCGGCCGGGACCGGTCACCCTCGCGGTGGTTGTCGGACTGCTCATCGGGATGGCCGGCGGAGTATCGGCGACGTATCTCGCGATGCGCGGGCCCGAACTACCACGACAGGAGGTAGTCATCGGGCGTGTGACGGCCGTGAACAGCGATCGTTCAGCGTTCGGCTTCGCTACCGATGGCGGCGACAAGACGGGCTTCCCCGTCTCCGAGACCGAGGGTGCAGACGCGATCCACGTTGGGGCTCGGCTTCGTCTCGTCGTTCTGTACGGCGATGGCTACCAGGTCCTCGTCCGAGCCACTCTCGTCCCCTGACTAGCACGGCCGGCGCACGGTCCGTGGATGGTTCGAGCGCCGGCAACACGACCTCTGACCAGCGCGCATACCTCGACTTGACCGGTGTCCGAGCGTGGGCGTATCGTGAGCTTCCCCCTCGAACATGTGTTCGAACAGCCCGCGAGGGGGAGGTGATCGGGAAGAGGCGAAGACACGATGGCGAAGCGCTACGACGAGGAGGTCGAGGTACGGGTCGAGCGGGATGCCGGGATGCCGTGCGCGTTCGTGTGGCGCGGCCGCCGGTACGAGGTCGCCGACGTGATCGGCCGCTGGCGGATCGAGGGCCGGTGGTGGGCCGACGGCCGCGACCGCGAGTACTGGCGCGTCGAGGCCAGGGGCGGCGCCGTCTGGGACCTGTACCACGACCGTCAGCGCGACCGCTGGCACATGGAGCGCCTCTGGGATTAGCTATCGACGTGACCGCCGCGCAGGTGATCCCGTTCCTCGTCTCCGAGGTCCGCCTGCCGCCGGCCGAGCGCGAGACGCTCGGCCGCGAGTGGTGGCCGTCGTACGCGCACGCGGTCGTCCACCGCGACGGCGTCTTCCTGTTCGACAACGGCGTCGGGTTCGGCAACGCCGAGGTCGAGGAGGTCTTCTCCCCGCGGGTCACGCCGCTCGAGGACGCCCTCGCCGAGCACGGCATCGCGCTCGCCGACGTGACCGGTGCCGCGAACTGCCACCTGCACTTCGACCACAGCGGGCAGAACGCCCGGCTGCGGGGCGTGCCGATCTTCGTCCAGCGCCGTGAGTGGGCGATGGTCCACGAGCCCGACTACACGGTTCCCGAGTGGATCGACGCGCCGGGCCTGACGTACGAGGTGCTCGACGGCGAGACCGAGATCGCACCCGGGGTCCGGTTGATCCCGACGCCCGGCCACACCGCGGGCCATCAGTCGCTCGTCCTCGACACGCCCGAGGGGACGGTCGTGCTCGCGGGCCAGGCGCTGCAGTCGAGGCTCGAGTGGGAGGGCTCGACCGAGCCAACCGCCTCCGGCGCCTCGGGCGCGACGGACCCGGGCTACGCGAGCTCGGTCGAGCGCCTGCGCGCACTGGATCCGGTCCGGGTCCACTTCGCCCACGACGCATCGATCTGGAAGCGCCCGTAGCGGGTCTCCCCGTCAGGGCGTGCGGAACTCGTCGGGTAGGTGCTCCTCGTAGTGCTCGACGCCGTTCGCGGCGGCCACGAACGCGCCGAGGCCATCGTCACGTGCCAGCGCGTCCTCGGGCACCGCCTCGATCGTCGAGACGAACGCCTCATGGGCACGCTCTGCCTCGGCGCGGACCACCTGCCACGAGCGCGACCGCGACGCCTCGCGGGCCGCGGCGTTGAAGTCGTCCTCGGTCGCCGGGGGACCCGGATCGGGCTCACCTCGTCCCAAGGCGGCGAGCCGACCGAGCGAGAAGCGCTGCCACGCGGCGATGTGCGCGACGACGTCCTTCAGCGACCACCCGTCGGGCCGGATGGCGTCCGGGTCCACCTCTTCGACGTGCGCCCACCAGTCCGCCCAGCCCTCGTGCTCGAGCGCCAGGATCGTCGCCTTGTCCGTGGGACGGGTGGGATGGGTCACGGGCGCAGGGTAGCCGACGGGTCACGCAAGCTGCCGGTTTGACCGGTGTCGGAGCGGAGGAGTACCGTCTCGATATCGAACATATGTTCGGATACGGGATCGATCGCGATGACGCCGCCCTCCTTGGTGCACCTCGACGTCCGCTCCTTCTTCTCGCTGAAGGAGGGGGCGTTCTCGCCCGAGGATCTCGCTCGCCGCGCGGCCGATCTCGGCATGCCGGCCGTCGCGCTCACCGACCGCGACGGTCTCTACGGGGCCGCGCGCTTCGTCGACGCCTGTCAGAAGCAGGGCGTGAAGCCGATCCTCGGCGCGTCCCTCACCACCGGGCCCGACACCTCCGTGTCCCTCCTCGCCCGGGACGGTGCCGGCTACGCGAACCTGTGCCGGCTGATCACCGACGCCCACATGGTGGGCGAGCGCGGGGAGCCGTCGGTCACCGCGGAGCAGGTGTGCGCGCACGCCGGGGGGCTCGTTGTGCTGCTCGGGCCCTCGTCCTCGGTCGGCCGGCTCGCGGTCGCGGGACGGCTCGACGCGGCGCGGAGCGCGCTCTCGCCGTTCCGCGACGCGTTCGGCGACCGTCTCCACGTCGCCGTCGAGCAGCGGCTGGAGCCCGGCTCACGGGACGAGATCAGGGCGCTCCTGCGACTCGCGGACCGGGTCGGGGTCCGGGCGGTGGCGACGAACCCCGTGCGGTACCTCGTCCCCGAGGACGCGTTCCTCGCGGACGCGCTCGAGTGCATGCGCCGGATCGTGCCGATCAACCGTCACAACGTCTCCCGGGTCAACGCCGAGGGGTGGCTGAAGTCGGCCCGAGACATGCGCTGGCTCTTCGAGGAGCGCCCGGACCTCGCGAGCGCGACGCTCGACATCGCGGAGTCCTGCACGTTCGACCTCGGCCTGCGACGGATGCACCTGCCCGAGTTCCCCACGCCGGCCGGCCGAAGCGCGTCCTCGGTCCTGGCCGAGCGGTGCTGGCGCGGCCTCGAGCGCCGGGAGATGAAGCCCACGCGCGCCGTCCGCGAGCGCCTCGACCACGAGCTCGCGATGATCCACCGGCTCGGCTTCTCGGCCTACTTCCTCACGGTCGCCGGGATCGTCGACGACATCCGCGCGATGGGGATCCGGTGCGCGTGCCGGGGGAGCGCCGCCGGCTCGCTCGTGTGCTACCTCACCGGCATCTCGGACGTCGACGCGGTCCGCCACGACCTGGCGTTCGAGCGCTTCCTGAACCCGATGCGCGAGGAGCTCCCCGACATCGACATCGACGTCGAGTCCGCCCGCCGCGAGGACGTCTACGACATGGTGCTCTCGCGCCACGGCGACGAGCGGACGGCGTGCGTCGCGATGGTCGACACGTACCGGGTCCGCGCCGCCGTGCGCGAGGTCGGCAAGGCCCTCGGCCTGCCCGAGCCCGAGGTGGACACGATCGCGAAGGCCTTCCCGCACATCCGCGCCGACGACCTCCGCGTGGCGATCGAGCGCCTGCCCGAGCTCGCCGGGCAGAACCTGGACGCCGGCCAGCTCGAGACGCTGTTCACCGTCGCCGAGCGCCTGAACGGCTTCCCCCGGCACCTCGCGCTGCACCCCTCCGGCATCGTGCTCTCGAACGACGAGCTCGTGACCCGCGTCCCGCTCGAGCGCTCGTACCAGGGGTACCGGATGATCCAGGCCGACAAGGACGACGTCGAGCTGCTCGGCTACCTGAAGCTCGACGTGCTGGGCGTGCGGATGCTCTCGGCGATGCGTCACTGCCTGGACGAGATCGCCCGGACCACGGACGAGAAGGTCGACCTCGAGCGGATCCCGATCGACGACGAACCCACGTTCGAGCTGATCCGCGCCTCCGACACCCTCGGGTGTTTCCAGATCGAGTCGCCCGGCCAGCGCGAGCTCCTCCAGAAGCTCCAGCCCACGCGCTGGGAGGACCTGATCGTCGACATCTCGCTGTTCCGTCCGGGGCCGGTGAAGTCCGACATGATCAACCCCTACCTGCGCCGCCGCGGCGGCATGGAGGCACCAACCTACGCCCATCCCTCGCTGCGGCCGGCCCTGCGCGAGACCTTCGGCGTGATCGTCTACCACGAGCAGGTCATGCGGACCCTCGCCGCCGTCGCGGGGTACGACCTGACGTACGCCGACCACGTCCGCCGTCACCTCGACGACGAGGACCTCCTCACCGGCTTCAAGCAGGACTTCCTCGAGCGCGCGACGGAGCGCGGGGTCCCCGCCGACGTCGCCGAGCGGACGTGGAACGACATCGCCGAGTTCGCGAGCTTCGGCTTCTGCAAGGCCCACGCCGCCGCCTTCGCCGTGCCCACGTACCAGTCGGCCTGGCTGAAGACGCACTACCCGGCCCAGTTCCTGGCTGGCGTGCTCACCCACGACCCCGGCATGTATCCCCGGCGCCTGATCCTCGAGGACGCCCGGGCGCACGCCATCCAGATCCTGCCCCTCGACGTCAACCGCAGCGAGCCCGAGTACGTCGTCGAGGCCGTGCCTCCGACCTCGGCTGGCCCCGGAACCGTCACGACCCAGACGCGCCACGGCATCCGGCTCGCGTTGAAGGACGTGCACGGGATCTCGGACGCCGAGATCCGGTCGATCCTGCAGGCTCGCGCGCAGCGGCCGTTCCGGGACGTGGGGGACTTCCTGCGCAGGACGTCGGTGTCCAGGCCGGTGGTCGAGTCGCTCACGCACGCGGGGGCGTTCGACGGCCTCGGCGCGGGGACCCGGCGGGATCGGTTGTACACGGCGATGACGGCTCAGTCGGAGCGCGAGGGTGAGCAGATGGCGCTCGACCTGGCGGGGCCGCCGGAGCAGCTCGCGCTCTCGCTGCCCGAGTACTCGGACGCGGAGCGCGTCCGGGCCGAGCTCGAGGTCGTGGGCCTCGACGCCTCGCGGCATCTCGTGAGCTTCTTCGAGCCGGCGCTGACGGACCTGGGGGTCGTGCGCGCGAAGGATCTATGGCGCCAGCGGACGGGTGCGCGCGTGATGGTCGCCGGCGTGAAGGTGGCGTCGCAGACGCCGGCGATCCGCAGTGGGCAGCGGATCATCTTCCTCACGCTCGACGACGCGACGGGGCCGGTGGACGTCACGGTGTTCGAGAGCGTCCAGCCGAAGGTCGCCAAGACGGTGTTCCACTCCTACGTGCTCGTGGTCCGGGGGCAGGTGCGCCGGACGGGGGTGCGAGGGGTGAGCGTGGTCGCGGAAGACGTGTGGGACCTCGTCGCGCTGCACCGGGCTCGGCGCGAGGGACGGCTCCCGGAGGCGCTCGCTACCGCGCCGCGATCCGGCCCGACGGCGACGGTCGCGCCGCGGAAGCTCTGGCACGCGAGCGGTGGGTCGGCAGGATGGTGAGGCTCGGGACGGCGGCGTCCCCGCTCCGCCCGCCAGCGGTAGGCTCGGCGCCGGTGACCCATCCCCGTCCGGCCGAGCCGATGCTCCACGTCGACCTCGACGCCTTCTACGCCTCGGTCGAGGTGCTGAAGGACCCCTCGCTCGCCGGCCGGCCGGTCGTGGTGGGGGGCGCCGGGTCGCGTGGCGTCGTCATGTCGGCGTCCTACGAGGCCCGAGCCTTCGGCATCCGCAACGCGATGCCGGCCGTCCGTGCTCGGCGGCTGTGCCCGGACGCCGTGTTCGTCTCACCGGACTTCGGGTCCTACAAGACCCACTCGAACCGGTTCCGCGAGATCCTGCTGGCCGTGACCCCGCTCGTCGAGCCGATCTCGCTCGACGAGGCCTTCCTGGACGTCGGGGGGGCGGTCCTGCTCTTCGGTGAGCCGCCCGAGATCGCCCGGAAGATCCGCCGGGAGGTGCTCGAGGGCGTCGGCGTCCGGTGCTCGATCGGGGTTGGGCCGAGCAAGCTCGTCGCCAAGCTCGCCTCGAAGCAGGCCAAGCCCGACGGTCTGGTGGTGGTGCGCCGCGAGGAGGTCACGACGTTCCTCGAGCCGCTCCCCGTGCGCGCGCTGTGGGGCGTGGGGGAGAAGACCGCCGAGACGCTCGGGCGCCTGGGGATCGGGACCGTCGGCGACCTGGCCCGGACCCCCGCGACGGTGCTCGGCCGCCTGCTCGGCGAACAGCACGCGGAGGACCTCCACGACCTGGCGCTCGGTCTGGACGACCGGCCGGTCGTCCCGTACGAGCCCCCCAAGTCGGTCAGCCACGAGGAGACCTTCGACGCCGACCTGGACGCCGAGGAGGATCTGCTCCGCGAGGCGCTCGCGCTCAGCCATCGGGTGGCGGCGCGCCTGCGCGAGGACGGGTACCGGGCGAGGACCGTCACGCTCAAGGTCCGGCTCGCGAACTTCACCACGCTCACGCGCTCGCGGACGCTGCCGGCCCCCACCGACGTGGGGGCCGATCTGTACCAGACGGCCGCCGAGCTGTACCGGGGGCTGCCCGGCGCCCGCCGGAGGGTCCGGCTCCTGGGGATCGCGGCGACGGGGCTGCTCCCGGCGGGGGAGGAGCAGCTCGCGCTGCTGCGCGGGGAGCGCCGGGCAGACGTCGAACGAGCCCTGGACCGGATCGAGCGGCGATTCGGCCCGGGCGCGGCGATGCCGGCCGCCCTGCTCGAGCGACGACGCCAGGCGGCGCACGACCGCCGCCCCCCGGATGCGGAGACTTGACCCTTCAGTTCGAAGCCCGGTCCTCCCTATAATCGAGGTGCTGTCCCGACCGATCGGAGCCCGATGCCCCTGTCGCCCGACGAGCAGCGCATCCTCGACGAGATCGAGCAGCGGCTGGCCGAGGAGGACCCCCGTCTCGTGGAGACGGTGAGCCGCTCCTCGCTCTCGGCGCACCTCGCTCGGCGCATCCGCTGGTCGTTCCTCGCGTTCATCGCCGGGTTCGTGATGCTCATGCTGTTCCCGGTCGCGCTGTGGATCGCCGCGGTCGGGTTCGGCGTCATGCTCGCGTCGTCGCTCCTGATCTACCGATACCTGAAGCAACTCACGCTCGATCAGGTGCGCGCGATGCAGCAGTCGGGGCGGTTCTCGATCGCCGCGCTCCTCGCGCGGATGTCGGGCCGGCTCCGCCCCCCGCAGAACCCCGAGGAGTGATCATCTCCGCCGCCGCCGTGCGGTGTCGTCGCGAACGTCGCGGTCTCGGCGCGAACCTACCTGCGCACTTGCCACCGACCCATACGCGCGCTACAACAACCTCACCTTCCCCGGGGGCGTGACCGTCAACAGGACCTCGAGCCTTCCCTCGACCCGCTGACGGACGCGAAGAGTCGAGGCAGGTTGGCGAGTCGTCGGAGGGCGCGCGTTCCTATGGAGGGGTTCACCACTCATCAGGCAACGAAGTTCACGGGCTGCACGCCGCGGCAGCTCCGGTACTGGGACCAGATCGGTCTGGTGACGCCGTCGGTG
>DASTHN010000061.1:0-54116 GCA_035718185.1 Actinomycetota bacterium
TGGCGGTTCATGGGGTCGATGCCGTTCCTCGTGCTCCTCGCGCTCGGCATCGCCATCGTGATCAAGAGCTTCCTCGTCCAGGCGTTCTTCATCCCGTCGGAGTCGATGGAGCCGACGCTGTTCCGCGGCGACCGGGTGCTCGTGAACAAGCTCGCGTATGCCACGGGTGATGTGGGGCGTCAGGACGTCATCGTCTTCGTGAACCCGAACGGCGACCGGCCCCCCGACCGGGGTGTGGTCGGCGGGTTCCTGCACTGGCTGGGCGAGGGCATCGGTGTGGCCCAGCCCGAGAAGGAGGACTACATCAAGCGCGCGATCGGCCTTCCGGGCGAGACGGTCGAGATCCGCGACCGGACGGTGTTCGTCGATGGCGGTCCGGTCCCCGAGCCGTACCTGACGGCCGACGCGAGGTCCTGCAACCGCGATTTCGGCCCGGTCACGGTGCCCGAGGGGTCGCTCTTCGTGATGGGCGACAACCGGTGCAACTCGGCCGACTCCCGGTACGGCCTCGGGTTCGTGCGCTCGGACGAGGTCGTCGGGCGCGCGTTCGTCGTCATCTGGCCCCCCTCGGACATGGGCGGGCTCGGCTAGGGAGGGTCAGACCACGCCCGGCCCGACCGGGCGCTCGGGGGGCAGGAACAACCGCGCCAGCGTCCACACGAGGGACGCGATCCCGAACCCGGCCAGCCACACGATCGGTGGCGGCGGGTCGAGCGCGAAGAACTCCCTCGTCACGGGCAGGATCAGCGCGCCGACGAACGCCGCCGCCATCGACCAGACGAGCAGGAGCCTCGGGCGCGTGAGCGGCGACGCGATGATCGTGAGGATCAGGAAGCCGATCCAGCACAGCACCATCGTCGCGGAGGTCCGTGCCTGCGTGAGGGTCACCCCCGGCTCCTCGATCGCGATCGTGTACGCGAGGAACGTCCCGACCGCCGCGAGCGTGCCGGCGGGGACCGTGAACCGCAGCACCCGACGCAGGAACCCCGGCCGAGCGCGGTCCGCGTTCGGCGCGAGCGCCAGGAAGAACGAGGGGATGCCGATCGTCAGCGCGCCGATCAGCGTGAGGTGCCGCGGGAGGAAGGGGAACGGCCGCCCGAACACGCCGACGCCGATCGCGAGCAGCATCGCGTACACCGTCTTCGTGACGTACAGGTGCGACGTGCGCTCGATGTTGCCGAGCACGCGACGGCCCTCTCCCACGACGCTCGGGAGCGCGTCGAAGGTCGAGTCGAGCAGCACGAGCTGCGCGACGGCCCTCGTCGCCGACGAACCCGATCCCATCGCGATCCCGAGATCTGCGTCCTTCAACGCCAGCACGTCGTTCACGCCGTCGCCCGTCATCGCGACGACGTGACCCCGGGCGCGGAGCGCCTGCACCATCGAACGCTTCTGCTGCGGGGTGACGCGGCCGAAGATCCGGTGCCGCTCGAGGGCCTCGGCGAGCGCCTCGGGATCGTCGGGGAGCTCCCGAGCGTCCATCGCCTCCTCCGCGTCCGCCAGGCCGAGGTGCCCCGCGATCGCGGCGACCGTCCGCGGGTGATCGCCCGAGATCACCTTCACCTCCACGTCCTGGTCGGCGAAGTACCGGAGGGTGTCGGCCGCGCTCTCGCGGATCCGATCGCCGAGCACGACGATCGCGACCGGCTCGATCCCCGACGGCACGACGTCGTCCGCCAGCTCTCCGGCGGCCCGCGCGAGCAGCACCACGCGCCGCCCGGACTCGGCGAGCTCCTGCGCGCGGCGGGACGCCGCACCCCCGCCCGGGAGCAGGACGTCGGGGGCACCGAGCACCCACACCCCGTGGCCGTCGAACGAGGCGCCGCTCCACTTGCGCGCGCTCGAGAACGGAACCGCCGCGCCCAGCCGCCATCCCTCGGGCGGCTGGGGGAAGGCCTCGCCGATCGCCACGAGCGTCGCGTTCGGGTTCGGGTCGCTCGCCGCGAGCGCCGCGAGCGCTCCGCCGTGGACGGTCTCGATGGCGCGACCGTCGCCCCCGGGGGGCGGTGCGCCGTCCGAGAGCACCTCGACCGCCTCGACCGCCAGGCGCCCCTCCGTGAGCGTGCCCGTCTTGTCGACGCAGACGACGTCGACGCGAGCGAGCCCCTCGACCGCCGGGAGCTCCTGGACGAGCACGCGCTGTCGCGCCAGACGGATCACGCCGACCGCGAATGCGATGCTCGTGAGCAGGACGAGACCTTCGGGGACCATCGCGACGGTGCCCGCGACCGAGCCCGCCAGCGCGCCACGGACCGACGCGCTCGAACGCAGCTGGCTGATCAGGAGCAGGATCCCGGTCGGGACGATCAGCCACGTCACGATCCGCAGGATCTGATCGATGCCCGCACGCAGCTCCGAGCGGGTGAGCGTGAACCGGCGGGCCTCCTCGGCCAGGCGCGTCGCGTAGGCGGCCTGTCCCACGGCGGTCGCCCGGTACCTCCCACCGCCCGCCGCGACGAACGATCCCGAGAGGATCCCGCTGCCCGGATGCTTCTCGACCGGCTCCGGCTCGCCGGACAACAGCGACTCGTCCAGCTCCAGGCCCTGCGCGTCGAGCACCGTCCCGTCGACCACGACCTGATCCCCGGGCCGGAGCTCGAGCACGTCGTCCAGCACCACGTCCCCGACCCGGTGCTCGGAGACGGCGCCATCGCGGACGATCCGGGCCCGCGGCGCCGTCAGGACGGCCAGGCGATCGAGGGTCCGCTTCGCCCGCAGCTCCTGCACGATCCCGATCACCGCGTTCGCGATCAGCACGCCGCCGAACAACGCGTCCTGGATCGGCCCGACGATCAGGATCACGACGAGCATGCCGCCGAGCAACGCGTTGAACCGCGTGAAGATGTTGGCCCGCAGGATCTCGGCGACCGTGCGGCTGGGCGACGTGGGGACGTCGTTGACCTGGCCCGCGGCCACGCGTTCGGCCACCTCGGCCTGGCTCAGGCCGTCGAGCGTCGGGGTCGAGCCCTCGGCGAGCATGTCGCCCGCTAGCCTAGCCCGGCCGGTCCGGCCGGCGGTCCCGCGGCCGGGTTACAGGTCCTGCTCGGCGGCCCAGGCGTCCAGGAGGGCGTAGGCCTCGTCCTCCTCGATCGGCCCCCGATCCAGGCGGAGCTGCATCAGGTGGTCGAGCGCGCGGCCGACCGCCGGGCCGGGGTCGATGCCCAGGTGCTCCATCACCTGCGTGCCGTCGAGCGGCGGCCGCATCGCCTCGAGGTTCTCCTCCTCGGCGAGACGCGCGATCCGCTCCTCCAGGTCGTCCTGCAACGCCGCGAGGTGCCTGGCCTTCTGCGGGTTCTGCGTCGTGCAGTCGGCCCGCGTCAGCTGGTTCAGCCGGTCGAGCAACGGCCCCGCGTCCCGGACGTACCGCCGAACCGCGCTGTCGGACCACTCCGAGTACCCGTGGAACCGGAGGTGCATCTCGACCAGCCGGGCGACGTCGTCGACCGTGTTCGCGGGGAACCGCAGCGCTCGCAGGCGCTCGCGCGCCATCCGGGCGCCGACGACCTCGTGATGGTGGAACTGGACGCCCTCGGGCGTGATCTCGCGCGTCTGGGGTTTGCCGACGTCGTGCAGGAGCGCGGCCAGACGGAGCGCCAGGTCGGCCTCGCACCGCTCGACCACGGCGACGGTGTGCTTGAGGACGTCCTTGTGACGGTGGACCGGATCCTGCTCGAGCGCGAGCGCCGGGAGCTCGGGCAGGAACAGCTCGGCCAGGCCTGTCGAGACGACGATCTGGAGACCGACCGCCGGGCGATCCGCGACGAGGAGCTTCGAGAGCTCGTCGGCGATGCGCTCCGCCGAGACGATCGACAGGCGCGCGCGCATGTCGCGGATCGCGCCCAGGACGCGCGGCACCGGGGAGACGTCCAGCTGGGCGGCGAACCGAGCGGCCCGCAGCATCCGGAGCGGGTCGTCGCCGAACGCGACCTGGGGTTCGAGCGGCGTGTCGAGGCGCTTCGCGGCCAGGTCCCGGACGCCGCCGAACGGATCGACGAACGTGCCGTCGGGCAGGCGGATCGCCATCGCGTTGATCGTGAAGTCCCGGCGAGACAGGTCGCTCTCCAGGTCCTTCGCGAACGTCACCGCAGGCTTGCGGTGCTCGCGCTGGTACACCTCCTCGCGGTAGGTGGTGATCTCGAGGAGGGTGTCGCTCTTGCGCGCGCCGACCGTGCCGAACCGCACCCCGACCAGGTAGTGGCGGTCGGTCCAGCCGCGCAGGATGCGGATCGTCTCCTGCGGAGGGGCGTCGGTGGCGAGGTCGAGCTCGGCGTCGGCGCGGTGCCGGTCCAGGAACATGTCGCGGACCACGCCGCCCACGAGCGCGAGCTCGCGGCCGGCCGCGCGGAAGCGCTCGCCGAGCTCCGTGGCGAGCGGTGGGACCGCGAGGATCGCGCCGGGACCCGTGGGCTCGGCCATGACGCCCTGGAGGATACCCTCGGGCGCGGTCGGAGCCGCTCGCCGCGGCTCAGCCGACCGTGGGCACGCCCCGCGTGACCACGCCGCGCAGCGCCAGGTTGAAGTCGTGGGGGTTCGTCGAGGACCGGCGTGCCTCGTCCTCGGTCACGAGGCCCTCGCGGACGAGGCTCACCAGGCATTGGTCGAACGTCTGCATGCCGTAGAAGTCGCCCTCGGCGATCACGTCGACGATCTCCTCGGTCGCCTCCGGGTCCACGATCCGGTCGAACACGCGTCCGGTCGCCACGAGCACCTCGACGGCGGGCACGCGCCCGCGGCCGTCGGCACGAGGGACGAGTCGCTGCGACACGATGCCGCGCAGCGCGCCCGCGAAGGAGGTGCGCACCTCGCGCTGCTGCTGCGGGGGGAACAGGTCCAGGATCCGGTTGATCGTCTCGGTGCAATCGATCGTGTGCAGGGTCGAGATCACGAGGTGCCCGGTCTCGGCCGCCTGGATCGCCGAGAGCGCCGACTCCGGGTCGCGGATCTCGCCGACGAAGATCACGTCGGGGTCCTGGCGGACGACGTGCTTGAGCGCGGACGCATACGATCCGGTGTCCAGGCCGACCTCGCGCTGCTGGATGATCGACCGATCGTCGTCGTGCACGACCTCGATCGGGTCCTCGATCGTCACGATGTGCGCACGCCGGGTTCGGTTGATGTGGCCGATCATCGACGCGATCGTCGTCGTCTTGCCGGTCCCGGTCGGCCCCGTCACGAGGACGAGCCCGCGCGGGGACTCGGCGAGCTCCTGGATCACCGGCGGCAGGAGCAGCTCCTCGAAGGTCGGGATCTCCGAGCGCACCCGCCGGATCGCGAGGCCGACGGTCCCCCGCTGCCGGAACACGTTGACCCGGAACCGACCCACGCCCGGCAGCGTGTAGCCGAGGTCCGCCTCGGACGTCGCCTCGAACTCGCGCCGTTTGTGGTCGGGCATGAGGCTCATCGCGTACTCCTCGGATTCCGCCGCCGAGAGCGCGGGGTACGGGCCCGGGAGCAGCTCCCCGTCCACCCGGATGAAGGGCACGTTGCCGGCCTTCAGGTGGAGATCGCTCGCCCCCATCTCCACCGCGTACCGCAGCAGCTCCGTGACGTCCATCCCTACCCCTCGTCCGAGGTCGACCCCACGCCGGGGCCGAGCTCATGCTCGTGCTCGAGCTCCTCCTCGATCTCCTCGAGCTCCTCATTCACTTTTCGGCGCGCGGCGAGCAACTTTGAGCCCCCGATCAGCAAGAGCAGGAGCACGCCGAGCGCGATCCCCACGGGCGTGAGGTAGCGCTCGATCGCGTCGTAGTTGTCCCCGAGCAGGTAGCCGATCGTCGCGTGCGCGGTCCCCCAGATCGTCGCGCCGGCGATGTCGTACACGATGAACCGGCGCCATTCCATGTGCGCGACCCCCGCAACGATGAACCCGATGCTGCGCACCACCGGGATGAACCGTCCCAGGAACACCGTCTTGCCCCCGTGCTCCGCGTAGTACCGCTCGGCCATCTCCAGGCGCTCGGGGGTGACGAACAGCTTCCTGCCGTGTCGCTCGAGGAACCCCCGGCCGTACCGCCGCCCGATCAAGTACCCGATGTTGTCGCCGGCGATCGCGCTGATGCACACGATGAAGATCAGCAGCGGGAGCCAGAGATCGCCGTTGCCCGCATAGAATCCGCCGATGATGACGAGCGTCTCGCCGGGAACGATGACCCCCGCCCCCACCGAGTTCTCGAGGAACGTGGCGGCCCCAACGATGAGGTACCCCCAGGGCGCGTCGAGGTAGGGGCGGAGGAAGTCGATGATCCGATCGAGCACGGCGCCCAAGTATAGGAAGGGCGCGGTCCCGATCTGATGCAGTCGCGGCGCGAGATCTCGGCGGGCGGCGTGGTGTATCGGCGCCGCCGCGGCCGGGTCCAGGTCGCGCTCGCCGCCCGGCGCACCCGACGCGGCGACCTCGTCTGGGGGCTTCCGAAGGGTGCGATCGAGTCCGGCGAGAGCGCGGAGTCGGCCGCCGTGCGCGAGGTCCGGGAGGAGACGGGCCTGCACGCCCGGATCGAGCACGGGCTCGGCGAGATCCGCTACCTCTACGTCTGGGAGGGCGTGCGCGTGCGCAAGACCGTGCACTTCTTCCTGATGCGCGCCACCGGAGGGAACGTCCGCGACCACGACGAGGAGATGGAGGACGTGCGCTGGTTCGCGCTCGACGATGCCGTTGCCGCCGCTGCATACAAGGGCGAGCGTTCGGTCCTCGAGCGCGCCGTCGAGCGTCTGTCGTGACGCCGCTGCAGGTGGCGCTCGGCGTCCTCGTCGGGTTCCTCGCCGGGACCCTGTCCGGGCTGTTCGGCGTGGGCGGCGGGATCGTGACGACGCCGGCGGTGAACGTGCTGCTGGGCGGGACGGCGATCCAAGCGATCGCCACACCGCTCCCCGTCATCCTGCCGACGTCCATCGCCGGCGGTCTCGCGTACGCCCGCGCCGGCGAGGTGAGCTTCCGGGCGGCCCGATGGGCGATCCCGCCGGGTGTGGTCGGCGCCGTCGTCGGAGCCCTGCTGACCGAGCGCCTGAACGCGCACGCGCTGCTGGTCCTCACGTCGGTGCTGATCGGTTGGACGGCCGTGCAGCTGATCCGCGGCCGGGCACCGCGGATCCCGTGGGTGAAGGGCGAGACCCCGGGGTGGAAGCACGCGGCGATCGGACTGGTCGCCGGGTTCGTCTCGGGACTGCTCGGCGTGGGCGGCGGGATCGTGATGGTGCCGGCGTTCACGGTCTTCGTCGGCATGCCGCTGAAGCGGGCGCTCGGCACCTCGCTGGTCGTCATCGCCGCGCTCGTGATCCCCGGCACGCTCGTCCACTGGTGGCTCGGCCACATCGACTGGGCGATCTTCCTCGTGCTCTCGATCGGCGTCGTGCCGGGGGCGCGGCTCGGCGCCCGGATCGCCCTCGGCGCCCGAGAGCACGTCCTCCGTCTCACCGTGGGCACGTTCCTGCTGCTGGTGGGGGCCGCGTACGGGGTATCGGAGCTGGCCGAGCTGCTCTCGACCCGAGGGTAGGATGGCCTCGCCGATGCGCCGGCTCGTCGCCCTGCTTCCCGCCGCGGTCCTGCTGGCGTTCGCGACCGCCCCGGCGTCGGCCCAGTCGCCGAGCCCGACCGAGGGGCCCGAGCCGAGCGCCGTCCGCCTCCAGCTCCTCGAGCAGACGCCGTGGAACGGCCCCGATCGCCCGACCGTGAACCTGCGGGTGCGCGCCACGAACGAGGGCGAGGTCGCCCTCGGACGGCTCACGATCGGCGCGACGCTGTTCGGCCGCCTGATCTCGCGCACGGCGTACGAGGAGTCGCTGTTCGCCGACCCGGTCCCGGCCGTCGTCGTGAAGGCCGACACGTTCGCCCGGCAGGGGCCGCTCGAGCCCGGCGCGAGCCGGGTGTTCGAGATCTCGTTCCCCGTCGACGCGCCGGGGATCGACCCGACCTCGTCGGGGGTGTATCCGCTGAAGGTCGACCTCCGCAGCGACGGTGTGCCCGTCGCCGAGATCCGTACCCCGGTCATCTACCTCGTTCGCGAACCCGAGCTGCCGCTCGCCCTCTCCTGGACCTTCGTGCTGCACCATCCGATCGCGTTCCGGCCCGACGGGGTGTTCACCTCGACGTCGCTCGAGGATGACCTCGCGCCGGGCGGAGGGATCCGCGGCCTCTCGAAGGCCCTGGCCGAGCTGGCGAGCGCGTCGGCCACGCCCGTCGACATCGCCGTCTCTCCGGTGCTGCTGCAGCAGCTCCAGCGGATGCGTGATGGCTACGCGGTCGAGGCCGACGGCGACCTGCGCGAGGTGCCGGCCGAGGGGCCCGGGGCAAGCGCCGCGGCCCAGACGCTGGAGGAGCTGCGGGTCGCGGCCTCGTCGCCCGCGGTCGCCGTGTCCGCGATGCCCTTCGCCGCGCCACAGGTCCCGTCGCTGATCTCGAGTGGCCTCGCGCGGGACCTCGAGGTGCAGCTCGAGCGCGGACGAGAGCTCGTGGCCTCGGCGCTCGAGACGACCCCGGATGCGACGATCCTTCGACCGCCCGGCGGCGCCCTCGACGGTCCGTCCCTCCAGACGCTCGGGAACCAGGGCGTCCGGATCCTGGCGCTCGACGCCGGCGCCGTCGCGGAGGCGGAGGACCCGCTGGGGTTCGCTCCCCCGCCGATGGCCGCGCTCCGCGGCCCGGGCGACATGGTGGGCATCGTGCCGAACCCCGCGGTGTCCCAGATCGTCTCCCTCCCGCTCGCCTCGTCCGATCCGGTGCTCGGGGCCCACGCCGTGCTCGGCGAGTTGGCGGCGATCTGGCAGGAGCAGCCGGGCGTCGCCCGCGGGATCGCGATGCTGCTTGCCGAGGACCTGGATCTTCCCGGCGCCTTCTACCGGACGCTGGTGAAGGAGATCGCCGGGGCTCCCTGGCTCCGACGGATCACCGCGCGGGATCTGGCCACCGAGTTCGCGCCGGACGGGCCGGTCGAGGTCACGGGGCAGGTCGCCGGCTCGTTCAGCACCACCTACGTCGCGGCGCTGAAGCGGACCCGACGCCAGATCGGCATCTACCGATCGATGCTCGCCGTGGACAGCCCCGAGCCCGATCGGCTGGACACACAGCTGCTGCTGGCCGAGTCGGGCGACTTCCTGACGGACCCCGCGAGCGGCATCGCGTTCGTGGCCGACGCCGACCGGCACGTCACCCGGGTGTTCGAGGCCGTCACGGCCGACGCGGGCGATGTCGTGACGCTGACCTCGCGCTCGGGGGCCACGCTGCCGGTCTTCGTGACGAACGACGCCGAGGAGACGATCCGCGTCTCGGTCGCACTCGTGTCGCAGTACCTGGTCAGCTCGCCCCTGAGCGAGGACGTGGTGCTCGCCCCCGGCGATGCGCAGACGCTCACGTTCGAGGTGGAGCTCAAGACGACCGGACGGTTCCCCGTAGCGGTCGAGGTGGTCGCGCCCGGCGGACGGGTGATCGGTGAGACATCGGTCATCGTCCGCTCCACCGCGTACAGCCGGGTCGCGCTCATCATCACCATCGCGGCCGGGCTGGTGCTCGTGCTCGTGTGGGTGAGGAGGTCGCTGCCACGACGGACGACGTGAGACCGACGGAGGTCCCCGCCCCCGGCGGCCCCGAGACGGGTGACCTCCGGCCCGAGGACTCCACCTCCGCGTTCGTGCGGAACACCGCCGTCATGGCGGTCGGGACCAGCCTGTCCCGGCTGACGGGATTCGTCCGCATCGCCGCGATGGCCTTCGCGCTCGGGATCACCGAGACACGCCTCGCAGACGCCTACAACACCGCGAACGTCACCCCGAACCTGGTCTACGAGCTCGTGCTCGGCGGCGTGCTGTCCTCGGTGCTGGTCCCGGTGTTCGTGGAGTGGATGCAGACGCGGGGTCGGGAGGCCTCGTGGGAGGTGGCGAGACGGCTCTTCACGCTCGCGTTCCTGTCGCTCAGCGCGATCTCGATCCTCACGATCGTCGCGGCCCCCTGGATCGTCCGTCTGTACACGATCCGAGGCGGGGCGGATCTGGAGCTGACGCGGGAGCTCGCCACGTTCCTGCTCCGGTGGTTCATGCCGCAGATCGTGTTCTACGGCCTCGGCGCGATCGCGGCGGGGCTGCTGAACGCGCACCGTCGCTTCGCGGCCCCGATGTTCACGCCGATCCTCAACAACCTGATCGTGATCGGGACGTTCTTGGTCTTCGCGGCGATGCCGGGTCCGGCGCCCGGATCCCGAGAGCTCGCCACCGGGGCCCAGCAGCTGGTCCTCGGGATCGGGACGACGCTCGGCGTGGTGGCGATGACCGTCGGGCTGTGGCCGTCGCTGCGGGGGACGGGGTTCCGGTTCGCGTGGCGTCCGGGGTGGCGGGACGAGGCGATCTCGCGCATCGCCCGGCTGGCCGGATGGGTCGTCGTGTACGTCGCCGCGAACCAGGCGGGGTACCTCGTCGTGATCCTCCTCGCGCTCGGGAACCAGGGCGACTACGCGGCCTACGGCTACGCCTTCATCCTGTACCAGCTGCCGCACGCGATCTTCACGGTTTCGATCGTCACGGCCCTGCTGCCGGCGATGTCCTCGCGATGGGCCGACGGTGACGTCGCCGGGATGCGCGCGCTGCTCGCCAGGGGGATCCGGGCGACGGGCGTGATCCTCATCCCAGCGGCGCTCGGGTACATCGCGATCGGTCGCGAGATCGTCCGCCTGCTCCTCGAGCACGGTGCCACCGGGGCGCAGAGCGGCGAGCTCGTCGCAGAGGTACTCGCGCTGTTCGCGCTCGGCCTGTTCTTCTTCTCGGCCTTCCAGCTCCTCCTGCGGGCGTTCTACGCGATGCAGGACACGCGGACGCCGGCCCTCATCAACATCGGATCGTTCGTGGTGAACGCGGGGACGAACCTGCTGTTCGTGCTCGTCTTCGACATGGGCGTGCGCGGACTGGCGCTTGGACACGCGCTGTCGTACGTGTTCTCATCCAGCATCGCGCTGCTGGTGGTGGGTCGCCGGCTGGGGGGACTCCGGGGCGAGCGCGTCGGCCGGAGCCTGGGCGCCACGCTCGTCGCCGGCATGTTGACGGCGCTCGCTGCCTGGGGGACGGCGCGGCTCGTCGAGGGCTGGCTCGGGGTGGCATCGCTCGGCGCGCAGACGATCCAGGTGGTGGCGGCGATCGTGGTGGGGCTCGGGGTGTTCCTCGTGACCGCGCTCATCTTCCGGCTCGAGGAGGTCGATACGGTGAAGCGGCACGTCCTGGCGAGGTGGCGATGACGGCGATGGGTCGGGTCCACGGGGACGAGCGGGGGCTGGTCGGCAAGATCCTGGTGCTGTGGCTCGTGCTCGCCGCGCTGCTGGCCGTGCTCGCGTACGACGGCGTCAGGATCGCCGTCACGAGATTCCGCGTCGCCGACGCCGCGCAGAACGCCGCGTTCGAGAGCGCCACGACGCTTCGGAAGACCCAGGGAGACCGGGACGCGGCGTACCGAGCGGCACAGGAGGCGGTGGCCGAGGAGGACGAGAGCCTGCGCCTCGTCGGCTTCGAGATCGACCCCCAGACGAACGAGGTCCAGGTCACCGTCGCGAAGAAGGCGCCGACGATCCTCGTCGAACGGATCGGGTTCCTCAGTTCGCTCACCCGGGCGAGGACCACCGAGACCTCGAGCGTTCCCATATCCTGACGCCGCGCCCTCGCCGGGACGCCCCCGCCCCCGGCATAGACTGCCCGCGTGCGCACCGAACGGCCCCCCGAGACCCTCGCGGGCCGCTACGCGCTCGAGGAGGAGCTCGGGCGGAGCGGGACCGGCATGGCCTGGCGGGCGGTCGACACGGTCCTGCAGCGGACCGTCGCCGTGAAGATCCTGCGCCCCTCGCTGGCCGACGACCCCGTGTTCACCGAGCGTCTGGCGGCCGAGACCGGCGCGGCGGCGAGGATCGGGTCCCCCGGTCTGGTCCGTCTGCTGGACACCGGCGCCGAGCGCGGCGTCACGTTCCTCGTGCGGGAGCACGTCGAGGGCGAGAGCCTCCGGACGCGCCTGTCCCGGACGGGTCCCCTCGCACCGGACCAAGCCGCGAGGATCGGCCGGGAGGTGCTCGCGGCACTGTCGGCAGCGCACGCGGCGGGGCTCGTGCACCTGGACGTCAAGCCCGAGAACGTGCTGCTCGCGACCGATGGACGCGTCCGGCTCGCGGACCTGGGCATCGGGTCGGCGGTGCACGCCTGCCGACCTCCCGACGAGGCTGCCGAGATCCTGGCGCCGTCGCCCCTCGCTCCCGAGCTCAGGGCGTCCGAACGCGCCGACGATCGGACCGACGTCTTCCTCGTGGGGGCGCTCCTGTTCGAGGCGCTCACCGGGCGAGCACCCCGGGAGGCGCGCTCGCCTGGCTCGGCGCGTCGAGACCTCGCCCCCGCGCTCGACGCCGCGGTCGCCCGAGCCCTCGCGCCCGATGCCGGCGACCGGTTCCCCGACGCGGAGGCGTTCGCGGACGCTCTTCGGGTGTCGTACGACGGGCCGGGGACCGACGCCCCACGGGAGGGGCACGGCCTGCGGACGTGGCTGCTCGTCCCCGCGCTCGTGGTGATCGTTGCGGTGCTGGCGATCGCGCTCGGGCTGTGGCTCGGGCGGCTCGAGCTCGGCGGGCCCCTCGGCGTCCGTGCGGTGGAGGACGAGGGGTCGTCCTCCTCCCCGCCGGAACCGCGGATCGGCACGATCCCGGTCCGCTCGGTGGCGACGTTCGACCCGTTCGGCGACGGGACCGAGAACGACTCCGGCGTCGGCGCCGCCACCGACGGCGATCCAACCACCGCCTGGCGCTCGGAGAACTATTTCGACGGCGAGCTCCGCAAGCCGGGCGTCGGGCTCGTCCTTGACCTGGGCAGACCTCGCGAGGTGAGCGGGTTCCGGCTCCAGACGCCCCACCCCGGGTGGGCATTCGCGCTCGAGGTCGGTGACGACCCGGACTCCCTCGCCCGGAGCGCCGACCCCGCGTTCACGGCGTCCGCGACGATGCGCGGGTCCATCGAGCCGGCGACCGGACGCTACGTCCTGCTGTGGATCGTCTCCGTCGTGGATGCGGGCGATGGCGATCGGGCCGAAGTGGCCGAGCTCGAGGTGGTGGGCCCGGGTGCGTGAGGCCGAGACCGACGTCGACCTGGTGCGACGCTACCTCGAGGGCGACGTGCAGGCGTTCGGCACGCTCGTCGAGCGTCACGAACGACGCGTCTACAACCTGGCGCTCCGGATGACCGGTCGCGAGGAGGACGCTCGCGACGCCACCCAGGAGGCGTTCGTGTCCGCGCTCCGGAAGCTGAAGACGTTCCGCGGGGAGGCCGCCTTCACGACGTGGATGCACCGGGTCACGGTGAACGCGTGCTACGACCTGCTCCGGAAACGGCAGCGGGCGCCGTTGCTCCGCGAGCGCGACGAAGACACCCCGCCGCCCCGCGAACCGGTCTCGCCGGACCACGCCGACGACGTCGACCTGTCGATCGACGTCCGTGCCGCGCTCCTGGACGTCCCGATGGACTTCCGCGCCGTCCTGATCCTGTGCGACGTGCAGGACCTGTCCTATGAGGACGCGGCGGAGGCGCTCGGCGTCCCGGTCGGGACCGTGAAGTCGCGGCTCCATCGGGGGCGGGTGGCCCTCGCCCGTGCGCTCGGTCCGCCCGGGGATCGGGAACGATCGGACACCGGCGGACCGTCAGACGGGACGGTGATGTGATGACACACCCCGAGGACCTCCTGGCCGAGTACGTCGACGGCACGCTCGCGGACGACCAGCGTACCGTCGTCGACGCGCATCTCGTGACGTGTGCGCGGTGCCGCCAGGAGATCGAGGCGGCGGGGCGAGCCGTCTCGGCGCTCGCCGCGCTCCCCGAGGAGCCGGTGCCCCTCGGCGTGACGGGACCCGTCGTCGCGGAGGCCGAGGGGGCGGGGCGCCCGGCTCCGGGTCGACGTCCGGCCTGGGAGCGGTTCCAGTGGGCGGGGGGCCTCGCGGCGGCTGCGGCTCTGCTCCTGGTGGCGGTCGTGCTCCTCCCGCAGCTCACCGGCCGGTCCGACGACGAGGGCACGGGCGGCACCGCTCGAGCACCGACCGCCGAGGCGGGGGCCGGGGACGCCACGCTCGGCGCCACCGCCGCGCCGCTGCAGATGGAGGTCCTCGAGCGTGACCTGGACGACGGCGACCTCAGTCGTCTGGCGAAGGAGGCCGCCGAGGCCGCTCCCGCCCTTCCCGAGCGCGAGGCCTCGGCCACGCTCGAGCCGCCGGATCCTGCGATCTCATGCATCGACGAGAGCGGGATGACGGTTGGCGGTCGCGACGTGCTCGTTCGCGCGATCCAGGCTCCGTACCTGGGCACGCCTGCATACGTGGGCGTGTTCCACGAGAGCCCGAGGAGCGGCGAGCCGCCGGACACGATCGTGGTTTGGGTCGTCTCCAGCGCTGATTGCGCGATCCTCACGATCGTCTCGCAGGGCATCTGATCCCGCCCCGTGCGTGGATGGTGTGAGCGAACACTCGTAGAGTTAGCGGTCGTGAGGTATCGGGTCGAGCAGCTCGCGGCCGCGTGCGACGTCTCGGTCGACACCGTCCGCTACTACCAGTCTCGCGGCCTGCTCCCCCCGCCCGCGCGGGAGGGCCGCGTGGCCTGGTACGGCCCCGAGCACGCGGAGCGGATCCGGGACGTGCGCTCGCTCCAGAGCAAGGGGCTGACGCTCGCGGCCATCAAGCGGGCGCTCGACGCGCAGCTCGAGCGCACCGACCTGGACCTCGCCGCCGCCGTGGCCGTCGCTCGAGGCGAGACGGCGGCCGACGAGCTCCTGACCCTCGACGCGTTCGCCACGCAGGCCGGCGTGCCCGCCTCGCTGATCCAGGCGGTCGAGCGCGAGGGGATCCACCTGGGCGTCACCGACGACGGGGAGACCCACTACTCGAGCGCCGACATCCAGACCGTACGTGCGGCGCTCCGCCTGCTCGAGTTCGGCCTACCCCTGCGGGAGCTGCTCGGCCTCGCGCGCGACGCGAACGCGGCGATGGTGGACCTGGCCACCCGCGCCGTCGAGCTGTTCGACCGGCACATCCGCGAGCCGATCCGGGACACGGCGGCCACGGACGAGGAGGCGGCCGCCCAGATCGTCGAGGCGTTCGACACGCTCCTGCCCGCCGTCACGAACCTCGTCGCGACGCACTTCCGTCGCGTGCTGCTCGCCACGGCCGAGGACAGGCTCGAGTGACGGCGAAGGGATCGCTCCCTCAGGGCGAGGAGAAGGCGCGCGCCGTCCGAGGCCTGTTCGACACGGTCTCGCCCCGATACGACCTGGTGAACCGGGTCATGACGTTCGGCATGGACGTCGGATGGCGCCGGCGCGCCGTCCGCGAGCTCCGGCTGCCCGGAGGCGTGCTCGTGGCCGACCTGGCGTGCGGGACCGCGGATCTCTGTCGAGAGCTGCAGCGCAACGGCTACCGGACCGTTGGGCTCGACTTCTCACTCGGCATGCTCGAGCGCGCTCGGACCGAGGCCCCGCTCGTCCAGGCGGATATCCTGCGCCTGCCGGTGCGCGACGGGTCCGTCGACGGCACGACGTGCGGGTTCGCGCTCCGCAACGTCGTCGACCTGTCGTCGCTGTTCGCGGAGGCGGCGCGGGTGGTCCGCGCCGGCGGACGGGTCGTCTTCCTCGAGGCGAGCGAGCCCGAGCACCCGGTCATGCGACTCGGGCACCGCGTCTACTTCCACCGTATGGTCCCGCTGATCGGCGGCCTGCTGTCCGACCGCGACGCCTACACGTACCTGCCGCGCTCGATGGCGTACCTGCCTCCCACGGAGGAGCTCGTCGGGTTGCTCCGGGCCGCGGGCTTCCCCGACGCTCGGCGGGTCGCGCTCTCGGGCGGGATCGCCCAGCTGCTCGTGGGGACCCGGGCCTGATCGTGGCCGCGCTACTCGCCCGTGCCAGGACCCTCGGCCCCGCGTTCGACATGCTGGCGGCCTACCGGCCCGGCGGGTTCTTCTTCGAGCGGGCGGGCCTCGGCGTCTCGGCGGTCGGGATGGCCGAGCGGATCGGCGTCGAGGGCGGACCCGAGCGCCTGTCGATCCTGGCGCGCGAGGTCGAGACCGTGCTGCGCAGCGTCCGCATGGAGGGCGCCGGGTCGGTGCCGATCGCCGTCGGCGCGATCCCGTTCGACGCCGGGTGGCCTGCGCACCTCGTCGTTCCCGAGCGCGCGGTGATCCGCCGGTCGCCCGGCGCGACCGAGCAGCTCGAGGTGTTCCCCGAGGGCTTCGCGCCGCTCAACCCCGAGCGCGAGCGCTGGACGGGACGCGCGCTCCCTCACGACGCCTTCGAGGACGTGCACCTCCGCCCGGATCCCGACCCCGAGGAGTACGTGCGGGCCGTCCGCGAGGCCACCCGGCGGATCCGCGGCGGGCGGCTGCGCAAGGTGGTCCTCGCGCGCTCGATCGTCGTGGCGGCCGACCGAGCGCTGGACACGAAGCAGCTGCTGTGGCGCCTGCGCGCCGTCGACCCCGACTGCTGGACGTTCGCCACGCCGGAGCTGGCCCTCGACGCGGGGGCCCTCCTACCGACGGGGGTGCTGGTCGGGGCGACCCCCGAGCTGCTCGTCGCCAAGCGGGGGACAACGATGACGTCCACCCCGCTCGCGGGCTCGGCGCCGCGGTTCGGCGACCCGGACGAGGACCGTGCCTCAGCACGGCGCCTGTTCGGTTCGTCGAAGGACCGCGAGGAGCACGCGCTCGTCGTCGAGGGCGTGGCGGAGACGCTCGAGCCGCTCTGCGAGGACCTCCGGTACCCACACGAGCCCGAGCTGCTCGGCACCGCGAACGTCTGGCACCTGGCCACCCCGTTCCGAGGCGCGCTCCGGCCCGAGGTCCGCACCGCCCTGGACCTGGTCGCCGCGCTGCATCCCACGCCGGCCGTGTGCGGCACGCCTCGCGACGAGGCCCGCACCGCCCTCGCGGACCTCGAGCCGCTCGATCGCGGCTGCTACGCCGGCCCGGTGGGATGGGTCGATGCGAACGGCGACGGCGAATGGGCGATCGCGCTCCGCTGCGCCGAGATCACCGGCACCACCGCCCGCGTGTTCGCCGGAGCCGGCATCGTGGCCGACTCGGACCCCGAGCGGGAGCTCGACGAGACCGAGCGGAAGTTCCGCGCGCTGCTGGACTCGCTGCGCTGGGGCTGAGGCCTCGGTCCGTTTCAGCCGAGCGTCTCCGCGACGGCCTCCCGGACCTCGTCGTGCCGGCGTCGATCGAGCTCGGCATCGACGACGACCTCCACGACCTGCACGCCGCCGACCGCCCAGCCGCGGTCGATCGCGGGCACCAGCTCGTCGGCGCGCTCAACGCGGTGATGGCCCGCACCGGCCGCCGCGCAGACCGCCGCCAGGTCCAGGCCGTGGGGCGTGGTGAACAACGCCTCAAGCTCGTCCGGGGGCAGATCACGCTGGGACAGGAACGAGAAGATCGTGCCCCCGCCGTTGTTCAGAACGACGAGGACCAGGTCGTGACCTCGGCGCGCGCTCCACAGGAGCGACCCCACGTCGTGGAGCAGCGTCAGGTCTCCGAGCAGGCCGACCGTCGGCGCGCCCGCGGCGGCCACCCCGAGCGCCGTCGAGACGAACCCGTCGATCCCGCTCGCGCCGCGGTTCGCGAGGACCCGGAGGCCGTCGCGCGGCGCCATGAACAGGTCGAGGTCCCGGACCGGCATGCTCGAGCCGACGACGACGACCCCGCCGTCCGGCATCGCCACCGCCACGTCGCGCGCGACCCTGCCCTCGAACGGCTCGTCCCAGCCGTCGAGGAGCCCATCGACGGCAGCACGCGTTCGGGCGTCGGCCTCGAGCCAGGTCCGGAGCCAGGGGGCGTCGGTCCGCGGCTCGAGCCGGGACGCTGTGGACACCGCGACCGAGTCCACGCCGGCGACGATCCGGGTCTCAGCCCGCCGGTGCGGGTCCGCGACGAGGTCGTCGGGGTCCACGATCACCAGCCGGGGTGCGGCCGCCGCGAGCGCGAGCCCGGCGCGTGAGGTCGGCGCCGCGCCGAGCTGCAGGACCACGTCCGGCAGGTGCGAGGAGGCGAACCGCTCGTCGGCCAGGAGCGCCGTGGGCGCAGATAGCGCGCCCGGCACGCGGAGCCCCGAGGTTGGCTCGGCCGCGACCGGCCATCCGGCTCCGAGCGCGAGCCGAAGGACCTGCGACGGCGGCGTCCGCAGCGACCCCGCCACGACCAGGCCACGGTCGTGCCGCGCGACCAGCTCCGCCATCCACGTCGCCTCCTGCGGAGTGATGTGGACGGGTCCCGTGGTCATGTCGGCGTGGGCGATCGTGGCGTCCCCGAGGGTCACGGGCTCTCCGCTCGGCACGAGCGGCTCCCGGAACGGCAGGTTCACGTGGACCGGCAGCGGGGGGTGCTGGACGGCGCGCCACCAGGCGTTCGTGGCCAGCCCCTGCCAGTAGAGGGCGTCGGGACGGTCGCCGGGCACCTCGGCCTGGATCGAGCAGCGGACCCACCTGTCGAAGATGCCCTCTTGGTCGATCGTCTGGTTCGCGCCCACGCCGTGGAGCTCGGGCGGCCTGTCGGCGGTGAGCGCCAGGAGGGGCGCGCGCGTCATCGAGGCCTCGACGAGGGCCGGGAGGTACTCGGACACGGCGGTCCCGCTCGTGCACGCGACCGCCACTGGCCGCCCCGTCGCCTTCGCGAGCCCGAGCGCGAAGAACGCCGCGGCGCGTTCGTCCAGGTGCACGTGAACGCGGACGCCGTGCGTGCGATGCAGCGCGAGCGCGAGTGGGGTGGAGCGCGAGCCCGGCGACAGGCAGGCGTCGGTGAGCCCATGCGCGACGAGCCCGGCGACGAAGGACCGCATGCAGGCGAGCGCAACGTCCGCCCCGGTCACGGCCATCCTCCGCTCATGCCGCCGTCGCCCCCGCGACCCACAGTCCGATCGCGAGCATCGCGCCGAACGTGAGCGTCAGCCACGACGTCGCGACGAGCACCGGGATCAGGGCGGGGCCCTCCGCCGAGCCGACGGTCTCCATCGGGTGGATCGCGACCGGCCACGACGCGAGCGCGAGCAGCGACCACATCGGCATCCCCACGTCCTCGTCGGCGATCCCCACGAGCACCCCGACCACCAGCACGACGTACGCCCCGACGACGAGCGCGCGGTAGAGCCATCTGGCCCCGCGGCTCCCTAAGCGGACGGCGAGCGTCCGCTTGCCCGCGGCGGCGTCCGTCGGGATGTCGCGGATGTTGTTGGCCTCCAGGATCGCGACGATCAGCATCCCCATCGGGACGCTGGCCCACCACGCTGCCGCGCTGATGGTCTCGGCGTTCACGTATGCCGTCCCGACGGTCGCCATGACCCCGAAGAACGCGAACACCGCGAGCTCCGCCACGCCGAGGCTCGCGTACGGCCTCGGTCCGCCGCTGTAGAGCCAGAGCGCGAGCATCGCGGCCGCCCCGATCGGGATCAGCCACAACGTCGTCGCCAAGGCCAGCGCGAGCCCTGCGATCCCCGCGATCCCGATGCAGGCGAGCGCGGCGCTCAGCACCGCCCTCGGGGAGGCCATCCCCGAGGCCGTCAGTCGGGGGGGTCCGAGGCGGCGCTCCGTGTCCACGCCCCGGATCCCGTCGTGGTAGTCGTTCGCGAAGTTGGCGCCGACCTGCAGGGAGACCCCAACGACGATCGCCGCGACCGAGCGCCACAGGATGGCGTGGCCCGCGGCCGCGATCCCGACGACCACCGGCGAGATGCTCGCGCCGAGCGTCCGCGGGCGGGCGCCGTGCCACCACACCTGGAGCCTACCGACCCGTGCCACCTCGTCGGCGGTCACGGGCGCTTCGGGAACCTCGAGAAGTCCGGGTCGCGCTTCTCCACGTACGCGTCGCGGCCCTCCTGCGCCTCCTCGGTCATGTAGTACAGGAGGGTCGCGTCGCCCGCCAGGTGCTGCACGCCCGCGAGGCCGTCCACTCCGGCGTTGTACCCGGCTTTCAGGAGCCGGAGGGCGAGTGGGCTCATCCGCAGCAGCTCACGGCACCAGCCCACGGTCTCGGCCTCGAGCCGCTCCAGCGGGACGACCGTGTTCACCAGGCCCCACGCCAGGGCCGTCTGGGCGTCGTACTGGCGGCACAGGTACCAGATCTCCTTGGCACGCTTCTCGCCCACCTGGCGCGCGAGCAGGTTGATCCCGTAGCCCCCGTCGAACGAGCCGACGCGAGGGCCCGTCTGCCCGAACTTCGCGTTGTCCGCTGCGATGGTGAGGTCGCAGCACACGTGGAGCACATGCCCGCCGCCGATCGCGTAGCCGGCGACCATGGCGATCACCGGCTTGGGGAGGCGGCGGATCTGGATCTGCAGGTCGAGCACGTTGAGCCGCGCGATCCCGGTCTCGTCCTCCACGTAGCCGTCGTCGCCGCGGATCCGCTGGTCGCCCCCCGAGCAGAAGGCGAGCGGTCCCTCCCCCGTGAGGATCACGACGCCGACGCCAGGGTCGTCCCGCGCCTGCACGAGCGCGCCCGACATCTCGCGGACCGTGAGCGGCCGGAACGCGTTGCGCACCTCGGGCCGGTCGATCGTGATCTTCGCGATGCCCTCGGCCGTCTCGTACCTGATGTCGATGTACTCGCCCGCAGGCGTCCAATCCAGGACCGGTTCCATGAGCGCGCACTCCTAGAGCGTGGACTCGAACGGTGTCGGCTAGCCTATCGCAGGTGGCGCGACCGGACGGAGCTGCGCTCGAGGACGGCGACGTGGTCGCCGTCGCCCTCCCGCCCGGCCCCGCGTGGCTCGGCCTCGTGCGCGAGGTCTGGGACGCCGGGGCCGCCCTGCTCCCCGTGGACCATCGCCTCCCGGTCGGCGAGACGCGAGCCCTCCTGCATCGCGCACGTCCCACGATGCTCGTGTCGTCCGAGGGGTGGGGGCGGCGCGCCGACGGCGTCCCCGCCGAGGCCGACGTGGCGCTCGTGGTCCCGACCTCGGGGACCGGCGGCGAGCCGAAGCTCGTGCAGTTCGACCGAGCGGCGATCGACGCGGCGGTGGCGGCCTCGGCCCTCGCGCTCGACGCGACCCCCCACGATCGCTGGCTCTGTTGCCTGCCGCTCGCCCACGTCGGCGGGCTGCTCGTCCTGCTGCGGGGCGTGCTCCTCGGGGCCCCCGTGATCGTGCATCCGGGCTTCGAGACGAAGGCGGTGGCGGCGGTGCGCGACGTGGCGTTCACGTCGGTGGTGCCGACGATGCTCGTCCGTCTGCTCGACGCCGGCGTCGATCTCTCGGGGTTCCGCGCGATCCTTGTCGGCGGGGCTCACCTGCCGCTCGACGTGCGCGATCGCGCCCGGGCTTCCGGCGCCCACCTGGTCGAGACCTACGGCCTCACCGAGTCCTGTGGGGGGGTCGTGTACGAGGGCTTGCCCCTGCCCGGCGTGCAGATGCGGATCGACCCGGAGGGGGGGATCGAGCTCGCGGGGCCGATGATGATGCTCGGATACCGCTTCGACCCCGAGAGCACCGCCCGGGCCTTCACACCCGACGGGTGGCTCCGCCCCGGCGACGCCGGCGAGATCGACCTGCGGGGCCGCCTCCACGTGATCGGTCGCGCCGATGACCTCATCAACTCGGGCGGCGAGAAGGTATGGCCGCAGGAGGTCGAGACGGTCCTGTGCACGCACCCGAAGGTGGCCGACGTGCTCGTCCGCGGGCGCCTGGACCCCGAGTGGGGACAGCGCGTCGTCGCCTGGGTGGTTGCGGCCGATCCGGCGGACCCGCCGACCCTCGAGGAGCTCCGTGCCCACGCCACCTACCGGCTGCCCCGCCACAAGGCGCCGCGTGAGATCGTCCTCGTGGAGAGGCTGCCCCGAACGGCGGTCGGCAAGCCACGGACCGTGGGGCTCCCGGATCGGGAATAGGCCACGGTTATCCTGCATGGAGGGGAGCCCGTCCCCCCGGCGTGGAGAGGGAACGCATGAGCGAGGAACGCAAGGTGGTTGTCCTGGGCTCGGGACCTGCCGGGTACACGGCCGCCCTGTACGCAGCCCGGGCCAACCTGGCGCCGCTGGTCCTGAAGGGTCTCGAGGCCGGCGGACAGCTCATGCTCACGACCGAGGTCGAGAACTACCCAGGCTTCGCCGACGGCATCATGGGTCCCGAGCTGATGGACGCCATGGAGAAGCAGGCGGCGCGCTTCGACGCCGAGATCGTGGCGCAGAGCGCCACCCGCGTGGACCTGTCCAGCCGGCCCTTCGGCGTGTGGTCGGGCGACCAGGAGTGGCGGGCGCGCACACTCATCGTCTCGACGGGTGCCAGCGCGCGATGGCTGGACATCCCCGGCGAGGAGAAGCTCCGGGGACGCGGGGTCTCGGCCTGCGCCACGTGCGACGGGTTCTTCTTCCGCGACCGCGAGCTGGTGGTGGTCGGCGGCGGCGACACCGCGATGGAGGAGGCCACGTTCCTCACCCGGTTCGCCAGCACGGTCACGATCGTGCACCGCCGCGACGAGTTCCGCGCCTCGAAGATCATGCAGGATCGGGCGCTCGGCAACGAGAGGGTGTCGGTCGTCTGGAACACCGTGGTGGACGAGATCCTCGGCGACGACGCCGTGACCGGCGTCACGCTCCGGAACGTGGAGAGCGGCGAGACCTCGCAGCTCTCGGTCGACGGCGTCTTCATGGCGATCGGTCACACGCCCAACACCGGGCTGCTCGAGGGGCAGTTGGAGCTGGACGAGAGTGGGTACATCGTGGTGGCGGAGCCTCGGACCTCGACGAGCGTTCGGGGCGTGTTCGCCGCCGGCGATGTCACGGACCGGATCTACCGTCAGGCGGTCACGGCGGCCGGCCAGGGCTGCAAGGCGGCGATCGACGCCGAGCGCTTCCTCGAGGAGCACGGCGAGGGATGACGAGGAGCCGGGTGGCCCGGCTCGAGAGCCGCCGGTGATCCGGGCGGGCTCCCGCGACAGAACGGAGGAGACACTCGATGGCGATGATCGGTGACGTGACGGACCAGGACTTCCAGGGCCGCGTGCTGGACTCGGAGGCCCCGGTGCTCGTGGACTTCTGGGCGGAGTGGTGCGTCCCCTGCCACATGGTGTCCCCCGTCGTCGAGGAGATCGGCCGTGACAAGGCGGAGAAGCTCCAGGTCGCGAAGCTGAACATCGACGAGAACCCGGACGTCACCCGCAGGTACGGGGTCATGAGCATCCCGACGCTCCTGCTGTTCATCAAGGGCGAGGAGCGCGCGCGCCTGGTCGGGGCCCGGGGCAAGGACGCCCTCCTGCGCGAGATCGATCCGCACCTGGCGTAGCGCTCACGGGTTGCCGCCGGGGCCGACACGCTGGCAACCTCGGTGGCGTGCGCATCATCCGAAGCGGCGACCGCGGCGAGTCGGTCCGCGATATCCAGCACCGCCTGACCGAGCTCGGGCACCGCGTCGATCCCGCGGAGCTCGAGGGCGAGTTCGGGCGATCCACGCAGGAGGCCGTGCGGGCCTTCCAGCTGGCTCGCCGCCTCCCCGCCGACGGCATCGTCGGCACCGACACCTGGAACCAGCTGGTGGAGGCCGGCTACCGGCTCGGCGACCGCACCTTGTACCTGCGGTCGCCGGCGTTCCGGGGTGACGACGTCCGGGCGTTGCAGCGGATGCTGAACGCCCTCGGGTTCGACTCCGGCAAGGAGGACGGGATCCTCGGGCGCCGCACCGCCGACGCGCTCATGGAGTTCCAGCGCAACCTCGGTGACAGGGTCGACGGCATCGTCGGGCTCGACACGGTGCGTGCGCTCGAGCGGATGCGCCCGACCCTCGGCGGTCCGGGGTTCGCGGTCGTGCGCGAGGAGGAGGCCGTTCGGTCGATGGGCGCCTCGCTCGCGGGCGCGACCGTCGCGGTCGACGCCACCAGCCCCGACCTCGACCAGGTGAGCTTCGACCAGGCCCGGGGAGCCGATCTCGCCTTGTCGCTGGCGCTCGACCTCGCGGAGGCGCTGGCCGCCCGGGGAGCCACGCCGGTGCTGCTCCGGCGGAAGAACGAGTCGCCGAGCGCCGCCGAGCGCGCCGACACGGCGAACGCCGTCGAGGCCCTCGCCTGCCTCTCGCTGCACCTGACCGACGAGCACGCCGGCGTCGCGTGCGCGTACTGGGGCACCGCCACGACGCACTCGCCGGCCGGGCGCCGGCTCGCCGAGCTCGTCCAGGCGGAGCTGACCCGTGTCGGCCTGCCCGACGGCGGGATCCGGCCGCTCGGCGTGGCCCTGTTGCGCGAGACCCGGATGCCGGCCGTTCGCGTGGACATAGGTACCGGCGCGACGCTCGGCGACGGCCGGAGCATCGAGCACGGGGAGGTCCGCCGCCGGGTCGTGGAGGCGGTCGCGGACGGGATCGCTAGCTTCCTGTCCGGCTCGTCGGCCTGAGCTCCGGCGGGGCCACGCGGCGACGTCACGCGCGGCGCCGCGAGAGGAACGCCATCACCGTGCCGAGCAGCGCGCCGAGCGCCAGCGCCTTCGCCGCGCGGCGCACCTCAGCGGGCGACGGTCGGTCCATGGCAGGATGCTAGTCCAGCCGCGCGCTCGCGGCGTTCTAGATCGCGCTCGTCTGCAGGTCGCGCTCGGCCGCTGCGGTGGTCGTCTCCAGGAAGCCGGGGAGCCGCAACGGCACGTCGACCCCGCCGGGGCGCGACCGCTGGTCCTCGAACCGCTCCCGCACGCGCGCACCGAGCGCGCGTCCCGCCAGCCCCCGTTCGTGCTCCTCGGCGGTCGTCTCCAGCACCCACGTGAGGTACCGCGAAGCCGGGTCGGACGCCGCCGGCCCGAGGATCGCGCCAGGACCGTGCCCGGGCAGGTGGATCCGTGCCTCGGCGTCGCGGACCGACGCGAGCGCGTCGAGCAGGCCGCGCACGGATCCGCTCCCCACGAACGGCTCGCAGTCCACGTACCACAGGTCCCCACACAGAGCCACGAGGTCGGGCTCGACGAGAGCCCAGAGGTCGCCGTCCGTGTGCGCAGGGGGGACGGGCTGCAGGTGGACCCTCACGCCACCACCCAGGTCGATCGTCCGGCCGCCCTCGACGAGCGCGTCGGGCAGGACGATCCGCACCGGCTCCTCCCGTGCCGGGTCGTCGTCGCGCCGGTACTGGGCGCCGGGGACGCGTCCCTCCGACGCCGTCCGCTGCAAGCGCTCCCGCACGCCGCGTCGAGCGTGGATCATCGCCGGCGGCGCGAACAGCTCGGAACCCATCCAGTGGTCGTCGTGGCCGTGGGACAGCACCAGGTCTCGGACGGGCGGCCCCGGGGAACCGGCACCGGCGAGGAGCGCTCGCGCGCCCTCGAAGCAGTTCGCGTCGAACACCAGGGTGGCATCCGCGCCCCGCACGATCGCCGAGTTCGACAGCGGGAACGCCTCGGCATGGAACGCGGTCACGTGCGGGCCGAGCGGCACCAGGCCGCCCGCCGGATAGTGCCCGAAGGGCCAGGTCACGCGTGGACCCTACCGCTCCGGACGGTGGTCCGCGCCCACGCTCGCTCCACCGATGCGGCTTGCGACGTTGCTACCATCGGCGTTCCATGGCCGAGTTCAGCGTCGACCCATACGGCGACCTCTACGCTCGTCGCACGGGTGGCATGTCCGCCTCTGAGGTCCGCGCGCTCTTCGCGGTCGCGTCGCGTCCCGAGGTCGTCTCGTTCGCCGGCGGGATGCCGTTCGTTCAGGCGATCCCCGTCGAGCACGTGCTCGAGCTCGTGGAGGGGGTGCTCATGGAGAGCGCCGACGTGGCGCTCCAGTACGGGGGCGGGCAGGGATCGCCGGGCCTTCGCGAGCGCCTGTGCATGTTGATGGCCGAGGAGGGCACGCTCGCGGACCCGGAGGACATGGTCGTGACGACCGGCGCGCAGCAGGCCCTCGACCTGGTGGGGAAGGTCCTGGTCGATCCCGGTGACCTCATCGCGATCGAGGCGCCCGCCTACGTCGGCGCGCTCTCGGCGTTCAGCGCGTACGAGCCGCGCTTCCTGCCGATCGAGCTCGACGACGAGGGGATGGTGGTGGAGCGGCTCGTCGAGGCGCTCGTGCGCGGCGAGCGTCCGAAGTTCGTCTACACCGTCCCCAACTTCCACAACCCCGCCGGCGTCACGATGTCCGCCCGCCGGCGTGAGCAGCTCGTCGGCCTGTGCCGCGAGGCTCGCATCCCGATCGTCGAGGACAATCCGTACGGGCTCCTGCGGTTCGAGGGCGACATGGAGCCCACGCTCCGTTCGCTGGACCCGCAGAACGTGATCTACCTCGGCACCGTCTCGAAGGTCTTCTCCCCAGGCGTGCGCGTGGGGTGGGCCCTCGCCGAACCTGGTGTGCTGCAACGCTTGGTGCTCGCGAAGGAGGCCGCGGACCTGTGCGGCAGCAACCTGAACATGCTGCTCACGGAGCGGTACCTGGCCGGCGAGACATGGCGCGCGAACCTCGACCGCCTCGTGGGCACGTATCGGCGAAGGCGCGATGCGATGCTCCGCGCGCTCGCCGAGCGGTTCCCGTCCGACGCCACGTGGACCCATCCGGTGGGCGGCTTCTACGTCTGGGTCACACTGCCGTCACACCTGGACACGCGGGCACTGCTCGCCGCCGCCGTCGAGCGTCGGGTCGCATACGTCCCCGGGACGGCCTTCTACCCAGACGGACGCGGGACGGACACGATGCGCCTCGCGTACTCCTACCCGACCGAGGACCGGATCGACGAGGGGGTGAAGCGGCTCGGCGAGCTCCTCGCGGACGAGGAGGAGCTGTATCGGTCGCTGTCCACATGAGCGCCGAGCTCGTGGCGGTCCTTGCCGGCGGACGCTCGCCCGAGCGCGAGATCTCCCTCCGCTCGGGTCACCGGGTGATGACGGCGCTGCGCTCCCACGGAGTCGATGCGATCGTGGTCGACCCAGCCGAGCAGGCGCTTGTCGAGACGCTCTCCGCCGCAACGGTTTCCGCGTGCTATGTGGCCCTGCACGGCAAGGAAGGCGAGGACGGCACCGTGCAACGGTTGCTCGAACTCATCGGGCTGCCGTACACGGGCACCGGGCCCTTCGCGTGCGAGACGACCTTCGACAAGGTCCTCGCGAAGGAGATGTTGGCCACCGCTGGCATCCCGACGCCGCCGTGGGCCGTCCTGGAGGCCGCGGCGCTGCGCGACCTGGGCGCCGGCGCGATCCTGCACAGGCTCGCGGAGCGGGTGTCGCTCCCCGCGGTCGTCAAACCCGCCCGGGCCGGCTCGGCGATGGGGTTGTCGTTCGTCGAGCGCGAGACGGACCTGCCGCATGCCGTCATGAACGCTCTCTCGTACTCGGAGGCTGCGATCGTGGAACGTCGGATCGACGGGACCGAGGTCGCCGCATCCATGCTCGGTTCCCCCGATGACATCCTGCCCCTCGTCGAGGTGACGCCGAAGTCCGGCGTCTACGACTACGCCGCCCGATACACCGCGGGCGCGACCGAGTACCACGCGCCGGCGCGGCTCGACGCGGACCTGACGAGCACCGTGCAATCCGTTGCGACGCAGACGTTTCGGGCACTCGGTCAGCGCGACGTCAGCCGCGCCGACATCCTGGTCGCCGCCGACGGCTCGCCGTGGGTCGTGGACGTGAACGTCTCCCCCGGGATGACCGACACGAGCCTCCTGCCGATGGCCGCCCAGGCCGCCGGGATCACGTTCGCGGACCTGTGCGAGCGGATCCTCCGGCTGGCGCTGGCACGCGGGCCTAACTAGTCTATGACAGACTAGTTGCGGCGGAGTGCGCTCCCGTCAGTCGGGTGCGAGCCCCGGACCCGACCCGACGATCTCGGAGACGATCCGCTCCAGGTCGTCGGCGGAGCCGAACTCGATGATGACCCGACCGCGCTTCTTCCCCATCTGGATCTGCACACGCGTCGCGAGCTGCTCCGACAGGATCTCCTCGACCTCGGTGAGCGACGCTGCATCCGCGGTCGGCACCGCCTTCGCCGGCTTCTCGACGGCGCTCGCCGCGGGGTGCTCCAGGTAGTTGCGGACGAGCTCCTCGACCTCGCGGACCGAGAGGTCCTCCGCCGCCGAGCGCAACGCGAGCGTGGTCTGAGCCTCCGGCTCGGCCAGCGACAGGAGCGCCCGGCCGTGGCCGGCCTGGATCTTGCCCTCGGCGAGGAGCTGCTGCACCTCGATGGGCAGCGCCAGGAGGCGGATGGTGTTCGCGACGTGCGACCGGGACACGCCGAGCCGTTCGGCGAGCGTCTCCTGCTTGAGCCCGAGCTCCTCGAGCAGCTCGCGGAACGCCTCGGCCAGCTCGACCGGGTTGAGGTTCTCGCGATGGATGTTCTCGATGAGCGCCTCGCGGAGCGATTCCGAGTCATCGCTCTCGCGCAGGATGACGGGAACGGTGGCGAGCCCCGCAAGCTTCGCGGCCCGGAGCCGACGCTCCCCCGCGATCAGCTCGTAGCCGCCCTCCGATCGCCGAACCACCACCGGCTGCAGGATCCCGACCTCTTGGATCGAGAGCGCAAGTCCTTGCAGCGCTTCGTCGTCGAACATCGCCCTCGGCTGCCTGCGGTTGGGCTGGATCGCCCCCACCGGCAGCTCCATCGGCACCGCGCCGGCCTCCTCCGGAGCGCCGGGGATCAACGCGGACAGCCCCCGCCCCAGCCCGCCACGCTTCGTCATCGAGTCCCTCCTCTGCGGAACAAGCTCCAGCGACGCTTGCCCGAACCCTCCACGTCGCCTGCGTCCCCACCTACATCCGTGGTTCCGTGATCTCCCGCCGCGTCACGATCATCGATCCGGATGACGCTGTCCGGGTGGAGGGTCGGCTCCGGCTCAGGTTCGGGCTCCAGGTCGATCTCGCGCACCTGCGGCAACTGGCCCGGCTCGCGCTCGGCCTCAGGCTCGGGTCCGGCCTCAGCCTCGAGCGCGGCGATGAACGCCTCCGACCCATCGGCATCCGGGGGGTGGGGCGCGATGGCAGGCTCAGCTGGAGACTCCGCCTGGCCCCCGGACGGCGGGGGTTCGGGCGTCGCGTGGGCCTCGGACGGCTGAGGTTCGGAGGGCTGAGGCTGGGGCATCGCGACAGCTCCCTCAGACGCCGGCCCGGTCGACGGGACCGTCTCGATCGGCGCCTCCGGCCGCGTTGTAGCTTCCTCGACGGCCACCGCCGGGACGGGCGGTCCCTCGTCCGTCGCCTCGGGGGGCTCGGTTGCCGGCTCCTCGACTTCGGTCGCGACCTGCTCCCCGACGACCTGGAGATCCGCCGCTGCGTCCCGCGGCGCTTCGGATCCGGCGGGGTCGACGCCCTCGGCCGTGGGCTCACGCTCGACCGCCTCCTCGGGCACGAGGCTTTCGGTCTCCTCGAGCTCGGCGCGGAGCGGTCTCGGAGCGTGCATCGGCTCGGGCTCGGGCGGGGGGACCGACACGCGCGGAACGTCCTCGAACGAGGGGAGCGGCTGGTCCAGCGGCATCTTCGACGCGACCTCCTTCGCCAGGTCGCGGTAGCACTCGGCGCCCCGGGAGCGGGGATCGTAGACCGTGATCGGCTGTCCGAATCCCGGCGCCTCCGACAGGCGCACCGTGCGGGGGATCACGGTCCGATACACACGCTTGCCGAAGTGGCGCCGCACCTCTTGGACCACCTGCTCGGAGAGCTTCGTTCGGGGGTCGTACATCGTCATCACGATGCCCGTGAGACGCAGGTCGGAGTTCACGTTCTGTTGGACCAAGCCAACGTTGCGGAGCAGCTGCCCGAGCCCCTCGAGGGCGTAGTATTCGCACTGGATCGGCACGATGAGTTCCTGCGCCGCGGCAAGGGCATTGACCGTGAGCAGGCCCAGCGACGGCGGACAGTCGAGGAAGACGAAGTCGTACTCGTCCCCCTTCAGCGGCTCGAGCGCCTTGCGCAGCCGCAGTTCACGCGAGAACTGGCTCACGAGCTCGATCTCGGCGCCGGCCAGATCGATCGTGGAAGGGATCGCGAACAGCCCGTCCACGGGCGTCGGCACGATCGCGCCATCGATGGGGGCCTCCGCTGCGAGGACGTCGTACACCGTCACATCCCTCGAGTCATGGCGGATCCCGAGGCCCGTGGATGCGTTCCCCTGTGGATCTAGGTCGACCACGAGGACCCGGTGGCCGAGCTCGGCGAGGGCCGCGCCGAGGCTCACGGCGGTGGTGGACTTCCCCACGCCCCCCTTCTGGTTCGCGACCGCGATGATGCGCGCCGCCTTCGCCTTCCGAGGGCGCGGGGATGTCTTCGGACGGGGGTTCACGGGCGGCTCTTCCGCCTTCACGCTCGACGCGGAGGTGCTCTGCACGGCGCGCGCAGCCGCGTGGGGTGCCTTCGAGGAGGCGGGGGTCGCCGGCGATGCGCTGCGCCTGGTCACTACCGCGCCATGATAACCAGCGGTCCGGCCCTTTCAAGCACGGGCGATGACACGACGTCCACGGTCCGCCCTGCGAGCTGGTCAGGCACGTGCGCTCCTTGGCCCGCGAAGTAGACGAGCCGCCCTCCGACCCGAAGCAGCGGCTCGGCGAGCTCCCACGCCCGCGGGAGCGCGGCGAGCGCCCGGGCGAAGCAGACGTCGGCCGGCTCGGCCACGTCCTCGATGCGGCCCCGAAGCACGCGGGCGTTCACCAGCCCGAGCCGCTCGACCGCGAACTCGAGGAAGCCAGCCCGACGCGCTCGTGACTCGACGAGCCCCACCGACAGGGTGGGGCGTGCGATCGCGACCACGATCCCAGGCAGCCCTGCCCCCGAGCCGAGGTCGTACGCCTCGCGGTCCCGATCGCCGACGGCGACCGCCGCCCGCAGGCAGTCGAGGACGTGCCGCGTCCGAACCCGGTCGGCGTCGGCCTCGGCGACCAGCCCGGCCGGGATCGCTCGCTCTCGGATGAGCCCCTCGAACGCCTCCAGCGACGCGACCTGGCTCGACGAGAGCGGCACGCCGATGGACCGCGCCGTGGGTCGCAGGGCGGAGGGGTTCTCGCGATGTTTCACGTGAAACAGGACCTTCAGGCTGTGCGTCGGGCCCCAGACTATCGGGACCGGCTGATCACGACGCGGCGCTCCGGGTCCTCACCCTGGCTGGCGCTCTCGACACCCTCGACGGTGGCCACGGCATCGTGCACCAACTTCCGCTCGTAGGGCGTCATCGGCTCGAGCTCCTCCGATCGACCCGTTCCAGCAACCCTCTTCGCGACGTCGACCGCCTTGGCGACCAGTCGGTCACGCTGACGCTTCCGGTAGTCCTCGACGTCCACCACGATCCGGCAGCGCAGGTCGGTCTTCCGCATCACGACGTGCCGCGCGAGCTCCTGGAGGGCCTCGAGCGTCTGGCCGTGCCGCCCGATCAGCAGGGCCATGTCCTCGTCATCGGGGCCGCTCCCGAGGATGTCGACGTACATGGTTCCGTCCTCGAGGTTAGGCTCGACGCTCGCGTCGATCCCCATCCGCCCGAGCAGGTCCTCGAGGAAGTCCGCCGCGACGTCTGCCTGGTCATCGAGCTCTTCCTCGCTCAGCTGGTCGGAGCGCCGTCGTAGACGGACGAGGACGACCGCCTCCTGCCCGCCCATCCCGAGGAAGCTCGAGCGCGGCTCCTGCAAGACCTCGACGTCGACCTCCTGCTCGCTCACGCCGAGGCGCGTGAGGGCGACCTCGACGGCCTGCTCAACGCTCGGGCCGCTGGCCTGGATCTGTTCCACCATCGCCCCCAGTCTCGGGTTTGGGTTTGGGCTTGCCCTTGCCTGCCTGCCCCTTGCCGCCGCCCTTGCCACCACTCGGAGGGCTCGGCTTCGACCTGCGCTCCTGGGCGCTCGGACGGGGGCGTCCCTGATCGCGGCGGTTGCGCTCCTGCTGGGCCCGATCCGTCAGCGACGACATGAATCCCTTCTTCTTCGCCTTCTGGTTCTGGCGGGCCCGCTCCGCGAGCTGCTCGGCGGTCGGCCGGCTCTTGAGCATGAAGTACTGCTGGCCGATCTGCCAGGCGTTCGAGGTCGTCCAGTACAGGACCAGGCCGCTCGGGAAGAAGAAACCGAACACGCCGAACATGATCGGCATCAGCTTCATCAGCGACTGCTGCCTCGGATCCATGGCCCCGGCAGGCTGCGCCTTCTGGGTCTGCCGCTGCTGGAAGTACGTCGTGCCGAACATCAGGACCACGAACACGTAATAGGGGATGCGCTCGAGCTGCGACTTCGCACAGTCGACGGGGTAGCTCAAGGTCACCTGCTCGCCGTCCACGCTCGCCCGGTCCTGCAGGCTGTCCGGCGCATCCTGCCAGGGGAACCCGGGGGAGCACAGCAGGTTCATGCCGAGGAAATGCGTCCCCGAATCGGGCCCCGGTAGATCGAGCTCGTTGATCTGCGCCTGGGTGGTGATCGGCGTCCCATCGGGCATCTGGACGGGGATCTGCTGCGTGATGACGTCGTAGAGGCGGGATTCCTCCGGGATGTGGATGGGATGTTGAGGGAAGCGGAGGACCGAGTACATGGCGATCAGGATGGGGAACTGGAGCAGCGTCGGCCAGCAGCCGGAGAGCGGGTTGACCCCGTACTCCTTGTAGAGCTTCATGATCTCTTCCTGCTGCTTCTGCTTGTTCTGCTTGTAGCGCTGCTGCACCTGCTTCACCTTCGGCTGGACGAGCTGCATGTGCTGCATGGACCGGATCTGCTTGATCCCGAGCGGAAGGAGGACCACCCGGATGACCACGGTGAGGACGATGATCGTGACTCCGTAGTTGCCGATCAGCGCGTAGATCTGGGCAAGGAACCACCCGAGGCCATCGAGCAGCCACTGCCATGGTGCAACGCCGATCACGACGGACCTTTCTGTATGACGTTAGCATACGGAACGTGCTTGGCTCGCCGCGGTGGCACGGGATCGAACCCGCCGTCGGTGAAGGGGCCGCATCGAGCGATCCGCCACGCCGCCATGGCGCAACCCCGAACCGCGCCGTGGGTATTGATCGCCTCCTCCGCGTAATGGGAGCAGGTCGGGTAGAAGCGGCAATGGCCCCCGAGCCACCCCGAGAGCGTCACACGGTAGAGCTTCACGAGGCCGATGAGGAGGAGCCGCGCGGGGGCGCCGGCTGCCCATGCCGCCATGCGCAGCCGCCTCACGGGTCCACCACCCGTGCCGCCGCGAGCAGCTCGCTCATCTCCGCCACCAGATCCTGTGTCCGTGCCCCGCGGATGGTCGATCTGGCCACCCACGCGACGTCATAACCCGCTTGCATCCGGGGGGAGAGCTGGCGCCACGCCGCACGCATGATCCGCCGAGCCCGGTTGCGCACCACGGCGCTCCCAACTCGGCGTCCCGCGACGAACGCAGCCTGACCTCGGCCGGGCGCGAGAAAGGCTACCACCCGCGTTCCGTGCACCGGCCGGCCCTCGTCGAGCACGCGTCGAACGTCCGTGGTGGGTCAGGCGGACAGGCGCGCGCGGCCCTTCGACCGGCGGCGCGTGATGATGGCTCGACCGGCGCGGGTCCGCATCCGGTGACGGAACCCGTGCGTCTTCTTGCGGCGACGGTTGTTCGGCTGGAAGGTGCGCTTGGACATCGAGGCCTCTTCGGTCGGGAGGGCCGACCTTGCCGGCCGGCCCGGCAGAGTATACGAGAGCCCATCGCCGCAGGACAAAGCCGCGCCGTGCGCAGAAAGACCGTCAAAAGGACGCCTCGGCAGGGGCTCGGGGAAAACCGCGGTGCTATAGTGCGGCCCGCTTCCCCCCGGGCGCCCGCCCCACTTTCCCACGGGACGCCCGCTTAGGCCTTCCCCGAAGGATTTCCACACGTGTGGAAAGGCTCTGTGGATATGGCCGTCGCACACGAGGAGGCCGCCGACCGCACCTGGTCCCAGGTCGTCGATCGAGCCCGCCGCGAGCTCGCAGAGAGCTCGTTCGCGATGTGGTTCACGGGGGTTCGTGCCACCAGCATGAACGACGGCGTGCTCGAGGTCGCCGCTCCATCGGAGTACGTCCGTGACTGGCTCACCAAGCACTACGTCCCGATGATCGAGCGGGTGGCCTCGGACGCAGCCGGTGCGCCCGTGCGCGTCCACCTGGTCGTCGCGCCCCCCGACACCGCCCACCGCGACATCCCGATCCCCGAACCCGCTCCGGTCCCCGAGCGCCCGGCCCGCCATGCCCAGACGCTCGGCGCCCCCGGACTCCCGTTCCCGAAATACACGTTCGAGACCTTCGTCGCCGGCCCGTCCAACCGATTCGCCCATGCCGCCGCGATGGCGGTCGCCGAGGCGCCACCGTCGAAGGCGTACAACCCCCTGTTCGTCTACGGCGGCGTTGGCCTGGGCAAGACGCACCTCCTCGTCGCGATCGGTCACCACATGGCGCGCCTGGCCCCCCGCCTGCATGTCAAGTACGTGACGAGCGAGCACTTCATGGCCGAGTTCATCAAGGCCGTCCGTGAACGGCAGGGCTACCAGTTCGCCGCTAGGTACCGCGACGTGGACGTCCTGCTCGTCGACGACATCCAGTTCCTCGCCAAGCGTGAGGAGACGCAGACGGAGTTCTTCCATACCTTCAACGCCCTGCACGAGAAGGAGCGACAGATCGCGATCGCCTCCGATCGGCCACCCCAAGAGCTCGGGATGGAGGACCGCCTCCAGAGCCGTTTCCGCCTGGGGCTGTGCGTTGACATCCAGCCGCCGGACCTCGAGACTCGGATCGCGATCCTCCAGCTCAAGGCGCAGCGCGAATCGGTCCACGTCCCCGAGGACGTGATCGAGTTCATCGCCTCCCGGTTCGACCAGAACATCCGAGAGCTGGAGGGCGCGCTCGTGCGGGTCGTCGCGTGGAGCGATCTCACCGGCCACCCGATCACCCCCGAGCTCGCCGAGCACGCGCTCGAGGACCTCCTCCCCCAGGGAGAGGCCGAGATCCCGCCGGCATTGATCCTGGAGGAAACGGCCCGGTACTTCGGCCTGTCCGTCGACGACCTGGTCTCGCCCAGTCGCTCGCGGCCGCTCACCACCGCTCGCCACGTCGCGATGTACCTGCTCCGGGAATGCACCGCGATGTCGTACGTGCGGATCGGCGAGTTCTTCGGCGGCCGCGACCACAGCACCGTGCTCCACGGCGTGACGAAGATCGACAAGAACATGCGGGACCGCGAGCCGGTCTACCGCCACGTCCAGGAGCTCTCCCGGACCATCCGCGAGCGGGCGAGGGCCTCGTGAGCGGGGTGGAGCACACCGTGGGAAACCCGGGGCCAACCGTCGCGCGCCGCAGAGCCCAGGGTCGCCCGTATACCTTTTCCCACGCGACTCCCACATGTCGGACCCAGGCCGTACGCTCGCATTTCGGGGTGGTTGTCCGCTTTTCCACCGCCCCTACCACTACTGGTTCGGAAGACAGAGACCGGAAGAAGCAGTGAGGGGGTGGACACGTGAAGTTCCGGTGTGACCGCGACGCCTTGTCCGAGGCGCTCCAGACCGTGCAACGCGGGGTGTCCTCGCGTCCCGGCATCCCGGCGCTCACGGGGGTGCTGATCGAGGCCCGGGCTGACCAGGGGCTGACGCTCACCACGACCGACCTGGAGGTCTCGGCTCGACTCACGATCGACGTGCAGGCCACCGAGGACGGCGTGGCGCTGGTCCCTGCCCGGCTGCTGGCAGACACGGTGAAGAGCCTGTCCGACGCGCCCGTGGAGTTCGAGGCCGACCAGACGCAAGCTCGGATCCGCTGCGCCGCGTACGAGGGAGCCCTTCGGCTGCTGCCGGCGGAGGACTTCCCGACCCTGCAGCCGCCGGCGGGGACGCGGATCGTGGTGCCTTCGCCCACGTTCGCCGAGGCCGTGAGCCAGGTCGCGCGCGCCGCATCGCGCGACGAGGCTCGGCCGGTGCTGACAGGTGTGCTGCTCGAGGTCAGCCGCGAGGGGGTCACGCTCGTGTCGACGGACTCGTATCGGTTGGCGGTGCGCGACCTCGTCGCGACCGCCGCCACCGAGGGGAAGGCGATCGTCCCGGAGCGGGCGCTTTCGGAGGCGGGGCGCGCCGCCCAGGCGGTGGAGAAGGGGGACATCGAGATCTTCGTGGACGAGAGCCAGGCGTCGTTCCAGGTCGGCGGGTTCACGCTCACGTCGCGGCTGATCGAGGGGGAGTTCCCCAACTACCGTCAGCTGCTGCCCGAGGCGTACGAGAATCGTCTGACGGTCTCGCGCCAGCAGCTGCTGGATGCCGTCCGCCGGGTCGGTCTGCTCGCGCGCGACACCTCACCGGTGCGGATGGAGTTCAACGCGCTCGGGGTCAAGCTGTCCTCACAGTCGCCCGACCTGGGACAGGCGGTCGAGGCCGTGGAGGCCCGCTACGAGGGCGAGGACATCACCGCGGCGTTCAACCCGCACTACCTTGCGGATGGGCTCTCGGCCGCCAGCGGCGACACGGTGCGCCTCGAGGTTCGGGACGGGCTGAAGCCGGGGATCGTGCGGGGCGATGGTGACGACTTCACGTATCTGGTGATGCCCGTGCGCCTGCCCACGCCCGTCGGCTAGGCCGGCGGCGTTGCGGCTTTCCTGGGCGGAGCTCCGGGATCTCCGGAACCACGCCCACACGCGCGTCGAGGACGTGCCCGATGGGCTCGTCGTCGTCGTCGGCCCGAACGGCGAGGGCAAGACGAACCTGCTCGAGGGGATCGCGGTCCTGTTCTTCGTCGGCTCGCCGCGGACCTCCTCCGCGGAGCCGGTCGTCCGGCGCGGTGCGGAGCGCGCGTTCGCGCGGGGGGAGGTGGAGACCGCGAACGGGCGCATGCTCGTCGAGGTGGAGATCCCCGGTCGCGGGGCGAGCCGCGCTCAGCTGAACCGCTCGCCGGTCCGTCGTCGTCGGGACCTCCGTCGTCAGGTGCGAGCGGTGTTCTTCTCGCCGGACGACCTGGCCGTCGTGAGCGGCGACCCGGCGAAGCGGCGTGACTTCCTCGACGAGGCCATCCGCGCCCTCTGGCCGCTCAAAGAGGGGGCGATCACCGCGTACGACCGCGCGCTGCGGCAGCGGAACCGGCTCCTGAAGGACTGGGAGGGAAGGAGCGAGCCCTCCGGGCTCGACGCGTGGGACGCGGAGCTCGTCGGCACGGGCTGCGCCCTCACACGCCTGCGTGCCGAGGCGACGGCGCGTCTGTCGGGCGCGGCCGAAGAGGAGTACCGACACCTCGCCGGGTACGGGCTCGCGTGCGCCTACCGGCCTTCGGTGATCGGCGAGCCGCTCGAGGACGCCTTCCGCGCCCGTCTGGCGGAGCGACGGGCCGACGAGCTCGTCCGGCGGACCACGCTGGTCGGCCCGCACCGTGACGACCTGGACCTGGCGGTGCGGGACCTGGGCGCGCGCGCGTTCGCCAGCCACGGGGAGGGTTGGGCGGCGGCGCTCTGTCTGCGGCTTGGGCTCGGGGCAGCGATCTCCGACGAGGTGGGTGAGCGGCCGGTAGTCCTGCTGGACGACCCGTTCTCGGCCCTCGACCCGCGCCGACAGCGGCAGGTCGCCGAGCGCCTGACGGGACGGGGTCAGGTCTTCGTCTCGGTCGCGGACGAGGCACACGTGCCCGGGCAGGCCACCCAGGTATGGGACGTTCGCGCCGGTCGGGTGGAGGTCCGGGCCTGATGCCGCACAGCACCGGATGGCGGCGACGGCGCGATCAGCGCACCCTCGAGGAGACTCCGCTCGGCGACGTGCTGGACGGGTTGCTGCGTGAGCGGGTGTTCGCCCGCGGGCTCCCGATCGGCCGTCTTGCCGCCGAGTGGGAGACGGTCGTGGGGCCCCGACTGGCCGCCGAGACCGCTCCGGTGACCCTCGAGCACGGCGTCCTCGTCGTCGCGGCGAGCACCGGTCCGTGGGGGGCGCAGGCCCGGTTCCTCGTCGACGAGATCCTCGCGAGCGCGAACCAGGCGCTCGGCGGCGACGAGGTCGAGCGGGTGCAGATCGTGGTCCGCGCCGACCCGCGGAAAGCGTTGTAGAGCAAGGGGTTCAGACCGGTCGATGGAGTGCTTGGAACCGGGTCGCGCGCCCCCTTCCCTTGATAGGATTGAGGGGCGCGTCCGGCGCGATCCGCGGCCCCCGAAAGGCGCACCGGCCACCGGCGTGCCTGGGTGAGTGGAGGGCCATTGGCAACGGCGGCAGTACCGAAGACGAGGAAGCCGGGTCACTACGAGGCGCAGGACATCCAGGTCCTCGAGGGCGTCGAGCACGTCCGACTGCGCCCGGGCATGTACATCGGGACCACCTCGACGCGCGGCCTGCACCATCTGGTGTACGAGGTCGTGGACAACTCGATCGACGAGGCGATGGCGGGCTTCTGCGATCGGATCATCGTCCGGTTGCGCAAGGACGGCTCGTGCCAGGTCGAGGACAACGGACGCGGGATCCCGGTCAAGCCGATCCCGAAGGCCAAGGACCGCCGGCCGGCCGTCGAGGTCGTCCTCACGACGCTGAACGCCGGCGGGAAGTTCGGCGGGGAGGGGTACCGGATCTCGGGCGGCCTCCATGGCGTCGGCGTCTCGGTCGTGAACGCGCTGTCGGAGAAGATGACCGCCCAGGTGATGCGGGACGGCTTCGTCTGGACCCAGTCCTACTCGCGCGGCAAACCCACCGGCAAGCTCACGAAGGGCAAGCCGTCGAAGAAGACCGGCGTGGTCATCAGCTTCTGGCCGGACCCCGAGGTCTTCACCGAGTCCACGGAGTTCGACCCGCGCCTGCTCGCCGAGCGCCTGCAGGAGCAGGCCTTCCTCACGAAGGGCATCGAGATCCAGCTGATCGACGAGCGCGAGGACCCGGCGCCGAAGCAGGTCTTCAAGGCCTCGGGCGGGATCGCGGACTTCGTGCGGCACCTGTCGAGCGGCAAGGACACCATCCACAACCGGGTCGTCTACATGGAGACCAAGGAGCCCGATGCGGAGGTCGAGGTCGCGCTGCAGTGGAACACCGGCTATGCGGAGTCGATCCACTCGTTCGCGAACACGATCAACACGCACGAGGGCGGCATGCACGAGGAAGGCCTGAAGAAGGCGCTCACGAACGTGGTGAACCGGTACGCGCGGAACAAGGGCCTGCTCAAGGAGAAGGACGACAACCTCCTCGGCGAGGACGTCCGCGAGGGCCTGACGGCGATCGTGTCCGTGCGCCTGCGCGACCCGCAGTTCGAGGGGCAGACGAAGACGAAGCTCGGCAACGCCTCGATGCGGTCACTCGTCGAGACCACGGTGAACGAGCACCTCATGACGTGGATGGAGGAGCACCCGGGTGATGCCAAGCGTGTCGTCACGAAGGGTTCGTCGGCCGCGAAGGCCCGGCTGGCGGCCAAGCAGGCACGGGACATCGCGCGCCGCAAGTCGTTCCTCGAGGGCGGGGGCCTGCCGGGCAAGCTCGCCGACTGCCAGCTGACCGACCCCGGCGCGTGCGAGATCTACATCGTCGAGGGCGACAGCGCCGGCGGCTCGGCCAAGCAGGCGCGGGACCGCGCCAGTCAGGCGATCCTGCCGATCCGGGGCAAGATCCTGAACGTCGAGAAGGCCCGGCTGCACAAGATCCTAGAGAACCAGGAGATCCAAGCGCTCATCACCGCCATCGGGACGGGGATCGGTGAGGAGTTCGACCTGTCGAAGGCGCGGTACCACCGGATCGTGATCATGGCCGACGCGGATGTCGACGGCGCCCACATCCGCACGCTGCTGTTGACCTTCTTCTTCCGCAACATGCGCGAGCTGATCGACGCGGGCTACATCTACCTCGCGCAGCCGCCCCTGTACCTGCTCAAGCAGGGCAAGGAGGAGCTGTACTTCTACACGGAGCGCGAGTGGACCACGTGGCGCAAGCAGAACGGCGATGGCAAGAAGCTCGATCCCCAGCGCTTCAAGGGTCTGGGCGAGATGAACGCCGACCAGCTGTGGCAGACCACGATGGATCCGGAGCGCCGCACGCTGCTGCAGGTCATGCTCGAGGACGCGGCGCTCGCCGACCGCCTGTTCACGGTCCTGATGGGCGAGGACGTGCAGGCGCGCAAGGAGTTCATCGAGCAGAACGCGAAGGACGTTCAGAACCTCGATGTCTAGGCGCCGGGCGGCCGGGGGAGGCGGCGGCGAGACGCCCCTGTTCGTGGGGCGGATCGAGCCGGTCGGCCTGGAAGAGGAGATCCAGCGCTCGTACCTGGACTACGCCATGTCGGTCATCGTCGGGCGCGCCCTGCCCGACGTGCGCGACGGCCTGAAGCCCGTCCACCGACGGATCCTGTGGTCGATGCTCGAGTCGGGCCTGCGCCCTGATCGCCCGCACCGCAAGTCGGTCTCGGCCGTGGGGGAGGTGCTGAAGAAGTACCACCCGCACGGCGACCAGAGCGTGTACGACGCGCTCGTCCGGATGGCGCAGGACTGGTCGATGCGCGCGCCGCTGATCGACGGGCACGGCAACTTCGGCTCGGTGGACGGCGACCCGCCCGCCGCCTACCGGTACACGGAGGCCCGCCTGGCGCCGCTGGCGCTCGAGCTCCTCCGCGACATCGAGGCAGAGACGGTCGACTTCGTCCCCAACTTCGACGGGTATGAGCAGGAGCCGCTCGTCCTGCCGAGCCGGTTCCCGAACCTGCTGGTCAACGGCGCCGGCGGCATCGCGGTCGGCATGGCCACGAACATCCCGCCGCACAACATGGGCGAGGTCATCGACGCGGTCGCGTATTTCCTGGAGAACCCGGACGCCTCGACCGAGGAGCTGATGCGGTTCGTGAAGGGGCCGGACTTCCCGACCGGCGCGGTCGTCATGGGCAGGCAGGGCATCAAGGACATGTACGAGACGGGTCGCGGCTCGATCAAGGTCCGAGCTGTCGCGCACATCGAGGAGGGCGTCGGAGGGCGGTCGAAGATCGTCGTGACCGAGCTGCCGTACCAGGTGAACAAGGCGCGCGTGGCCGAGAAGATCGCCGAGCTCGCGAACGCCGGGCGGCTCAAAGACGTCGCCGACGTCCGCGACGAGTCGAACAAGGAAGGCATGCGGCTCGTCGTCTACACGAAGCGGGCCGCGAACCCTCGGGTGGTCCTCAACCAGCTGTACCGGCACACGCAACTGCAGGACAACTTCGGCGCGATCATGCTCGCGCTCGTCGACGGCGTTCCCCGCACGCTGAACCTGGCCGAGCTGGTCGGCTACTACGTCGATCACCAGGTGGATGTCGTCACCCGGCGGACGCGGTACGAGTTGAAGCGGGCCGAGGAGCGGGACCACATCGTTCAGGGGCTGCTGATCGCCCTGCAGAACCTCGATGAGGTCATCCGGATCATCCGCGGCTCGCAGGACGCCGACGAGGCCCGTACCAAGCTGATGAGGAAGTTCAAGCTCTCCGAGATCCAGGCCAACCACATCCTCGACATGCCGCTGCGGCGTCTCACCCGTCTGGCCCGTGAGGAGCTCGAGCAGGAGCACAAAGACCTGCTCGCAAAGATCCGGCGCCTGAAGGCGCTGCTGAAGGACCCGAAGAAGATCCGCGCGCTGATCAAGGACGAGATCCTCGACATCCGCAAGCGCTTCGCCGACGCGCGCCGGACGCAGCTCAAGGCCGAGGAGGGCGAGCTCGACGCCGAGGACCTCATCGCCGAGGAGGACGTCGTCATCACCGTGAGTCGGGCCGGCTACGTGAAGCGCCAGCCGATCGACGCGTTCAAGCGCCAAGGCCGTGGTGGGAAGGGCGTGATCGGCGCCAACCTCAAGGAAGAGGACGTGATCAAGCACGTCTTCACCACGACCACGCACCACTGGATGCTCTTCTTCACCAGCAGGGGCAAGGTCTACCGCGTGAAGGTGCACGAGATCCCCGAGTCCGGGCGGACGGCCCGTGGCACGTACGCCGCGAACCTGGTCGGGGTCTCGGGCGACGAGCATGTGAACGCGGTCATCGACCTCAAGGACTACGACGAGGGACGGCTGCTGCTGTTCGCCACGCGGCGCGGGATGGTCAAGAAGACGGTGCTGCCCGAGTACGACAGCCCCCGGACCGGCCTGGCGGCGATCAACCTGCGGCAGGGGGACGAGCTGGTCGACGTGCTGCTGACCGACGGGAAGGACGACGTCATCCTGGTCTCGCGCAAGGGGCAGGCGATACGGTTCAAGGAGTCGCTCGTGCGCCCGATGGGCCGTCAGACCGCCGGCGTGATCGGCATGCGGCTCGCGGAGGACGACGACGTGATCGCGCTCGGCGTGGCCTCGCAGGGGCAGGAGCTCATCAGCGTGACACAGCAGGGGTACGGCAAGCGCTCGCCGCTGAAGGACTATCCGGTGAAGGGTCGTGGCGGCAAGGGCGTGATCGGGCACACGCTTACGCGCAAGACCGGGCTGCTCGCCGGCGCGTTCGTGGGCTCGAAGGAACAGGATCTGTTCACGATCTCGAGCGCCGGCAAGGTGCAGCGCGTTCCTGCCGCGGACATCCGCCGGGTGGGGCGGGCCAGCCAGGGCGTCCGGACGATGCGGGTCGACGAGGGCGAGACCGTCGTCGCGATCGCGCCCGTGATCGTGCAGGTCGAGGGCGAGTAGTCCCGGTCCCGACCCCACGCCAGCGGCTAGCATCTCCGCCGGTGCGTACGACCCTCGGCGTGGCGATCATCGTCGTTGCGGGCGTGGCGGTGCTGGTGCTGCTCGCACGCTGGCGGCGCACGTCCGGCCGGGGGGCCCTCGCGCTGCTCGCTGTGCTGGGCGCGGCGATCGGTGCGGGGGCGCTCTTGCTCCAGGACGATCCTGGCGCGGCCGACTGGGCGGTCACGCTCGCCGTGCTGGCGGCGGCCACGCCCTTGCACTTCCGGTTCATGCTCGGCCCGCCGGGAGCCGCGCGATGACGATCGGATGGTTGCCGTCGGGCGGCATCCCGCGTAGAAAGGGCCAGGATCGATGAGCCAGCCCGTCGAGCAACCCCGAGGAACCTCTCGTGCCGGCCGTGCGCCGGTTGCGGCGGAGGCGAACACCCCGACGGGCCCCGTGACCGAGAAGCCGGGGTCGGTACGCACCGTCGCCGAGCGCCCGCCGAAGGCACCCAGGCCCTCGCGCAAGGAGCAGCGGCGTCACGCCCGTGTGGTGGTCCGTAAGGTCGGCCCGTGGTCCGTGTTCAAGATGTCGGTCATCTTCTACGTCTGCGTGATGCTCGTGTTGCTCGGGGCGGGCGTCATCCTGTTCGGGATGCTGAGCGCGATGGGGCTGATCGACTCCCTCGAGGACCTGGCCAACGAGCTGGGGTTCGGACCCGGCTTCACCGTCCACGGGGACTGGTTGTTCATCCGAGGGCTCTGGTACGGGGTCGCCCTGGTCGTGGTGGGATCGGTGATCAACGTGTTCGTTGCCTTCCTGTACAACCTGATCTCGGACCTGGTGGGCGGCGTCGAAGTCACCCTGGCCGAGCGCCGCTGAGCGCGTCCCGCCGGTCGGAGCGCCGTCGATTGACACGTTTCTCTGGCCACGCGTACGCTTGGCCGAGGGCCAGGCTTGACGCCCCGAACATGCTGATTCGGGGCCTGTAGCTCAGCCGGTTAGAGCGCATCCCTGATAAGGATGAGGTCGTTGGTTCAAGTCCAACCAGGCCCACGGTGAAAGGAGGGCCCCATGGCCGAGGAGACCGAGGAGACCAAGAAGGGCGGCTTCTTCAGCAAGCTCATGAAGATCGCGTTCATCGCCGCGATCGTCGGTGCGGTGGTCGCCATCTTCAAGCGTCGTCGCGGCCAGGACCTCGACGAGGACGAGTGGCAGGAGCTTCCGCCCCCCGCGGGCGGTTGACCCAGCGGCCTGAACGTACCTGAGCACCGGGCCCGGGCGTCACGCCCGGGCCCGTTCGCGTCGCCGCTACACTCGGCGCGATGGTCCAGGAGGCGTGGTCGCGCGCCCACGGGGCGGCTCGGGCCGCCGGTGTGGAGCTGCGGCCGCTCTCGCGCCTCGAGGATGGTGATCGGATCCTCCACGTGATGGTCGCCACCTGGGGCGAGCATCAGCTCATCCCGCGCGAGATGCTCCGGGCGTTCGGCGACAGTGCGAGCCCCCCCCTCGGCGCGTTCGCCGACGAGGAGCTGATCGGGTACGTCCTGGGATGGATCGCCCGAGATCCCGAGGACGGGCTGGTCGTGCACTCGCACATGCTCGCCGCGCTCCCCGACCGCCGGCACCGGGGGGTCGGGTACTCGCTGAAGCTCGCGCAGCGCGCACAGGCACTCGAGGCCGGGATCGACGTGGTGCGCTGGACGTTCGACCCCCTGATCGCGCGGAACGCCTGGCTGAACCTCTCGAAGCTGGGCGCCGTGGCGGATCGGTTCCACCGCGACTACTACGGCCCGATGGATGACCTGGTGAACCGGGGTGAGCGAACCGACCGGCTGGTCGTCCGATGGGACCTCCGACGCCCACCCGACGACGTCCCCGTCGAGGGGGCGCCGGTGCTGCTGGAGGCCGAGGACGACGCGCCGACGCCGACGGGGGCCGCCATGCCCGACCACGGACCCGCCCTGATCCGGATCCCGCGGGACCACGAGCGCCTCCGCGCCGATCGGCCCGAGCTGGCTCGCGCATGGCGCGACCCGGTCGCGGGGGCGATCGAGGCCTGCATCGCGAGTGGCCGCATCGCACGCGCGCTCACCCGAGACGCGGCCTACGTGTTCGCATGACCCGCGTCCGGTCGATCGAGCTCCGCCTGGTCGCGCTCCCGCTCGTACACCCCTTCCGGACGAGCTTCGGTGTGGAGACCGACAAGGTCTGCATCCTCGCCCGCGTCGAGACCGACGGCGCGGTCGGCTGGGGCGAGTGCGTGACCGGCGAGGACCCACGCTTCTCCGAGGAGTTCAACGAAGGCGCCTGGCTCGTCCTGCGCGAGTTCCTCGGGCCGGCGCTCTTCCGGGCCGGCGACCTCAAGCCGCCGATGGTCGAGACGGCCATGGCCGGCGTCCGCGGGAACCCGATGGCGAAGGCGACGCTCGTGAACGCGTTCCTGGACGCGTGGCTCCGCGAGCGTGGGGAGTCGCTCGCGTCGTACCTCGGCGCCGAGCGCGATCGCGTGGGGTGCGGCGTCTCGGTCGGCATCGCCGGCAGCGTCGAGGCCCTCCTCGAGCAGGTCGCCGGGTACCTGGCCGAGGGCTACCGACGGATCAAGCTGAAGATCGAGCCGGGGACGGACCTCGAGCGCGTCGAGGCCGTGCGCTCGGCGCATCCGGACATCCTGCTCTCCGTGGATGCGAACGCGGCGTACACGCTCGAGGACGTCGAGACCTTCCGCGCGCTCGACGCGTTCGAGCTGCTCATGATCGAACAGCCGCTCCATCACGGGGACCTGGTCGAGCACGCTGTGCTGCAACGGCAGATCCGCACGGACCTCTGCCTGGATGAGTCGATCCGCTCCGCGGCCGACGCCCGGGCCGCGATCGGACTGGGCGCGTGCCGGATCGTCAACATCAAGCAGGGCCGGGTCGGAGGGCTGCTGGAGGCGGTGCGTGTCCACGACGCCTGCCGTGCGGCCGGGGTGCCGGTCTGGTGCGGCGGGATGCTCGAGACCGGCCTCGGCAGGGCCGCGAACCTGGCGCTCGCGGCGCTCCCGGGCTTCACGTTGCCCGGGGACACGAGCGCGAGCGCCCGCTACTTCGCCGAGGACCTCACGGACCCTCACGTCCTCGCGCCCGAGGGCACGATGGCCGTCCCCGGCGGGCCCGGCCTGGGGCTGGAGCCGCATCCGGACCGGCTCGAGGCGTGCACGCGGCGGACCGAGCGGCTCTCGCCGCCATGAGCCTCGCCCTTTGCGCCGCGCTCCCGCATCGCCCATGCTGTAGGGACCCCATGGCCGGGGAAGGAAGACGAGGACCGTGATGAGGAAACGGGTCATCCGTGCGGGCGAGATCGAGATCGAGGACTCGGAGGGGCGGGTCCGGGCGCGCTTCGGCGTCACGAACGACGATTTCCCGTTCGTGGCGTTCTACGGGACGGACGAACGGCTCCGAGCGCGGTTCGGCGTCCAGCCGGACGGATCGGCCGGACTCGCGATCGCCGACGACGACGGCCGGGTCCGAGCGACGTTCGGCCTGTTCTCGGACGGGTCGGCCAGCATGGCGATGGTGGATCGCAACGGGAAGGTGCGCGCGAAGTTCGGGCTCGGTACGGAGGGGTCGCCCACGCTGGCGCTCCGGAACAAGGATGGGGAGCTCGGGTTCGTCTACAGCCTGGCGCAGCAGGGCTCGCCGACGATCAGCCTCCAGGACGAGGACGGGAAGGTCCGGGCCCGGCTCGGCCTGGCCGCCGAGGGCTCGCCGATCCTGCGCCTGCTGAACAAGGACGGGGAGTTGCGCGCGATCATGGGGCTCACCGCAGATGGCACCCCGGTCCTCCAGTTCATGGACGCCGAGGGCGAGCCGCTGTGGACCGCCCCCGGCTCGCTCGCCGCCCCTTCTGAGGCAGAGGCGTCGACCCAGCAGGCATGAGGACGTGGCGTCCTCGGAACCAGGCCCAGGCTCGGGTACGCTGTTCCCGCAGCTCGGGGACGTAGCTCAGTCGGTAGAGCACCTGCTTTGCACGCAGGGGGTCGGCGGTTCGAGTCCGCTCGTCTCCACGTCGAGCCGACCGGCGTAACCCGACGGCCCGACGGCGCGTCGGACGGAACCCTCCGAGCCGCACCGGGGAGGCCGATTGCCGGATGGAACGCCCAGTGGTCACACTGCAGCGGCGATGAGCGAGGCTCGGAGATCGTCGGGTTCGAGCACCGCCCGGATCGTGCTGGGCGTGCTCTCGCTCGTGCTGCTGATCGGGCTGCTCCTGAGCGTGTTCTTGCTTGGGAACTCGGTCGAGGACGCGGAGGCCAGCGCGCAGACCCGCGCGGTCAACTGGACGAACGGTGTGCTCGTCGGCACCGTCACCCACGATCAGGTCGAGGAGCCGCTCGCGGGACCCGAGTACCGCGAGGTGCTCCTCGCCGTGCAGAACGGCATCCGGTCGGACGAGCGCGCCGCCCGCGTCCGGATATGGAACCAGACGGGGCTGCTCGTCTTCTCCGACGACCAGGAGGATCAGGTCGGCGAGGTCGTGGCCGCCGAGGTCCCGGAGATCAGGACGGCCCTGGACGGGCAGGCCGTCAGCGTCACGAGCGAGGCCACCGTCCCGGCCGAGGGCGGCCTCGCCGGGACGGACGAGCAGCTGCTCCAGTCGTACGTCCCGTTCCGGCCCGACGCCGAGCTCGGTATCGCCGGCGTGGTCGAGATCGATCAGCGGTACGACGAGATCGTCGGCGGTTGGTCGCAGACGTGGACCGCGATCCGCCTAGGGCTGGGGGTCGCCCTGGGCATCGTGCTCGTGCTGTTCCTGGTCACGCTCCGTCGGCGCCCGGCTCCCGCGGAGGCCGCCGCCGCCGCAGGCGCCGCCGCCGCCGCGGCTCCGCCAGCCGGGGAGCGGCGTGTCGTGGACCGGACCGCCACCGCGAAGTCGGAGGACCGCGTCCGAGACCTGAGCGAGCGGCTGGCGAAGTCCGAGGCCGCCAGGGCGGAAGCCGAGACGATCGCGAACGAGGCCGCCTCCCGCTTCGCCGAGCTTGAGGAACGGCTGGCCAAGGCGGAGGAGCGCGCCGCGGGTGCCGAGGCGGCGGCCCAGAAGTCGGCCGAGCGGACGAGCCGCGCCAGACCGCGGCGCGGCGTGCCCGGCGCCGGCGCCGTGGGCGCCCCGGAGAGCGCCGACCTCGACGTGCGGGTCCTGGAGGCCGAGGCGGAGCGCGAGCGCCTCGAGGGCGAGGTCGGGCGCCTGCGCTCCGCCCTCGCCGAGCGCGATGCGGAGCTCGCCCTCGCGCGCGAGGAGGGCGGAGCGGCCGGCGTGGTCGACATCGATGAGCTCCGTCGCCAGGCCGCCGAGCATGAGCAACGCGCGATCCAGGCGGACGAGCGCGCCGACGACGCCGGGAAGCGGATCGCCGAGCTCGAGACCGAGCTCCTGGCGGCACAGGCGGCGGCCGAGTCCGCGACCGCGAAGCCCAAGCGCGGTCACCGAGACCGTCACGCCGACGACGATCTGCGGGTGGCGCAGGAACGGGCGGCCGAGCTGCAGACGAAGCTGACGGAGGCCGAGTCGGCGCTCGAGGACGCCCGCGGCAAGCGGGCGGAGGACGATTCGCGCGCGAACGAGCTCGAGGCGGCGAACACGCGCCTCGTCGACGAGCTCGAGGAGCTCCGTGCCGACGCGGCGAGGTCGAGCGACGAGATGGCGACGCTCAAGGAGACGTTGGCCGCGACCCAGCGCGACGCGTCCTCGAAGGAGGTCGAGGACCGCGTCGCGGCTGCTGCCGCGGCCCTCGGCGAGACGCAGGCCAAGCTCGCTGACTCCGAGCGGGATCGGGCGGAGCTCCTGGCCCAGCTCGAGCGCTACCGACAGGCCGGCGAGGGCGAGGGAGGCGACGACGTCCAGGCGCTCCGCGCACGGGTCGCCGAGCTCGAGGACGCCCGCCGCGCCGACGTCGCGGAGCTCCAGCGGGCACAGGAGACGCTCGCGAACACGCAGTTCGAGGCCACGCAGGCGCGCAAGCAGGCCAAGGAGCTCGAGCAGGAGCTACGGGATGCCCTCGGCCGGCCGTCGGTCCCCGCCGAGCCCGCTGAAGAGGAGCCCGCCGCCACGCCCGCCGGCCGGTCCCGACGCCGTGCCCCCAAGGAGGCGCCGCCCGAGCCGGCGTTCGAGCCGGAGGAGCCCGTGGTGCAGGCCGAGCCGGAGGGGGAAGAGCAGGAGCTCTCGCTCCGCGAGCGCCTGGCCAGAGCCGCGGCGGCCAGGCACCGGATGAGTGGGCCTCCCGGGTCGGAGTAGGGCTCAGATCGTCCGAAGGATGTCGACCGCGTAGGCGGACAGGAGCGCCTGCTCGACCTGGGGCGCCGGGATCAACCGCTCGACGGGGTACCCGAACCGTCGGCACAGCTCCAGGTCGGAGCCGCACAGCGGCACGAGCCTCCCGCCGCGGCGCTGTGCGACGACCTCGCAAACCGAGCGGTGGTTCGGCCCCTCCCGCCAGAAGCAGACGAAGCACACCAGGCGTAGACGCTGCGGGTACGCGAGCTCGGCCCGGTACCCGGCGGTGTGCTCGACGATCCGCCCCCACATCGCCACGGTGCCGAGCACGGCGGGGTCGCGCGAATGGCGCAGCGCGCCAAGGCCGTGGGTGGCGTAGAGGCCGCAGGAACACTCGAGCGCGGGGATCCGATGGCGCCCGCGCCGCGGACACGAGGCTCGGGCCGGCGTGCGGACCGGCCACGGTCGCCGGTCGCCGAACAGGGGCCGGAGCCTGACGTCGGAGCCGTCCCGCGATCCGGCCAGCGTCCACGTGCGCCACGCCACGATCGGGTCCGTCAGCGTCTGGCGCTCGGACGCGACGAGCGTGTCGAGCATCAGCGCTCGGTCGGCTCGGGCACCTGCGCCGGCTCGGGCACCTGCGCCGGCTCCGGGATCGTCTCGGGCACGGGCAGGTCGATCGGCTCGACCTCGATGATCCGTCTCGGGGTCCCGATGTCCATGTGATCGTCACCTCGGCTCGCGAGCGGGTGTCCTGCGACCAGCGTATCCCGATGGACGCCCAACGTGCCAGGCCCGCCGCGGGAGAGCCCGCGCCAAGCGCCGAGACGATCAGGTTCGGACGAGCCGGTAGACCGCGCCGAAGTCGCTGAAGTACAGCGCCCCGCCCGGACCGACCTCCACCGACAACACGCCCGAAGGGTGGTCGTAGACGACCCGCGCGCGGCGGATATCGCTCCGGCGCGCGTCGAACGTCGCCCGCCGGACCCGGCCGTCGTTCACCGCACCGAAGAACGCCCGCCCGTTGCCCTTGGACCCCAGGTGGCAGTCCTCGCAGAACGCGATCCCGGTGATGCCGATCGTCTGCTCGTACAGGAGCTCGGGACGAACGGGCTTCGGGCCATCTCGGTTCGTGTTCCCGGGGGCCGAGCCCGTGCACGTGGCGTTCGGACCCCAGCCGTAGTTGCGGCCCTCGCGGATCAGGTTGACCTCGTCGTTGCAGGCCGGCCCATTCTCGCTCTGCCACAGCCGGTCGGTGCGGGGGTCGAACGCGAAGCCGAACGAGTTCCGGATCCCGAACGCCCACATCCGGCTGGCACGCGGGTTCGAGTTGGGGACGTCGCCGTCCGGCGTCATCCGAAGGATCTTGCCGCGGTCGTTCCTCCTGAGGTCCTGGGAGTTCGACGCGTCGTGTCCGTCGCCGACGATCGCGTACAGCATGCCGTCCGGGCCGAAGAGGATCCTCCCGCCGTTATGGTACGGACTCGAGCTCGCGGGGCTCGAGAAGATCACGGTCCGGGCGCTCCCGCTCCCGCCGGCGTCGGTGATCCGCAGGATCTGGTTCTTGAGCTTCCCGGCGACCGAGCGCGTGGCGTAGACGTACACGTACGGCTGGGCCGGGTACTGCGGATGCAGCGCGATCCCGAGCATGCCCCGCTCGCCGTCGCCGTTCACCCGCGTGACCTGGTAGAACAGGCGGTCCTCGCCGGTGTCGAGGTCGTACGTCCGCACCTGACCGCTCGCCTTCTCGACGTACCAGAGCACACGGCCCGGTCCGAACGTGAAGGCCACGGGCTGGTTCAGCCCGCCGGCGACCTCGCGCGCGCCGATGTCGGCACTCGCGGCCCGGGGGAGCGCGAGGAAGGCCGTCGCGACGATCGCGCCGACGACGACCGCCGCCACCACCGCTCGCGCGCCTCTTCTAGAGTGGGTCGGCATGTCCACCTCCATCTTCGGGAGCGCGGTCCTCCGCACCGAGGACCCGCGGTTCCTGTCGGGCAGGGCTCGGTACGTGGGCGATGTGCCCGTCGAGGATGCCCTGCAGGCCTGCTTCGTGCGGTCGATCATGGCGCACGCGACCATATCGAACGTCGCGGTCGACGAGGCCCGGGCGATGCCCGGTGTCGTCGCGGTCCTCACCGCCGACGACATGGATCTTCCCCCACGGCCCCCCTCAGGCAACGTCGAAGGGCCGTTCTCCCGCCCGCTCCTGGCGCGCGACCGAGCGCGGTTCGTGGGCGAGCCGATCGCCGCGGTCCTCGCGGACTCCCTCGCGCGGGCCGAGGACGCCGCCGAGGCGGTGATCGTCGACGCGTCGCCGCTGGGGGCAGTCGTCGGTCCGGAGGCCGCGGTCGCCGAGGGGGCGCCGCTCCTATTCCCCGAGGCAGGCACGAACGTCGCGCATGCCTTCGAGGAGGCGTGGGACCGGGATGCGCTGGCCGGCGCCGACTCGGTGGTCCGACTGCGCGTCCGCCATCAGCGACTCGCGCCGGTACCGATGGAGACCAACGCGATCCTGGTCGTCCCGCAGGACGACCGGCTCACGGTGTGGGTCTCGACTCAGATCCCGTTCGACGTGCGGGCGGACCTGGAGGACTGGCTCGGCCTCGAGCGTGAGGCGATCCGCGTGATCGCCCCGGACGTGGGCGGGGGGTTCGGCTCCAAGCTCCACGTCTACCCCGAGTACCTGGTCTGCGCGGCCGCGGCGCTGCGGCTCGGCAGATCGGTGAGGTGGGTCGAGTCGCGGACCGAGAGCATGACGAACCTCAACCACGGCCGGGCGCAGGTGCACGACATCGAGCTCGGCGCCACGCGTGACGGCCGGCTCGTGGGGCTGCGCGTCGACATCCTGGCCGACATGGGTGCCTACCCGATCGGCGCCTACCTGCCGCCCACGACCCGGACGATGCTGCCCGGCGTCTACCGGATCCCCGCGGTCGCATCCCGCGGTCGCTCGGTGGTGAGCACCGCGACGCCCGTCGCCGAGTACCGGGGTGCCGGCCGTCCCGAGGCGACCCTGTCGATCGAGCGCGCGATGGACGCCCTCGCCGACGAGCTCCAGATCGACCCGGTCGAGCTCCGGCGCAGGAACCTGATCCCGCCGGAGGCGTTCCCGCACGAGACCGCCGTGGGTAGCACGTACGACAGCGGCGAGTACGAACGGGCGCTCGACGAGGCGCTGCGCCTCGCGGGATACGAGGAGCTACGTCGGGAGCAGGAGGAGCGCCGTGCGCGTGGGGACCGCCGAGCGCTCGGCGTCGGGGTGAGCTGCTACGTCGAGGTGACGGCGTTCGGACGCAAGGAGTTCGGCGCGACCGAGGTCAACGCCGACGGAACCGTCACCGTGCGCGTCGGGACGTCGCCTCAGGGACAGGGGCACGAAACCGCTTTCGCGCAGCTCGCGGCGTCGGTGCTCGGCGTGCCCATCGGGGCGGTGCGCGTGCTGCACTCCGACACCGGCGTCGTCCGGCAGGGCGAGGGCACGTACGGGTCACGGTCGCTCCAGGTCGGGGGAGCGGCCGTGTTCGAGGCCGCCACGACGGTGCTCGACAAGGCCCGGCGGGTGGCGGCGCACGAGCTCGAGGTCTCGGTCGAGGACCTGACCGTGCTCGAAGACGGCCGGATCGGCGTCGTCGGCGCGCCCGAGCGCTCGCTGGGTTGGGCCGAGCTCGCGACGATCGCCGCCGACCCCGCCCGCCTGCCCGAGGGCCAGGACCCCGGCCTCGCGGCCGAGACGCGGTCGTTCCAGCGCGAATACACGTATCCGTTCGGCGCGCACGTCGCCGTCGTCGAGGTGGACCTGGACACCGGCGACGCCCGCCTCCGGCGCCACGTCTCGGTGGACGACTGCGGGCGGATCATGAACCCCGTGCTCGTGCGCGGTCAGGTGCACGGCGGCCTGGGCCAGGGGATCGGGCAGGCTCTGTACGAGGGGGTCGAGTTCGACGAGTGGGGGACCCCGATCACGACCAGCCTGGCCACCTACGCGATGCCGGCGGCGACCGAGCTCCCGCCGTTCGAGACCGCGCACACGCAGACGCCGACCTCCGTGAACCCGCTCGGCGTGAAGGGCGTCGGCGAGTCGGCGACGATCGGCTCCACACCCGCGGTCGCCAACGCCGTCGTAGACGCTCTGTCCTACCTCGGTGTCCGACACCTGGACCTCCCCCTCACCCCCGAGCGCATCTGGCGCGCGATCCGCGAGGGCGACCGGCAGATCTGAGCTCTCAAGGTCTGGAGCGTCAGACGCCGATGGGGAAGGTGAACGCCCATGAAGCTCGGCACATCGCGGTCCGGAACGATGGCGCCGGCACTCGTAGCCCTCCTGGTGCTGGCCGGCAGCGCCGCGCTCGCCGCGACCCAGGAGCCCACCCCGAGCGCCCCAGCTCCCTCACCGACGACCCCCCCCTTCCAGGCCGGGCGGCTGGGTCATCAGGGCGACGAAGCGCCGGAGGAGCCGGTCACGCCGGACGCGACGTCGCCGACCGTCGACGTCCAGGCATGCGGGGACGCGATGACCGACGGCGACACGGCGATCGAGCGCGCCCACGGGCTCGACCGCGCGATCCAGGCGATCCTCGGACGCTGCGGCCGCGGGCCGACGACGCAGGGCCTGCTGAACGCCCTGGAGCACCTGCGCGAGAACAAGGCGAAGCACGAGGCGCACGGGAACCAGGGCAAGAGCGGCGATGATCACGGGAAGCCGGCCGACCATCCGGGGAAGAGCGACCAGGACCCGGGCAAGAGCGATCAGGAGCACGGCAAGGGTGGCGGCCAGCAGCAGGACGTCGGGAGGGGCGGGCCGGCCTCGCCGCCGGGCGGTGGGAACGAGGTCCGCGAGGGCGGAGGCCCGCCGGACGATCACGGGCCGGGGAACCGCTGATCCGGCGGTCCAGCGTCCGGGCGTGGCATCATCGACCGGTCGTGCACCGTCTGCTGGTCGCCGCCACCGCCGCCGCGCTCGCGCTCGCCGCGGTGGCCTGCACCGGAGGGATCGAGGGGAGCACGGAGGCCCTCGACTCGCCGAGCACGACGCCCTCGCCGAGCGCGAGCGTCCCCTCCGCCGGGACGATCGTCGTGCGCGCGCCCATGCCGGGCGACGACGTCGTCAGTCCCGTGGTCGTGAGCGGGAGCGCGAGGACCGCGAGCGGTGAGGTGCTCGTCCGGGTGCTCGCCCGCGACGGCACCGAGCTGGCGGCGATGAACACGCCGATCGACTGCGGCGACGCGTGCCGGGGGACGTTCCGGGCGGCGCTGGCCTTCTACGCGCCGTCGCGGCAGCCGGGGGCCGTCCAGGTCCTCGAGGTCGGCCAGGGCGGTTCCGCGGAGCACCTGGTCGAGGTCCCGGTGCGGCTCGTTCCGGGCGTGTGAGCGCCCACCCCCGTTGATAGGCTCCCGGGCGATGCCGACCGTGCCGGGACCCCACTGGCGGGAGCGCTTCCGAGCGCCCACGCTCACGCTC
>DASTHN010000062.1:0-4021 GCA_035718185.1 Actinomycetota bacterium
GGATCGCGCCCGCCGCGGGGCGTCTCGAACGTCACCGGCACCGGGAGCGATCGGTCCGTCCCGCAGTCATCCTCGCGCACGATGAGCTCCTGCGCGACGTCCACCAGACGCCGGGTCAGGTAGCCCGAGTCGGCGGTCCGCAGCGCCGTGTCGGCCAGCCCCTTGCGGGCGCCGTGCGTCGAGATGAAGTACTCGAGCACGGACAGCCCCTCGCGGAAGTTGGACTTGATCGGCCGCGGGATGATCTCGCCGCGCGGGTTCGCCACCAGGCCGCGCATGCCGGCGATCTGCCGGATCTGCGCGATGTTCCCCCGGGCGCCCGAGTTGGCCATCATGTAGATCGGGTTGGTCTTCCCGAACTGGGCCTCCATCGCGTCCTTCACGTCGTCGGTCGCCTGCGTCCAGATCGCGATGAGCTCCTGGCGCCGCTCGTCGTCCGTGATGATGCCCTTGCGGTACTGGGCCTCGATCTTGGCGGCCTCCTTCTCGTGGCCGTCCAGGATCTTGGCCTTGTCCTCGGGCGTGGTCACGTCCTCGACGCCGAGGGTGACGCCCGCGCGCGTGGCGTAGTGGAAGCCCAGGTTCTTCAGGTTGTCCAGGATCTGCTCGACCGTCCCCCGGTCGTACGCGTGCACGCACTCGTCGACCAGCTTGCCGACGTCGCTCTTCATGAGCGGCCGGTTCACGAACTCGAGGTCGTCCGGGAACGCCTGGTTCAGGATCAGGCGGCCGACCGTCGTGGTGACGAGCGGGACCCGGACGCCGTCGTCGGTGGCGTCCACGGTCTCGGGCAGCATCTCGGCCGGCAGGGCCTTGCCCGGCAGCCGCACCTTGACGACGGTGTGGAGCCGGACCTGCTTGTGGTCGAGCGCCATCAGGACCTCGGAGACCGAGGAGAACCGCGGGATCCCCTGGTCGTCCGAGGGCCAGTCGGGCTCGATCGTCAGGTAGTACAGGCCGAGCACCATGTCCTGCGTCGGGACCGCGATCGGGCGGCCGTGCGCCGGCGACAGGATGTTGTTCGTCGAGAGCATCAGGATCCGGGCCTCGGCCTGCGCCTCGGCCGACAGCGGGACGTGGACGGCCATCTGGTCGCCGTCGAAGTCCGCGTTGAACGCCGTGCAGACCAGCGGGTGGATCTGGATCGCCTTGCCCTCGACCAGCACCGGCTCGAACGCCTGGATCCCCAGGCGGTGGAGCGTCGGCGCCCGGTTGAGCAGCACCGGGTGCTCCTTGATGACGTCCTCGAGCACGTCCCAGACCTGCGGGCGGGCGCGCTCGACCATCCGCTTCGCGCTCTTGATGTTCTGCGCGAGCGCCTGGTCGACCAGCCGCTTCATCACGAACGGCTTGAACAGCTCGAGCGCCATCTGCTTGGGCAGCCCGCACTGGTGCAGCCGCAGCTCCGGGCCGACCACGATGACCGAGCGGCCCGAGTAGTCCACGCGCTTGCCGAGCAGGTTCTGGCGGAACCGCCCCTGCTTGCCCTTGAGCATGTCGCTCAGCGACTTCAGCGGCCGGTTCCCCGGGCCCGTGACCGGACGCCCGCGGCGGCCGTTGTCGAACAGCGCGTCGACGGCCTCCTGGAGCATCCGCTTCTCGTTGTTCACGATGATCTCGGGCGCCTGGAGGTCCAGGAGCCGCTTCAGCCGGTTGTTCCGGTTGATCACCCGGCGGTACAGGTCGTTCAGGTCGCTCGTCGCGAACCGGCCGCCGTCCAGCTGCACCATCGGGCGCAGGTCCGGCGGGATGACCGGGACGGCGTCGAGCACCATGCCGAGCGGCGAGTTCTTGCCGCCGACGAAGTTCTGCACGACCTTCAGGCGCTTGATCGCCTTGAGCCGGCGGGTGCCCTTGCCGTTCTCGATCTGGTCGCGGAGGGACTCGGCCTCCTCCTCGAGCTTGAGGTCCGAGAGCAGGCGCTTGATCGCCTCGGCGCCCATGCCGCCGTCGAAGTAGTCGCCGAACCGCTCGCGCAGCGACCGGTAGACGGCATCGTCGGCCACGAGCTGCTTGATGGCCAGGCCCTTGAACGCGCTCAGCACGTCGTCCAGGTGCTGGGTCTCGCGCGCCGCGGCCTCGGTGATCCGCTCGATCTCGCGCTGGGCCTCGCGGCGGGCGGCCGAGAGCTGGGCGCTCTTCGCGCCCTCGGACTCGAGCTCGCGCAGCCGCTCCTCCAGCTCGTTCAGGCGGGCCTTGATGTCGTCGTCGCGCTCGATCTCGAGGTCCTTCTTCTCCTCCTCCAGCTGGGTCTCGATCTCGGGGAGGTCCTTGTGGCGGCGGTCGCCGTCGACCCGCGTGACCACGTAGGCGGCGAAGTAGATGATCCGCTCGAGGTCCTTCGGCGCGATGTCGAGCAGGTAGCCCAGGCGCGACGGGACGCCCTTGAAGTACCAGATGTGCGTGACCGGCGCGGCCAGCTCGATGTGGCCCATCCGGTCGCGGCGGACCTTGCTGCGGGTGATCTCGACGCCGCAGCGCTCGCAGATGATGCCCTTGAAGCGGACGCGCTTGTACTTGCCGCAGTGGCACTCCCAGTCCCGCGTGGGTCCGAAGATCCGCTCGCAGAACAGGCCGTCCTTCTCCGGCTTCAGCGTCCGGTAGTTGATGGTCTCCGGCTTCTTGACCTCGCCGTTCGACCAGGCGCGGATCTGGTCCGCGGTGGCCAGGCCGATGCGGATCTCGTCGAAGTAGTTGACGTCGAGCACCTAGGTAACTCCCTCCCCTTACTCGAAGTCGGCCCCGGCCGGTTCACGGCGGGAAAGGTCGATCCCGAGCTCCTCGGCGGCCCGGAACACGTCCTCGTCGGTCTCCTTCAGCTCGATCTCCTCGCCCTCGGCCGAGCGGACCTCGACGTTCAGGCACAGGGACTGCATCTCCTTGATGAGGACCTTGAAGGACTCCGGGATGCCCGGCTCGGGGATGTTCTCGCCCTTGACGATGGCCTCGTAGACCTTCACGCGGCCGAGCACGTCGTCGGACTTGATCGTGAGCAGCTCCTGGAGGGCGAACGCGGCGCCGTACGCCTCGAGCGCCCACACCTCCATCTCGCCGAAGCGCTGGCCCCCGAACTGGGCCTTCCCGCCGAGCGGCTGCTGCGTGATCATCGAGTACGGCCCCGTGGACCTGGCGTGGATCTTGTCGTCCACCAGGTGCAGGAGCTTCAGGATGTAGGCGACGCCGACCGTGACCGGCTCCTCGTACGGCTCGCCGGACCGGCCGTCGAACAGCACGGCCTTGCCGACCTCGTCGACGAGCTTCACGCCGTCCTTGTTCGGGTGGGCGCTGCGGATCGCCTCGAGGATCTCGTTCTCGCGGGCGCCGTCGAACACCGGCGTGGCCACGTAGACCGGGCCGTCGTGCTCCTCGCCGTCCTTGCTGAACCCGACGAGCGCGGCCCACCCCAGGTGCGCCTCGAGCACCTGCCCGAGGTTCATCCGGCTGGGCACGCCGAGCGGGTTCAGGATGATGTCGACCGGCGTCCCGTCCGACAGGAACGGCATGTCCTCCTCGGGCAGGATCGTCGAGATGACGCCCTTGTTCCCGTGGCGGCCGGCCAGCTTGTCGCCGTCGGAGATCTTCCGCTTCTGGGCCACGTACACGCGGACCAGCTGGTTCACGCCCGGCGGGAGCTCGTCGCCCTCGTCGCGGCTGAACACGCGGACCCCGATCACCTTGCCCTGCTCGCCGTGCGGGACCTTCAGGGAGGTGTCGCGGACCTCGCGCGCCTTCTCGCCGAAGATCGCACGGAGCAGGCGCTCCTCGGGCGTGAGCTCGGTCTCGCCCTTCGGCGTGACCTTGCCGACCAGGTAGTCGCCGGGATTGACCTCGGCCCCGATGCGCACGATCCCGCGCTCGTCCAGGTCCTTCAGGATCTCCTCGGAGACGTTCGGGATGTCCCGCGTGATCTCCTCGGCGCCGAGCTTCGTGTCGCGGGCGTCGACCTCGTGCTCCTCGATGTGGACCGAGGTCAGCACGTCGTCCTTCACGAGGCGCTCGCTGATGATGATCGCGTCCTCGT
>DASTHN010000063.1:0-8154 GCA_035718185.1 Actinomycetota bacterium
GCCGAGGTGGCCCTCGAGCGCGGGCGGCGGGACGAGGCGCGGGCGATGTTGGAGGGATTCACGCGGACGTCCGAACCCGATCGCCTCTACCGCACGTCGCTGATGCCGGTCGTCGCCCGCCTGTTGGTCCGGCTCAACGACCTGGAGACGATCCGCCGTCATCTGGCGGACCCACCGCCGTTCGTGAGCGAGCGGGAGCGTCTGTCGCTCGCGTCTGCCCGTGCGGTCCTGGCCGCGGCCGAGGGCGAGGTGACCAGCGCCGCCGAGACCTTTCGGGACGCGGCGCGCGACTGGCGTCGGTACGGGATGCCGATCGAGCTCGGCCAGCTGCTCCTCGGGCTCGCCCGCTGCGAGCGCGCGACGGGGCGCCGGAGCGAGGCGCTGGCCGCGGCGCGCGCGGCCGCAGAGGTGCTCCAGCAGCTCCGAGCGAGGCCGCTGCTCGCCGAGGCCTCGGCGCTCCAGGACGAGCTCGAGGGCTGAGGAGCGCTTCAGGCCGGCTTCGTCACATCGACGACGGTCGCCGACGTCGCGCGTACCAGATCGGCGCTCGCCATGTGCAGGTTCACCCCGCGGGCCCCACCGCCGATCGCGACGCGCTCGACGGCGAGGACGCTGGCGTCGGCGATCACCGGCCACGACGTCGCCGAGCCGAACGGCGTGATCGCCCCGCGCTCGTACCCCGTCGCCACCCTCGCCTCCTCGGCGTCCGGGAGCGAGAGCCGCTTGACCTCCAGGTGCGCGCGGAGCTTCGGCCAGTCGATCTGCCGGCCGCCGGGCACCAGGACGAAGACGTAGTCGTCGGCCCCCCGCCGGACCACGATGGTCCGCAGGAGCTGCTCGAGCGCGATCCCCTGGAGCGCGGCGCTCTCTTCGGCGCTGCTCGGGCGCTCGGTCCGCACCACGTCGTAGGCGAGGCCGCCGTCCGCGAGCGCACGGGTCGCCGGGGTCTCGGGGTCCATGGCCGCCAAGGGTAGCCGTCAGCGCTCGGGGAGCGCGAGGAGCCACCCGGCGAGCGGCCCGAAGTCCGTGCGCAGCAGGAACTGATGGCCGCCCTCGTCGAGCGTCCGGCGCTCGGCGTGCGGTAGGAGATCCGCCCATCGCGCCTGATCGCCGACCGGCACCGTCCGGTCGTCGGAGGCGTTCACCAACAGGACCGGCGTGGTCGCCGGGATCCGGCGCGCGGTCTCGAGGGCCGCCAGCGCCCCCGGGTCCCAGATCGCCGCGTCCAACGTCCGGATCCGGCTGTGCAGGCGCTGGCGTCCGAAGTCGACCACGACGCCCGGCGGGTACCCGCGCGCGATACCGACGGGCACACCGACGACCGGCCACGCCGCCCGCGCAACCGTGACCGCGACGCGCATCCCGGTCGGCGGGCGGACGGCCCAGTCGGGCGGGCCGTCGCCGGTCGGGAACGCCGCCGCCGCCAGGGCGACCGCCGCGACCCCGTTGCCGCGCTCCGCCGCCCACAGCGCGGCGAACACGGCGCCGAGCGAGTGCGCGACCACGACCACCGGGTCGGAGCCGCCCACGTCCTCGACGACCGCCTCGACGTTCCCGACGTGGAACGCGCGGTCGTATCCGAGCGAGGGCTTGTCGGAACGCCCGAAGCCGGCCAGGTCGGGCGCGACGATCCGGAACCGGTGTCCCACGCGGCGCGCGAGCCCTTCCCAGTACCGGCCCGAGCCGCCCAGGCCGTGGATGGCGAGCAGCAGGGGTCCCTCACCACCCCGCCACACCCGCATCCGTCCCCACGGCAGGCGCAGCCACGACCCCCGGAGCCGTGATCCGGTCCCCTCCATGCGTTGAGCGTAGAGGACCCGCCGCCCGTCGAGACGCTGTCACCGGCAGGCCGCCTGGCCCGTTCTCCGTGTGACAGGATGAGGTGCACGCACCGTGGAGGGACCATGCGGAAGGTGACGAAGCCGGCACTCGCGCTCCTCGGCGTGCTCTTCCTCGCCTCCTGCTCGAGCGGCGGCGGGACCGAGGGCACCACCGAGGGCCTCGGGTGGACCCGGGTGTCCAGCCAGGAGCTCTCGGACATGATGGCCGCCGAGGACGTGTACCTCGTGAACGTCCACGTCCCGTACGAGGGGCAGATCGTCGGCACCGACGCGCACGTCCCGTACACCGAGATCGCGTCGCGGCTGGACGAGCTGCCGAGCGACCAGACGCTCGTGATCTACTGCAGGAGCGGCACCATGTCGACGCAGGCCGCACAAGAGATGCTCGACGCCGGCGCGACCGGCTTCTCCGAGCTGGAAGGCGGCTACACCGCGTGGGAGGCGGCCGGCCTGCCGTTCGAGGTCTGAGCGGACTCCTGGAGGCGGTCGGACGATGACCTCGCTCCCGTTCGAGCCGCCGGTCGACCCGATGCTCGCGAAGCTCCAGCACGAGATCCCCCGCGGCGAGGGCTGGCGGTACGAGCCGAAGTGGGACGGCTTCCGCGCGCTGGTGTTCCGCGACGGCCAGGGCGTGCACATCCAGAGCCGCGACCGCCGCGGTCTGGAACGGTTCTTCCCCGAGCTGGTCCCCGCGCTGGCCCGGGCGTTCCCGCCGGGCTGCGTCGTCGATGGGGAGATCATCCTGGCGGGACCCGAGGGTCTCGAGTTCGATCGGCTGCAGCTCCGCCTGCACCCGGCGGAGTCGCGCATCCGCAGGCTCTCGGCGGAGATCCCCGCGTCGTTCGTGGCGTTCGACCTGCTCGCCCAGGACGGTGAGGATCTGCGCTCGGCGCCGTTCGACGAGCGGCGCGCCCGCCTGGAGTCGGTCGTCGGGACCGAGGCGACCGAGCGCCTGCCCGTCGGCGAGACCGTCGTGCTCCTCACGCCGCGGACCGACGACCCCGACGTCGCCACGGACTGGTTCGACCGCTTCGAAGGCCTGGGGCTCGACGGCGTGATCGCGAAGCGGGCGGACCAGCGCTACGTGCCGGGCAAGCGCGAGATGGTGAAGGTGAAGCACCGCCGGACGGCCGACTGCGTCGTCGTCGGGTACCGGCTCTCGAAGACGGGCGACGGGATCGGCTCGTTGCTGCTCGGGGTGTACGACGACGCGGGACGGATGCACTTCCTCGGGCATACCTCCGCGTTCAAGGCGGCCGAGCGCCGGGAGATCCTCGAGCGCGTCCGGCCGCTCGAGACCACGATGGAGGCGGCGCTCGAGGCGGCGCTCGGCGGGCTCGAAGGGGTGGACCCCGCCAGGATGGCGGGCGGACCGAGCCGCTGGTCGCGCGGCCGCGAGGCCGAGTTCGTGCCGCTCGATCCTGTGCTCGTGGTCGAGGTCACGTACGACCACCTCCAGGGCGACCGCTTCCGCCACGCGGCCGGGTTCGTGCGGTGGCGGGCCGACAAGGAACCGCGCGAGTGCACGTTCGAGCAGGTGCGCTCGGGCGGATGAGCTGGGAAGGATGACGATGCGGCTGACCGGGAAGGTGGCGCTGATCACGGGTGGAACCTCGGGCATCGGCCGGGCGGCCGCCGCGCTGTTCGCACGCGAGGGCGCCGCGGTCGTGATCACCGGCCGCGACGAGCAGCGTGGCGCCGAGGTCGTCCGAGAGATCGAGGACGTGGGCGGGACGGCGCGGTTCGTCCGCGCCGACGTCACGGTCGCCGGGGACTGCCGCCGATCGGTCGCGGAGACGACCCGGGCGTTCGGCCGACTCGACGTCCTGTTCAACAACGCCGGCGTCTACGTCGCTGGCGACGTCACCGAGTGCTCCGAGGAGGAGTGGGACCTGCAGGTCGACGTCAGCCTGAAGGGCACGTACCTGATGTGCGCGAGCGCGGTGCCGGTGATGATCGCGCACGGGGGCGGGTCGATCGTGAACAACAGCTCGGGCTGGGGCCTCGTTGGCGGCGAGCGGGCCGTCGCCTACTGCGCCGCGAAAGGCGGCGTGGTCGTGATGACGAAGGCGATGGCGCTCGACCACGGACGGCACGGGATCCGCGTGAACTGCATCTGCCCCGGAGACACCGTCACGCCGATGGAGGTCCGCGACGCGGAGAACCAGGGCATGACGTGGGACGACTACGTCGCGAGCGCCTCGGACCGGCCGCTCGGCCGGATGGGGCGGCCGGACGAGGTCGCGTACGCCGCGCTGTTCCTCGCGAGCGACGAGTCCTCGTTCGTCACCGGCGCGGCGCTCGCCGTCGACGGCGGCGGCGTCGCCGGCTGAGCCCTCACGCCTGGCTCGCGAGCCCCCCCGCCACCTCGCCACCGTCGACGAGGTAGCACTGGCCCGTCATGAACGCCGCGTCGTCGGACGCGAGGAAGGCGAACAGCGCGGCCACCTCCTCGGGCCGGCCGAGGCGTCGGAGCGGCACCTTCGCCTCGTACCGCGCCTTCATCTCGTCCGTGTACTCGGCCTCCTGCATCGGCGTCATGATGAAGCCGGGACACACGGCGTTCACCCGGATCGCGGGCGCGAGCTCGAGCGCCATCGACCGCGACAGCTCGATCACCCCGGCTTTCGTCGCGTTGTAGTCGGCGTAGTGGTGGTAGCCCATGAGCCCGTTCGTCGAGCCCATGTTGAGGATCACGCCGCCGCCCGCGAGCATGGTCTTCGCGGCGGCCTGTGCGACGTAGAAGACCCCGTGCAGGTTGACGTCGACGACGCGGTGCCAGCGCTCCGGCGTGATGTCGACGAACGAGCCCCGGACCGAGATGCCCGCGTTGTTGATCGCCACGTCGAGCCCGCCCCACCGCCGCTCGATCTCCTCGAACGCGCGCGCGACCTGCTCGCGGTCGGTCACGTCGGTCACGAGCGGCTCGTCCAGTCCGGGCACCTCCTCGCCGAGCCTTCTCAACGCCGCCGCGTCGAGATCGAGCGCCACGACTCGGGCGCCCTCCTCGAGGAACCGCCGGCACGTCGCCGACCCGATGCCGCCGGCCCCGCCGGTCACGAGCACCCGCTTGCCCTCCAGACCTCGCATGGAACCCTCCCCGTGCCGAGCGACGACGAACACCGCTGGCCGTACCCTACGTGCGTGAGCGGGCACGCCACGGCCTTGCCGCGGGAATCGACGGTCGCCGAGCTGCAGGAGCGGATGGCCTCCGGGGAGCTGACCGCGCGGGCGCTCGCAGCCGCGTACCTCGCGCGGATCGACGAGCTCGACCCCGCCGGCCCGGCGCTCCGCTCGGTGATCGAGATCGCCCCGGATGCGCTCGCGGTCGCAGAGGCGCTCGACGCCGAGCGGCGCGAGCGGGGTCCCCGCGGACCGCTGCACGGCATCCCCGTCCTGGTGAAGGACAACATCGACACCGCGGATGCGATGAAGACCACGGCCGGCTCGCTGGCGCTTGTCGACGCGAAGCCGGAACGGGACGCGTTCGTCGTCCGCCGGCTCCGCGAGGCGGGCGCGGTGCTGCTCGGCAAGACGAACCTGTCCGAGTGGGCGAACTTCCGCTCCACGCGCTCGACCAGCGGTTGGAGCGCTCGCGGCGGCCAGTGCCGCAACCCGTACGCGCTCGACCGGAACCCCTGCGGCTCGAGCTCGGGCTCTGCGGTCGCCGTCTCGGCCGACCTGTGCCCCGTCGCCGTGGGGACCGAGACCGACGGATCGATCGTCTGCCCCGCGAGCTCGAACGGCGTCGTCGGGATCAAGCCCACGCTCGGGCTCGTGAGCCGCGCCGGGATCGCCCCCATCGCCCACAGTCAGGACACCGCCGGACCGCTCGCCCGCACGGTGGCCGACGCAGCCGCGCTGCTCCAGGCGCTCGCCGGCCCCGACCCGCGCGATCCGGCGACCGCCGGCGCGCCCGCGCTGGACCTCGTCGGAGCGCTCGATGGCGGAGATCTGGACGGGCTCCGGATCGGCGTGGCGCGGAACCTGGCCGGCTTCCACGACCGGGTGGACGCCGTGCTCGAGGACGTGCTCGGTTCGCTCAGCCAGCTGGGGGCCGCGGTCGTCGATCCCGCCGACGTGCCGCATGCGACCGAGCTCGAGGATCACGAGCTCGAGGTCCTGCTCTTCGAGTTCAAGACCGACCTCGAGACGTATCTGACGTCGCTCGGCGGTGAGGCGCCGAGGACCCTCGCCGAGCTCATCGACTTCAACGAGGAGCACCGCGACGAGGAGATGCCGCTGTTCGGGCAGGAGCTGTTCGTCAAGGCGAACGACAAGGGTCCGCTCACGGATCCGGCCTACGAGGATGCGCTCGCCACGTGCCGCCGGCTCTCGCGCGCCGAGGGGATCGACGCCGTGATGGACGAGCACCGCCTGGACGCGATCGTCGCGCCGAGCGGCGGACCGGCGTGGATCACCGACCCCGTGAACGGGGATCACTACGTCGGCGGGAACACCACGCCGGCGGCCGTCGCCGGCTATCCGACCGTCTCGGTGCCGGCGGGGTTCGCATTCGGGCTCCCGGTCGGCGTCTCGTTCATCGGGCGCGTGTGGAGCGAGCAGATCCTGATCCGGGCCGCCCACGCGTTCGAGCGGGCGACCCGCCACCGGCGCGCGCCAGCCTTCGCCCCGCACGCGGTGCCTTAGAGCGTACACCGCGATGGTATGCTGAACGCATGTCGGAACAGATCGCGGTGCGCATCCCGGACACGCTCGCCGAGTCGCTCGAGGAGCTGGTCGCGGAGGGGCGGTACGAGACGAAAGCGGAAGCCGTGCGCTCGGCCCTCGAGGCCATGGTGGAGTCCGAGCGCCGACGGCGGATCGGCGACCTGATCGTCGAGGGGTACCGCCGCCTCCCGCAGGACGACGAGGAGGCGGAGGCAACCATCGCGGCGGCGATCCGATCGATCCACGAGGAGCCCTGGTGAGCGACCCCGCTCGCGGCGAGGTGTGGTGGGGGGAAGCCCCCGATGCCAAGGGGCGTCCCTACCTCGTCCTCACCCGCGACGAGGCGATCCCCGTGCTCCGCTCGATCCTGGTCGCACCCGTGACCCGACGCATCCGGGGCATCCCGACCGAGGTCGCGCTCGGCCCCGAGGAGGGGCTGCCGACGGACGGCGTGGCATCCCTCGACAACGTGCTGGCGTTCCCGAAGGCGATGCTCGTTCGCCGGATGGGCGCGCTCGCGCCGGAGCGACGCCCGGAGCCGTGCGAGGCGCTGAGGGCCGCGACCGACTGCTGATGATCTGGTGCCGGGCTTCCGCGGCTCAGGCTTCGACCCGGTAGACGGCGCGGTCCCGGTACCCGGTCCTCACCTGCATGTGGCCAGCGAGCAGCGCGTCGAGATCGGGGTCGCCGGTGTCGACGCGGAGCGGCTTCCCCGCGAGCGATGCCAGCTTCCAGGCGGTCGCCAGGACGACGATCTGCTCCCGTCCGACGGCCCGGATGACCCGCGGACCGATCTGCTGGTTCCCCCGGCCGAACACGAACCCCTGCCCCCCGATCGGCGTGACGACGAGCGCCGCGGGGCCTTCCGACACGATGCGGAGCAGATCGGCCTCGGCGACGTCGGCGGCCACCAGCCGTCCGTCCCGGACGACGTCGACGCCGACGAGCGTCTTCTGCACACCCAGGCGATCGGCGACCGCCCGGAGGGTCGTGCCGGGACCGAGCACGTACGCGCGTCCCGGTTCCATCCCCTCGACGACATCCGCGGCGACCGCCTCGATCGTCGCGGCCTCGCTCGCGGGCGTCGGGGCCTTCCGCGCCTGGAGGAGGTGGGGCTCCCGCGGGACGCGGAGGTACCCGATCAGCCGCGGCGCAACCTCTCCTCGCCGGTACGCGTCCTCGTCGAGGTCGAGGACCTCGGCCTCCGACTCGCCGAGCGCCGCGCCGCGTGCGACCATCGCCGCCAGCGATCCCGCGGCCTCCGGCGACACCGCGAAGACGGCCGAGTGGATCTTCACCCCTGCGGGGATGCCGAGCACCGGTGTGGCGACCCCGACGGCACCGAGCACGTCGGCGGCGGTCCCGTCGCCGCCGGCGAACAGGAGCAGACCGACCTCGCGCTCCCGGACGAGCGCCCGCGCGACGCGGACGGTGTCCTCGGCCGTCGTGTCCCCCGGTGGGTGATCGCCGACCACCTCGAACGGCAGGTCAGAGGACCGTGCCGCGTCCTCGCCCATCGCTCCCGGCGCGACCAGCAGCTCGAACGAGGCGTCCCGCGCCTCGATCCGGAACCGTTCGAGCGCACGGGTCGCGCGTCCTGCGGCCGACGGTGTCGCGCCGAGCGCGATCGCTCGGGCGACGA
>DASTHN010000064.1:0-17135 GCA_035718185.1 Actinomycetota bacterium
CTCGGGCGAGCGGTTGGCGCTGCCGACGCGTCCCTCGACGTGGGCGGCCGTCGGGGCGCTCGTCGCGGTCGGCGGCGTCCTCCTGTTCTTCCTCGTCCTGGTCGTGCTGCGTCGCTGGACGGCCTCCGCGGTCTCGTACGCGTTCGTGCTGTTCCCCGTCGTCGCGATCCTGCTGTCCTCCTTGCTCGAGCGCACGCCGGTGACGCTCGGACAGGTGGTCGGGACCGTCGTCGTGGCGTTCGGGGTCTGGGTGGGTGCCCTGGCCCCGACGCGAGCGCCCGACGATCTCGATGTGGTCCGGGCCCTCGGCGATGGGGACGCCGGGTTGTCGCCCGTCGACGCGAGCCGCTAGCGTCCGCCGATCCGACCTGCGGAGGGATGAGCGTGGCGACCGACGTGTACGGCATCGGTGAGATCGCACCGATCGGCGAGGTTCCGGCGCGGATGCACGCGCAGCTCGTGCGCCCGGACCGATACGGCGAGCCGAGGGACGCGATCCGGGACGAGGTCGTCGACGTCCCCGAGCTCGGTCCGCAGGACGCGCTCGTCTCCGTCATGGCGGCGGGCGTGAACTTCAACAACGTCTGGGCGGCCCGCGGCGTCCCGGTCGACGTGACGAAGACCCAAGCCCGCTGGGGGGAGCCGACCGACTTCCACATCGTCGGCTCGGACGCCTCGGGCATCGTGGTCGCCGTCGGCTCGGAGGTCACGAACGTGCGGGTCGGCGACCGCGTCGTCGTCCATGCGGGGCAGTGGGACGCCGACGACCCCTGGGTGCTCGGGGGCGGCGACCCCGGGCTCGCGCCCAGCTTCCGGGTGTGGGGGTACGACTCCTGCTGGGGTTCCTTCGCCCAGTTCACGAAGGTCCAGGCCCACCAGTGCCTGCCGAAGGCCGAGCACCTCACGTGGGAGGAGGCCGCGGCGCCCACGCTGACCGGCTCGACCGCCTATCGGATGCTGCACGGGTGGCCGCCCAACACCGTGAAGGAGGGAGACGTCGTGCTCGTCTGGGGCGCCTCGGGCGGCCTCGGCTCGCTCGCCGTCCAGCTCGTCACGCTCGCCGGAGCCAGGGCCGTCGCCGTCGTGAGCTCCGCGGAGAAGGGCGAGTACGCTACGTCGCTTGGCGCCGTCGGCTACATCGACCGGACGGGCTTCGAGCACTGGGGCGTGCCGCCGGCCTGGGACTCGCCCGAGTGGAAGACGTGGTTCGACGGCGCGAAGGCGTTCGGCAAGGCGATCTGGGACGTGCTCGGCGAGAAGCGCAGCCCGAACATCGTGTTCGACCACCCCGGCCAGGACACGATCCCCACGTCGATCTTCGTGTGCGAGCGTGGCGGGATGGTCGTGATCTGCGCGGGCACGAGCGGCTACGACACGGTCGTGGACGTCCGCTACCTCTGGTACCTGCAGAAGCGCTATCAGGGCTCGCACCTGTTCAACGACGAGCAGGCGGCCGCCTTCAACGACCTCGTCCGGGAGGGCAAGGTCCGGACCACGCTCGGCCAGACCTACGACTACGAGCAGACGGGGCACGTCCACCAGCTGATGGCCGACGGGGGGCTGCCCGAGGGCAACGTCGCGGTCCTGGTCGGCGCGCCCGAGCGCGGTTTGACCGACCTGCCCTAGCCGGAGCCGTGCGGCACACCGACGTGTCGGTGTTGCCGTAGTCGGACGTCAGCTCACCTCGACCAGCTCCACGAGGACGCCGCCCATGTCCTGCGGATGGACGAAGGCGATCGTCGTGCCGCGCGAGCCTGGCCTCGGGGTCTGGTCCACCAGGCGAACGCCCTGGTCGCGCAGGCGGTCGAGCGCGGCCGCCACATCGTCCACGCGGTAGGCGATGTGGTGGACGCCCGGCCCGCGCCCGTCGAGGAACCGGCCGACCGGCGTGTCCGGCCCCAGCGCGCCGAGGAGCTGCACGAACGACGTGCCAACCCGGAACAGCACCTCCTCCACGCCCTGGCTCTCCACCACCTCGCGGTGCGCGGGCTCGAGGCCGAAGACACGCCGGTAGTGCTCGACCGCCGCGTCGAGGTCCGGGACCGCGATCCCGACGTGGTCCACGTCGGTGAGCATCCGTCAACCGTTCGCGCGGGGGCGCTTGGGAGACGGCGGCGGCTGCAGGCGCGCCATCAATCGCATCGCGTCGGTCATGTGGTAGCAGGGCATCGTCAGGGCCGTGACGACCGCGACCACCGCCTGCGACCGCAGATCGTCGGTCGGCTTCGCGTCCGGTCCCAAGGCCGCCCGGAGCGCGTAGAACTCGACCAGCTCCAGGAACTGGGCGAGCGAGGGCACGAGGCCGCCGCGCTCGTAGGCATAGATGGTCTGTCGAGCGGCCGGACACGCGGGGTCCGCCACGGCGTCCTGCACGGCCCGGAACCCCGCCGAGCGCCGCAGCCCGCGGAGCAGGGCACCGATCGTCCGGGCCTCCTCCCGGTCGACGGGCGGCAGCTTCTTCCTGGCCACGGCCGCACGATAGCGGTTCGAGGACGGGCGAGCATCCGCAGCTCTCGGCCGCAGTATCCCGCAGTATGTAGTCCGAAGGCCCGATGCGGTAATCGGCCGTCTTCTCTACGATGGCCTGGTCGGGCTACCTCGTCGAGGGGGAACGCGTGAAGCAGACGGATAGGTCAACGGCCGCCGTCCTGCATGGGTCGGACATCCAGGCGGCCGGCCGTGCCGACGTCTGGCGCGTCCGCGAGAAGACCCGGCGTCGGCGACTGTGGCGACTGGTCCTGTTCCTCGGCCTGTTCGACGGCTACCTCTGGTACCGGTACCTGACGAACAACCCGTTCGAGCTTCCCGCGCTCGGGCCCGACTGGGTGATCTGGGCGCCGGTCACGGTGCTCTTCCTCGCGATCATCCTCATGATGATGATGCCGCTGTTCAGCGGCCGGTCCCCCCACCTCGTCGTGCGGCCGGAGGAGATCGAGGTCGGCCTGTCCGACGTGAAGGGGCTCGACACCCAGAAGGACGAGGTCCGACGCACGCTCGACGTGTTCCTCGGCTACGCGACGTTCCGCAACGAGCTCGGGGGCAACCCCCGGCGCGGGATCCTGTTCGAGGGGCCGCCCGGAACCGGCAAGACCTACCTCGCGAAGGCGATGGCCAAGCAGGCGGGGGTGCCGTTCCTGTTCATCTCGGCCCCGGCGTTCCAGTCGATGTGGTTCGGCATGACCGGGTCGCGGATCCGGTCCTTCTTCAAGCGGCTGCGAAAGCTCGCGCGCAAGGAGGGCGGGGCGATCGGCTTCATCGAGGAGATCGACGCGATCGGTGGCGACCGGGGCGGGCTCAACGCATCACCGGACGGGACGGGTCTGGGCAGGGTCGCCTCGAACATGGTCGCCCCCGGGGGGACCGGGATGGTGAACGAGCTGTTGATCCAGATGCAGTCGTTCGACCAGCCGCCGTGGCGCAACCGGATGAAGGCGCGGACCATCGAGTGGGTCAACGGGTTGCTGCCGCCGGAGATGCGGATCCCGGCGACCAAGCCCAGCTACAGCAACATCCTGCTGATCGCGGCGACGAACCGGGCCGACCAGCTCGATACCGCGCTGCTCCGCCCGGGCCGGTTCGACCGCCGTCTGTACTTCGACGTTCCGACGAAGCACGAGCGCCGGGACCTGATCGACTTCTTCCTCGAGCGCAAGGCGCACGCCCCCCAGCTCGACGACGACGACGTCCGCGAGCGCATGGCGCACGACACGTTCGGCTACACGCCGGTCATGCTCGAGCACCTCTTCGACGAGTCGCTGCTCGTCGCCCTGCGCAACGGCCGGCGCGAGATGGACCTGAACGACGTGCACGAGGCCAAGCTGACCGAGGAGCTCGGCTTCAAGCAGCCGGTGGTCTACACGGAGTCCGACCGCGTCGCCGTCGCGACGCACGAGGCGGGCCACGCCACGGTCGCCTACTTCCTGGGCAAAGGTCGACGGCTCGAGGTGCTGTCGATCATCAAGCGGCGGGCGTCGCTCGGGCTGCTCGCCCACGGCGACGAGGAGGAGCGGTTCACGCGCACGCGGTCCGAGATCGAGTCGGCGATCGCGATCGCCCTCGGGGGTCTGGTCGCCGAGGAGCTGTTCTTCGGCGAGTCCGGGACCGGGCCGGCGTCGGACCTGGGCGGCGCCACCTCGCTCGCGGCCCAGATGGTCGGGTCCTTCGGGATGTCGGGCTCCCTGATCAGCTACGACGCCATCGCGGAGGGTCCGATCGGCTCGAAGAACCTCGTCGGGCGCGTGCTGGGCGACGCCGACGGCAAGTCGCGGGTCGAGGAGATCCTCGACGCGCAGAAGGCTCGCGTGGTCGCCCTGCTCGAGGAGCAGCGCGACGTCGTCATCGCCCTGCGGGACGCCCTCATCGCCCGCGACGAGCTCGTCGGGGAAGAGATCCTCGAGACGATCGAGGTCGCGGTCGCCTCGCGGAACTGAGCGCCCGCGGGGACCCTCGGTATCATCCGCCGCATGACACAGCCGAGCGACGTCGTGCGATCTCTGTTCTCGCACCACCTCTGGGCGACCGTGGCGCTGATCGATCATCTGGCGGGACTCCCGTCCGAGCGCCTGGACGAGGCGATCCCGGGGACGTACGGCTCGATGGTGGCCACGCTCACGCACCTGGTCGACGCCGACGAGCGGTACCTCGTGCGGTTCGCGGACCCCTCGCCGCCACCCCGCGAGGATCGGGCAGGCGTCCCGCTGGCGACGCTGCGGGCAGAGGTGGAGGAGCATCGGAGGCGGTGGGACCTGATCCTCGGCAGGTTGGAGCGCGGGGAGCTGACGGCGAGCGTCCGGGGGAAGCCGGGCTACCCGGACACCGAGGACGCCGAGGGCCTGCTCCTGCTCCAGGCGATCCACCACGGGAACGACCACCGGACCCAGATCTGCTCGACGCTCGGAGCGCTCGGGGAGCAGGTGCCCGAGCTCGACGGTTGGGAGTACTGGGCGACGGGCCGCGCCTGAGCGACGGTCAGCCGTCCGAAGAACGGCGGCCGCGTAGACTGGGTGCTTTCCGGCGGAAGGCGCAGGCATGACGTCCTCGGTCATCGTCGACGGCGCGCGGACCCCGATCGGGAGGTTCCGCGGGGGCCTCTCGTCGCTCACGGGTGCGGAGCTCGGGGCGATCGCGATCCGCGAGGCGCTCGCCCGGTCGGGCGTGGGGCCGGAGCTCGTGGACTACGTGATCATGGGGCAGGTCCTGCGCGGGGGGACCGGGCAGACGACCGCGCGGCAGGCGGCGATCGCCGCCGGGATCCCCAAGGAGACGCCCGCGCTCAACGTCGACAAGGTGTGCCTGTCGGGCATCGACGCGATCGCCCTGGCCGACCAGCTGATCCGCGCCGGGGAGGTCGAGACCGTCGTCGCCGGAGGCATGGAGTCGATGACGAACGCGCCCTATCTGCTCCCCGCCGGTCGCGAGGGGACACGCCTGGGCGACGCCGAGGTCGTCGACTCGATGACGCACGACGGTCTGTGGTCCACGTTCACCCGCATGACGATGGGTGAGGCGTCGGACGGGGTGAACGCGGAGCTCGGGATCTCGCGCGCGGCGCAGGACGCATGGTCCGCCCGTTCGCACGAGCGGGCGGAGGCCGGGTGGGACTCGGGCGCGCTCGCCGAGGAGGTCGTGCCAGTGGAGGTCCCGCAGCGCCGTGGCGACCCCGTCGTCGTGGGGCGCGACGAGGGCATCCGCCCCGATACCACCGCCGAGGGCCTCGCCGCCCTGCGACCGGCCTTCACCCCGGACGGCACGATCACGGCGGGGAACGCGTCGCAGATCTCGGACGGGGCGTGCGCGGTGGTCGTCACGAGCGCCGCGAACGCCGAGCGGCTCGGACTGCGCCCGATCGCCCGGATCGTCGCGCACGGGATGAGCGCGGGCGGATTCGCGCACCTGCACACGGTGCCGGCGACCGCGGTCGAGCTCGCGCTGAAGAAGGCCGAGCTCGGGATCGACGACCTGGGGCTCCTCGAGGTGAACGAGGCGTTCGCCGCGGTCGCGCTGCACGTCACGGGGATGCTCGGGTTCGACGAGGCGCTCGTGAACGTGAACGGCGGGGCGGTGGCGCTCGGGCATCCGATCGGGATGAGCGGGGCCCGGCTCGTGCTCACGCTCGCGTACGAGATGCGCCGGCGCGGCGTCGACCTGGGCGCGGCGACGATCTGCGGCGGCGGCGGCCAGGGCGACGCGCTGGTCCTGCGGCGGGCGGGATGAGCATCGAGCACTTCGATCTGCCGGAGGAGCTCGAGGAGTTCCGCGGCCTCGTCCGGCAGATCGTCGAGGAGCGGATCGCGCCGCACGCCGCTCGGCTGGACGAGACCGACGAGTGGTCCGACGACCTCTACCGGGTGCTCGTGGAGAACCAGCTGACCGGCGTCGGCTACGACGAGGCGTTCGGTGGATCGGGCGGGGGAGCGCTCGCCCTCGGGGTGCTCGTCGAGGAGCTCTCGCGGGTGGCGGCGGGGCTGGCGCTCGTGCCCGCGGTGAACAAGCTCGGCGCCGTTCCGGTGCTGCTGGCTGGGACCGAGGAGCAGCGCCGGCACGTGGTCGGCGGTATCTGCCGCGGCGACCTCCTGCTCTCGTACGCGCTCACCGAGCCGGGCGCCGGATCCGACGCCGCCGCCCTCACGACGCGGTACGTCCGCGAGGGCGAGGGCTTCGTCCTGGACGGCACGAAGCGGTTCATCACGGGCGCCGGCGTGAGCCACGCGTACGTGGTCTTCGGGACGCGCGATCCGGGGCTCCGGGCGAACGGCATCAGCGCGTTCCTCGTCATGAAGGACGATCCCGGTGTCTCGTTCGGTCGCAAGGAGGACAAGATGGGGATCCGCGGGTCGCCCACGCGCGAGGTGGTCCTGACGCAGGCCCGGATCCCGGCCGACCGCCTGATCGGCTCGGAGGGCGAGGGCTTCAAGATCGCGCTGAAAACGCTCGACCACTCGAGGCCGTTGATCGGGGCGCAGGCGCTCGGCATCGCGCAGGGTGCGCTCGACGCCGCGGCGAGCTACGCGGCCGAGCGCCGCCAGTTCGGCAAGCCGGTCGCCGAGTTCCAGGGCGTGTCGTTCATGCTCGCCGACATGGCGATGCAGCTCGAGGCCTCGCGCCTGCTCGTGTACAAGGCACTCGCGCTCTGCGACGCGGACGACCCGCGGATGACGAAGTGGTCCGCGATGGCCAAGTGCTTCGCGAGCGACGCCGCGATGCGGATCACCACCGACGCGGTCCAGGTGCTCGGCGGGTACGGCTACGTGCGCGAGTACCCGGTCGAGCGCCTGATGCGCGACGCGAAGATCACGCAGATCTACGAGGGCACGAACCAGATCCAGCGTGTGGTGATCGCCCGCGAGCTCCTGAAGGCGCTCGGGTAGCCGGCCCCGAGCTCAGATCGCGAGCTCTCCGTCCGCATCCGCGTCGGCATCGGCGAGGGCCCGCGCGAGCGCCATCGAGCGCTCGTCGAACGGCAGCTCCGAGGCCGCCGCCTGCTTCGGCTCGTCCTCGACGGGGGGCCCGTCAACCGCTCGGGACGCGGCGTCGGGCAGGAACACGCGGAACGAGGCGCCACCGCCGGCACGCTCCTCGACCCAGCATCGCCCGTCGTGGATCTCGGCGAGCCTGGCGAGCAGCGAGAGCGCCGGGCCGACGCTCGCGCGCTGCCCGGCGGCGTGACCGTCGCCCTCGGCCGCCTCCGCCATGGCCTGCCGGAGCCCGGGTGGGACCTCGGTGCCGGTGTCCTCGACGGCGATGACGGCGCCGTCCCCCTCGGGGAGCACCTTGACCCATACGGCGTTCCCGGGCACGGTGCGCCGTCCCGCGTTCGCGAGGAGCGTCTCGACCATCTGCTCGGTGAGCGCCGGGTCCACCTGGATCGCGACGTGGTCGGTCTGGACGTTCACGTCCCGGTTCGCGAGGTCCGGCGACTCCTGGACGACGCGACGGACCAGTGCCTCGAGGTCGGTGCGACGTAGGTTCGGGGTGAACGTGCCCGCGACGATCCGGTCGATGTCGAGCATCTCGCCGACGAGCCGGTCCAGCTTGCGCGCGTGGGTGCTGAGCTGACGGACCATCTCGCGTCCGTCGGGCGACTTGGAGTCCGTGTGCTTGAGCGCGAGCGTGATGCCCAGGATCGAGGTGAGCGGTCGCCGCACCTCGGCCGCGAGCGCTTCCTGCAGCGCGGTCCGCTCATCGTTCACGATGAGCGTGACGGCCGGCTCGGGCTCGGCGTGCGCGATCTTGGCCTGGAGCTCCTCGACCAGGGCCTCGAGCTCGCGCGTGTGCGCCGCGGCCGCTCGGAGCTCGTCCGCCTGCTCCGCGGCCGTCCGCAGGCGTTCCTGGGTGGCGCGATGCGCCTCCTCGGCCTCCATCTGGCTGTCCTTGGCCTGCTGGAGGAGCGTCAGGAGCTCGGCGGTCTGCGCGGCGCCCTGCGCGACCTGCTCCTCGGCGGCGGCGACGCGCAGGTCCGCCTCGCGCGCGTGCTCCTCGGCGGCGATCAGCCGCTCGGCGGCCTGCTGCAGCTCGTCGGCGGCCTGACTGATCGACAGACCGACGACGGAGATCGTCCGCGCCAGGCCGCCCCGCTCGATCGGCGTCGCCATCTCCATCGGGTCCACTCGGGTCACGGCCCGTCCCCGCGGACCCGGGCACCGGGCTGCCGAGCCGAGAAGATCACCTTCGGGTGCTCGAAGATGTCGTCCTCGTCGTCGGAGGGCTCGTCGTTGTCGAACTCGCGGAGCGCCTCGGTGAGCTTCGCCATGTGGAACCGATCGGCCTCGTGGTCGAGCTCGGACTGCAGCCGGTCCACCTCGTTCTCGAGCTCGACGGTCCGGCGCTCGGCGGCGTCCACGCGGTGGCGCAGGTCCTCGGTCTCGGCGTCCGGGGCGCGCTCCTCGAGCTTCAGCACGCGCGACTTCTGCTCGTCCAGCTCCGACTGGCGGAGCGCGAGCCGCTCGCGAAGCGCGTTGGAGTCGAGCTCCGCCTTGTGCAGCCGCTCGGAGGTGTCGCGCAGCTGATCGCGGAGCGTTTGCATCTCGCCCTCGGAGTGCGTCGTCGCGGTCTCCGTCATCTGCACCATCGTCTCCATCGCCTTGAGCTCGTCGAGCGTGGAGCGGAACTGCGCCTGCAGCTCCTTCAGCGCGACCTCCGTCGCCTCGGCGCGCTTCTCGGCCTTCGCGCGGGCGTCGATGACCTCGATGAAGGCGGGGTGCGCCTGGATCTCCGCGATGTCCGCGACGCGGGCGGCGGCCTGCGCGGAGAACACGAACAACGTCGCCGTCGCGAGCAGGACGAGCCCCAGGACGAGCGCGATGCGGTACCACGTTCCCGTCGCCTGGGCGGAGATCGGATCGTACGGCTGCGTCATCTCGGCGACGACGACGGGACCGCCCGGCTCGAGCCACACCGGAACGTACGTCTGCAGGTAGCCGCCGCGGACCTGACTGACCGGATCACCGTGGGCGACGCGGTAGACCAGCTCTCGGACGTAGGTGGGCCGCACGGCCACGACCTCGGGATCGGCGTCATAGAGGACGCGGCCGGACTCCGAGTAGATCCGCACCGACGACACGGGTCCCGAGGAGACGATCTCGTCCTCGATCGCCTTGCCGAGCTCTTCCGCGCGATCGCCCGTGACGGTTCCGTCGAGGTCGCCCGTGTCGAGCATCGGGGCGAGCTGCGTCTGCGCGGCGAGACGCGCCTCGTTCTCCGCCGATCGGGTCAGCTTCGCGCGTGTGGAGGACGCCGCGATGAGCGTCGCTCCGATGGCAACGATGACGACGAGGCTGAGGGATCCCCACAGCACGCGTCGTTCCCGGCGCACCAAGTTCCCGAGCATCGTGCCCTCCGCGTCTCGACGGCTACTGGGGCTATCGGCACGCACGGGGGGACGGTGCAGTCCCCCCGATGGCGGATAGTTCGGAATGACTATCTCCACGTGGCTCGCCATCTCTCGGCCCGACCGGACCGCCCGACGCATCCGACCCACGAGGATGCCCCGAGGTGTCGGGCGCAGGCGGTAGTCTCCGCGCATGCTGGCGCTCCGGGCCGATCCGTGGACACCGGACCACGGGATGGGCTTCGAGGTCCGCCTCGACGAGCCTCCGGCGCGCGTCGACGCCCGCGTGGAGACCGAGGACTGGGGCGCCCCGCTCCACCCGGATCCGGCCCCACCGGGCCTGGTCTGGTTCGTGGACGGCGTGCGCCGGATCGATCAGCGGCTGCTCGCGTCGGACGGCGACCGGCGCGCCCACGGGCTGTTCGGGACGTTCGCCGCTGGGGCGGTGCGCTCCGACGGGCGGGCCGCGTTCGAGGAGCATGTCGTCGACCGGCTCCTGGTGACGGGCGGAAGCCTCGACGCCGGCGAGCCGGTCACCGTCCGCGTCGGGGGCGCGGAGGTCCGCTTCCGCGCGGTGAGCGACCCGGGGGCCGAGCCGGACGACCCACTGCTGCGCCTCCAGCGTGAGATGCAGCGGGCCGAGGCGGACCTGGCGATCCGCTTCGCCGCGGCCGATGGGGCGCTCGTGCTGGCCGACGGTCGGTGGCGATCGCAGCAGGTCACGGCCAGCCCGGTGGTCGGGGTGGTGAAGCGCTGGGCGCGCGGGTACCTGGAGCCGCAGGACGACGCGCTGATCGCCGCGCTCGGGCCGGGGGAGCGGACGCCCCTGTTCGCGCTCGCCGAGGTCGACGGCACGTTCGAGCGCTTCGCCTGGTACGTGCGGCTCGCCGCCGTGCGCGCCGCATGGCACGACCACGCGGGGGTGGTGCGATGCGAGACGCGGGCCGGCATCGGGCTCGAGGCCGCCGTCGCGCTCGCCGACCGTGTGACGGCCCTCCTCCCGCGGTTCGCGGGGCGACCCAGCGACCCGCGGTATCCACAGAACCTCGCGCCGGTCGGGGCGCTCGAAGGGTGGCTCCAGCACCGGATGGGCCACCGCGCCCTGATCCGGCGATCGCTGACCGCGTGGTTGACGACCCAGGGAGGATGAGCTCGTGATGGAGCAGACGTCCGAGCAGGTCGGGATGGTCCTCGGCACGGAGGACTCGACCCCGCTCACGTTCTGGGTGGGGGTGGACCCCGAGTCCTACCTCCAGCTCGACGACACGGTGCTCGTCCAGACGCCGGTGCCGGGGCACGAGCCGATCCGGATCACCGGCATCGTGCAGGACGTGCGCGCCCGCCACGAGGGGGCCCAGTTCGACACCGACGTGTTCCTCGTGGACCGCGGCGTGCTGCCGGTCGACACCGCGGTCGCGGCCCAGGTCGTCGCCACCCGCTTCGAGCCCGAGGTGTTCGTCCCGCCCATGCCGGGCATCGCGGCGTTCCGCGCTCGGGGCAAGGACCGGGACGAGGCGCTCTACTTCGACCAGATGCACCGGCGGCTGCCGGCGGGGCTCACGCGCGATGGCGAGCCGGTGTTCCTGGACCTGGATTTCCTGGACGGCTCGCGCGGCGCGCACGTGAACATCAGCGGGGTCTCGGGGGTCGCGACGAAGACGACCTACGCGCTCTTCCTCCTGTACGCGCTGTTCCACTCGGACGCGCTCGGCGCGTACGGCGCGAACACGAAGGCGATCGTGTTCAACGTGAAGGGCGAGGATCTGATGTGGCTCGACACGCCGAACGCGCGCCTGACCCCGGACGACCGCGAGGACTATGGCCGCCTCGGTCTGCCCTCGGGCGCGTTCGAGAGCGTCGGCCTGTGGGCGCCTGTGCGCCCGGACGCGGGCGGCCAGGCGATCCCGCAGGTCGAGGGCCGCTCGCAGGGCGTCACCGCCTATTACTGGACGGTCCGCGAGTTCGTGCGCGACAAGCTCCTGCGCTTCTGCTTCGCCGAGGCCGAGGACGAGCGCTCGCAGATCGCGGACCTGGTGGCGCGGGTCGAGTCGTACCTGGACCGCGAGTGCGAGGACGATCCGGACCACGACGCTACCGTCGTCTTCGGCGGGTACCCGATCCAGGACTTCGCGCAACTGTGCGACGTGATCGCGAACGAGGTGGACGCCGACGGCTCGCCGTGGCGCGGCAGGGTCTCCGACGCGACCGTCTCGGCGTTCCTGCGGCGGCTGGATGCGGCGCGGTTCCGGATGGGGCACCTGATCTGGGGCCGGCAGGCGGAGCACCCCGATCGCCACCGGATCGACTGGGAGGCGAACCAGGTCACCGTGATCGACATCCACACCCTGCACGATCGGGCGAAGCGGTTCGTGACCGGCGTCGCGATCAAGCGGCTGTTCGAGCACAAGGAGCGGATGGGACGGCGCGAGCCGCTCGCGTTCCTCGTGCTCGACGAGCTCAACCGCTACGCGCCGCGCGAGGGCTGGAGCCCCATCAAGGAGGTCCTCCTCGACGTCGCCGAACGTGGGCGCTCGCTCGGCATGATCCTCGTCGGCGCCGAGCAGACGGCCTCCGAGGTCGAGCGTCGGGTGATCGCGAACAGCGCGTTCCGCGTCGTCGGCCGACTGGACACGGCCGAGGCACAGCGGAGCGAGTACGGGTTCCTCCCCGCCGTCACGCGCCAGCGCGCGTCCATCCTCAAGCCGGGCTCGATGATCCTGCAGCAGCCGCACATCCCCGTGCCGCTGCAGATCCGCTTCCCCTTCCCGTCGTGGGCAACGCGCGCCGACGAGGCCGCGCCGGGGGGCGGGGACGTGTTCGGGCGTTTCGAGGGGGATTGACCGGCGGGATGCGGTTCCTGCACACCTCGGACTGGCACGTCGGCCGGGCGATCCGCGGCCGCTCGCGGACCGGGGAGTTCGCGGCCGCGCTCGAGGAGGTCGTCCAGATCGCGCTCGACGAGAGCGTCGACGCCGTCCTGCTGGCCGGAGATGTCTACGAGCACCGCGCCCCGGCGCCCGACGCGGACGCCGTCGTGTTCGACGCGTTCCTGAGGCTGCGGGACGCCGCCATCCGTGTCGTCGCGATCCCCGGGAACCACGACTCGGCGCTGCGGATGGAGGCGCTCGGCAAGCTGCTTCGCCCGATCGGCGTCGAGGTCGCGCCGAGGATCCGCCCGCCGGCCGAGGGCGGCATCGTGGAGGTTCCCTCGCGCGACGGGTCGGAGGTGGCGGAGGTCGCGTGCATCCCGTTCGTGCCCGAGCGCCGGTTCGGCGACGCCGCCGCGCTCTTCGACGCCGGCGAGACGTGGTACCAGAGCTACGCGCAGGGCATGGGGGAGCTGCTCGGCGCGATGACCGCCGGGTTCGCGCCCGGCCGCATCCAGATCGTCCTCGGTCACCTGTTCACGGACGGGGCCCTCGTGACGCCCGGTGGCGGCGAGCGCGAGCTCACGATCGGGATGGCGTACGCGGTCCCACCCTCGCGCCTGCCCGGGACCGTCTCGTACGTCGCGCTCGGGCACGTGCACCTGCCGCAGGCCGTGAAGGGCTCGCCCGCGCCCGCCCGCTACGCGGGATCGCTGCTCCAGTTGGACTTCGGCGAGGCGGGGCAGCGGAAGTCGGTCAGCATCGTCGATGCCGCGGCGGGCCGGCCGGCGAAGGTCCGCGAGGTGCCGCTCACCTCGGGGCGCGCCCTCGCCGACGTCCGCGGCACGCTCGACGAGGTGATCGCGCGCGGTGGCGAGCTGGGCGACGCCTACCTTCGCGCGTTCGTCACAACCGACGGCCCCGTGCCGGGCATCGCGGACCGCGTCCGCGAGGAGCTTCCGAACGCGCTCGACGTGCACTTGGTCTACGAGCGGGTCGATCACGAGCCGCCGGGCGAACCGGTGTCGTCGCTCCACCCGCGCGACCAGTTCGTCGCCTACTACCGGCAGCAGCACGGGGCCGAGCCACCCGGGCCGATCCTCGAGGCCTTCGACGAGGTCCTGGCCGACGAGGTCGAGGTCGTCTGAGGTGCGTCCGATCCGGCTCGAGCTCAAGGGGTTCACCGCCTTCCGAGACGAGCAGGCGATCGACTTCGAGGGGCTCGACCTCTTCGCGATCGCGGGCCCGACGGGCTCGGGCAAGACATCGATCCTCGACGCGATCACGTACGCCCTGTTCGGCACGATCGAGCGCGTCGGCAAACAGACCGGTCAGTTCGTGAGCCAGGGGCAGACCCGCATGGCCGTGTGCTTCGAGTTCGCAGCCGACGGCGCGCGGTACCGCGTCACGCGCTCGACCCCCGCGAGGGGGGCGACGAAGATCCTGCTCGAGCGCCGGGACGGGGACGTCTGGGTCCAGGCCGGCGACGGCGCCGACCGGGTTCGCGAGGCCGACGCGCTGATCCGCTCCGCGATCGGCCTCGACTACGACACCTTCACGCGGGCGGTCCTGCTGCCGCAGGGGCAGTTCGCGGAGTTCCTCGTCGGCGACGCGAAGCAGCGGCGCGAGATCCTCACCGACCTGCTCGACCTCCATCTGTTCGAACGGCTCGCGCGTCGTGCGGGCGAGTGCAAGCGGACCGCGAACGTGGAGGCCGAGACGCGCGCGCGCCTGCTGGAGAGCGAATACGCGCGCGTCACTCCCGAGACCCTCGAGCGAGCGCGCACGGAGGCGGCCGACGCGGTCGCGCGCGAGGAGGGCCTGCTCCGCGCGAAGACCGCCGTCGACGGGATCGCCGAGCGCGGCGCCGAGGCGGCGCGCTCGGTCGGGGACCTCCGCGCGTGCGCTCGAGACCTGCGCGAGGCCTCGCGCACCGCGGCCAGCGTCGCCGAGCAGACGGAGGGCCTTGCTCGGGAGCTCGCGACCGCCGCGTCGCAGGCCGCCGAGACCGCGGCCGAGGCCGACGCGGCGACCGCCGCCGCCGCCGAGGCGATCGCCGCGCTCCGGAAGGCAGAAGCAGGGTGGGGGCGCGTGCGCGACCTCGCGGCCACGCGGGTGAAGGCGGAGGCCCTGGCGGATCTCCGCGACCGCATCGCCGAGCTCCGGGCGGCCGCGGACGCGGCGAAGGCCGAGCCGACCACCCTGGCCCGGGGGCTCGCCGACGCCGAGCGGGTCCGGCGCGCGCACATCGCGGACGCGGAAGCGGCGATCGGGGCCCTCGAGGGTGCGCGGGAGGCGGTGGACCGGGCGACCCACGCGGACCTGGTGGCGGCGGTGCGCTCCGGGCTGTCGGCCGGCGAGGACTGCCCGGTCTGCGGCGCCCCGATCCAGGCGCTGCCCCGGGCACGCGGGGCGCCGGCGCTCGACAAGGCGAAGGCGGCGCTCGCGAAGGCCGATGCCGCGGCGGCCGCCGCAACGGCCGCCCTCACGGACGCCACCGCCGCGCGCGACGCCGCCGAGCGCGACCTCCGCGACGCCGAGCGCGAGGCGGCGCGCCTGGACGCGGAGGTCGGCGCGGCCCGCGATGCCCTGGGGGCGAAGGAGGCGGAGATCCGCGCCGCCTTCGGCGGCCGGCTCCCGAGGGACCCGCTCGCCACGCTCGACGAGCGGATCGCGGGACTCGAGGAGCTGGAGGCGACGCGAGAGGCCGCGGACGCCGCGGCGGCTCGGGCGGCCGAGGCGGCGGGGCGCGCCGAGGCGCGCCGGGCGAAGCTCGAGGCCGAGGTCGCGGCGTGTCGCGCGCGGCTGGAGGGGCTCGCGCTCACCGGGCTCCTGGACCGGACGCGATCGCTGACGGCCGGCGACGTCGAGGTCGCGGACGTCCCGGCGGTCGCCGATGCGACCGAGCCGGCCGATGTGGCCTCGGTCGCCGGGCGGATCGCCGGTGTTCTCGAGGGCGCGGCCGCCGGCCTGGAGTCGCTCGCAGACGCCCGTGCGGGGGCGAAGGAGGCGCTGCTCGAGGAGGCGGCCGCCGTCGTCGACGGGCTCGTCGAGGCGCCGGACACGCTGGACGCGCTCGTGGAGGCCGTCGCCTCCGCGTGCACCGCCGCCGCGAAGGAGGCGGCCACCGCGGGCCGCCGCGCCGAGGAGCTCGCGCGCAAGCTCGAGAACGCCGCGACGCTGGTCGAGGAGATCTCCGAGTACCGTCGGCGCGAGGAGCGGTTCGACGCGCTCGCGAAGGAGCTGCGCGCCGACCGGATCATCGCCTTCCTCCAGCTCGAGGCCCTGCAGCTGCTCGCCGGCGCCGGCTCCGAGCGCCTGTCCACGCTGTCCTCGGGCCGCTACCTGCTCGAGTACGTCGACGACGAGTTCTACGTCGTCGACACGTGGAACGGGGAGGAGCGACGGAGCGCACGCACGCTCTCGGGCGGCGAGACGTTCCTCGCGTCCCTCGGGCTCGCGCTCGCGCTGTCCGAGCAGGTGGGCGCGCTGTCGGTGACCGAGAAGGCGCGATTGGACAGCCTGTTCCTCGACGAGGGGTTCGGGACGCTGGACCCGGACACGCTCGAGGTCGTCGTCGAGGCGATCGAGCAGCTCGGCGGCGATGGGCGCATGGTCGGGGTCATCACCCACGTCCCCGAGCTCGCGATCCGGCTCCCCGCGCGGATCCAGATCGAGAAGTCGCCGCGCGGCAGCCGGCTCCAGGTGGTGACGTAGGGGTCAGGCCGAGATCGCGGCGTCGTCGGAGGTCTCGCGCGGGAGGAGCACACGCAGGATCGAGCCGCCGCCGGGGTGCGGCTCCACGGCCGCCCAGCCGCCCAGATCGGCGACGAGCTGGCGGGTCTCCGCGCTGAGCGCGTCCTCCTCGGGCGGCCGGCCGTGCTCGACCGAGAGCAGGGCCCCGTCCGCGGCACGCTCGACGTGGACGACGATGCGGTTGCCCTCGGAGGTGCGCTGGACCGACCGCTCCAGCAGGTCGCTCACGATGGCCTCGATCACGCCGTGCGGCGCCAGGACGACGACCGGCTCCGCGTAGACGCTCACCTTCCGGCCGGAGCGTCCCGCGGACTCCTGCACGAGGCGACGGACGAGCGTGTCGACCTCGACCTTCGTGGTCGGCCGGCGGCCACCCGCCGAAGCGTTCACGCCGTTCACGCGGGCGGGCGCCGGCGTGGGGTCGGCGAGATCTGGATCCGTCGCGGACATGGCGGCCGGTGCAACCTCGCCCTCGCGGGCGCGCCGGAACTCGGCCTCGGCCTCGACGAGCAAGGCCTCGGCCTCGCCGAGCAGCCCCTCGGCGACCTTCGCACGCTCGACGGCCTCGACCGCCTGGGCCTCGGCCTGCCGACGCGCGTCCTCCGCGCTCGCGGCCCGGGCCTCCGCCTGCGCGAGCCGGTCCTCGAGCTCCGCCCTCCGCTCGGCGACGGCCGTGGCCTCCGTGA
>DASTHN010000065.1:0-11320 GCA_035718185.1 Actinomycetota bacterium
ACGGGCACGCGGGCGTTCACCGTCCGGGTGTTCACGTTCGTCCCCGACGAGAGCGGCTGGGTCGAGTGGCTGCGCGCGGAAGATGCTTCGGGCACTCGCTGGACGGATGTGAGCATCGTCGCCCGTGACCTGACGAGCGACGGCGTTCCGGAGCTCGCTGCCGCCTTCCACGGGCAGGGGGACACCGAGCCCCTCTCGGTCGACGTCGTGTCGTACTCGGAGGTGGGTGTCCCGCTGGTCGTCGCCCACATGCCGGATGCCGACCACGGGTCGCTCGTGTTCGCGACCGGGGGCTTCGACCTGTTCGCGGCCCGCTATCCCGCGAACGAACCGGCCTGCTGCCCACCGGTGTTCTCGCGACAGTCGGTGGCCTTCGTCGACGGGTTCTTCCGGATCACGGCCACCCAGGACGTCCTGCCGAACGCCGTGCCGCCGTCGCAGGTCTAGCTCACCCGGGCAGATCGAAGCGCTCGACGGCGTGCTCGGCGAGCACGCGTCCGATCGCGAGACTCGCGGTGGCGGCCGGCGACGGCGCGTTGCGGACGTGGAGGATCCGTTCGGACGCCTGGACCGAGAAGTCGTCGGCCAGCTCGCCGCCCATGAGCACGGTCTGCGCGCGGATGCCGCTCGGGCCCCACGCGACGTCGGCCTCGCCGAGATCCGGAACGAGTCTCTGACACGCCCCGACGAACGCTGCCCTCGAGAGATCGCGTCGCATCTCGGCCAGGCCGGCGCGCCAGTAGCGGCTCGCGAGCCGCAGGAACCCCGGGTAGGCGAGCGTCGCGGCCGCATCGCGGGGGTCGAGGGCGAAGCGCGAATACCGTTCGCGCGCGAGCGCGAGGACGGCGTTCGGACCCGCCCACACCTCGCCGTCGATGCGGCGCGTGAAGTGCACGCCAAGGAACGGGAAGGCCGGGTCCGGCACCGGGTACAGGAGGCCTCGCACCAGCGCGCGCGCGTGGGGTAAGAGCGACAGGTAGTCGCCGCGGAACGGGACGATGCGCATGAGCTCCGGCGCCCCGGTCCTCCGCGCGACGCGATCGGACTGCAGGCCGGCGCACGCGATGACGTGGTGCGCGAGGATCGGCCCGCGCGAGGTCTCGACCACGATCTCGGTCTCCATCCGCTCGATATCGGTGACCCGGTGCCCGAGGAGGATCCGCCCTCCACACGCCCGGACCTCGTTCGCGTACGCGAGGGCCACGCGCCGGAAGTCCACGATGCCGGTCTCGGCCAGATGCAGGGCGCGGATCCCGGCCGCGTGTGGCTCGATCTCGCGGATGCGCTCGGGACCGATCTCCTCGAGGCCGCGGAGGCCGTTCGCCTCGCCCCGAGCCAGCAGGTCGCTCAGGCGTGGGAGTTCGGTCTCGTCGACGGCGACGACGAGCTTGCCGCATCGCTCGAACGGGATCCCGTGCTCCCCGCAGAAGCGTTCGAGCGCCTCCTTGCCCTCTCGGCACAGGCGCGCCTTGAGGGAGCCAGGCGCGTAGTAGAGGCCGGCATGGATGACGCCGGAGTTCCGCCCGCTCTGGTGCAGCGCCAGGTCGCGCTCCTTCTCGATGACCGTGAGCCGGAGGCCGGGCCGGCGCTCGAGGAGCCGGTAGGCGGTCGCGAGCCCCACGATCCCTCCGCCCACGATCGCGACGTCGCAGCGCTCGGCCACGCCGCAAGCGTAGACGTCGAGAGGGCCCTCCGAAGGCCGCTTCCCATCATCGACATGAAGGACATGGCCGATCGCGGACATCTCGATGGAGGCGGGGCCGGTCCCCCGAGGGGGACAGCACGGCGCGCGTCTGGGAGCATCGCGGGCATGCCCGGGATCGACCTGCACACCCACTCGAACCGTTCGGACGGCACCTTCGAGCCCGCCGAGGTGATCCGCCGCGCCGCCGGGCTCGGCCTGGAGGTCGTCGCGTTGACCGACCACGACACGACGGGGGGGCTCGAGGAGGCGGAGGCGACCGGGGACCAGATGGGCGTGGAGGTCGTGCCCGGCGTCGAGTTCTCGGCCGAGTATGACGGGACCTCCGTCCACGTCCTGTGCTATTGGCCCGACGTCGACGACGCCGAGCTCCAGACCGAGCTGCAGCGCCTCCGCGACGACCGGTTCCGGCGCGGGGAGCGGATGGTCGAGAGGCTCCAGGCGCTCGGGTTCGAGATCTCGTTCGAGCGGGTCGCCCAGATCGCGGGCGGCGGGAACATCGTCCGTCCGCACGTCGCCCAGGCCATGGTCGAGGCCGGCATCGTCGACACCGAGCGCGAGGCCTTCGACCTGTACATCGCGGACGGCAAGCCCGCGCACGTCCCCAAGCACGCGCTCGACCCGGTCGACGCCGTGCGGCTCATCCTCGACGCCGGTGGGATCTGCGTGCTCGCGCACCCGGGCATGTGGGGGGACCAGACCTCGGTGCCAGAGGAGCTGATCGAGCGCATGGCCGCCGCCGGGATGCACGGCCTCGAGGTGGACCACACCGACCACGACGAGGACAAGCGGGCGCACTACCGGCGGCTCGCCCACCGCCTCGGTGTGATCCCCACCGGCGGATCGGACTGCCACGGGGATCGGTACGACCCGATCCGGCTCGGCACCTCCGTCTGCCCGCCGGCCTCCTTCGCCGAGCTCCGATCCCTGGCGCTCAGCTAGCCGATCGCATGCGGAAGGGGCGGCCGAGGCCGCCCCTTCCGACGATCGGCGGTCGCGCCCTACGCGCCGCCCGGCTGCACGGTCCCGTTCACCGTGAGGGTGTACGAGGCGGTCTGCAGCGCGAGCTCGGTCGGCTCGTGGAACGTCACGATCGCCGCGGCGAGCTTGCCGTGCTTGCCGAGCGCCGCGTCGATCTCGGACGCCGTCATCGAGCCATCGTTCTTCCCGTCCAGCGCCATCTTGGCCAGGTGGACGCGCTCTCCGTCGGCGTTGTAGCCGAGGAGCCGGACGGTGAACGCGGCGTCGACCGGGTTGATCTGGGTCATCGATGACCACCCGTCGAGCGTCGAGCCGTCGCTCAGCGCCGTGCCGTCGACGTCGACGTCGTCCACCCAGAACCCGGGCTCGGTCACGCCGCCGTCAGTCACGTAACGGAACGACAGCAGCACCGTCTTACCGGCCCAGGCCGAGAGGTCGCACGTCTCCGAGACCCATCCGCCGGACGACCCGTCGAACCCGACACCGAGCGGCGCGGGCACCGAGTCGTCGCACGACACGCTGTCGTAGCTCTCCCCGCCGTCGGTCGAGACCTGGGCGTACGCGTAGTCGTAGCCCTCCTCCGTGTTCCACATCGTGTCGAACGTGAGGACGCCGGCCCCGACGTCGACCTCCTGGATGATGGCGCGGTCGAGGTTGTCACCCTCGCCCGAGTACAGGCTCGGCGACGGGCTCCCCTCCGCGTCGTCGACCGTCCACTCCACCGGCATCGCCGGCAGCTCGGAGACCCCGTCGAACCCGACGTTCTTCACGGCCGACAGGGGGAGGAACTCGCCGAGACCGTTCCGGAACCGCACGTAGTCCGAGCCGTTCGGCGGTGCCCCGGGGTTCTCGTACGCCTGGTCCGTCGACCAGTTGATCGCGCCGTGGATCAGGTCGAGTCGGAACTTCCTCTCGTCGGTCCCGACCAGGTGGGCCCCCTGATCGAGCCACTTGTCGATCGCGACCATGGTGGCCCACCGGTCGATCACGGTCTCCGCGTCCAGTCCGCCCTCGAGCTTGTTGAGCAGGAACTGCAGCCCGCGCAGGCCGGGTCTGGCGTTCCGGTGGAGCTTCGACACGAACGACTCGCCGAACTGTTGAGCGAGGTACCCGGTGAAGATCCCCGCGGCCCCGTAGTCGCAGAGGATCTCGGATTGGTCGTCTGTCTGATCACCCCAGACCGTGAGCGAGTTCTCGGGTCCACCCGGGAACGGGAACACATTCGCCGGCGTGGCCTTCACGATATGACCGAGGAAGCACTGCACGCTGCCCTCGAACCCGACGTCGTTCACGCTGAGCGTCCAGTCGCCGTACCCGGTCGCCGGCTCGGCGTACATCGACAGGCCCTCGTTCACCCACGAGACCTCGTCCCAGTCCTCGTATGCCTCGAGCAGGTGCTGGTACTCGTGCGCGAACGTCCCCTCGTACAGGTTCGGTCGAGCGGGCGCGTGGGTGCACGGATCGGCGCTCGGCTCGTTGGGCGGGTCGTCGCCGGTGCGGTGCAGCCAGTCCCAACCGTCGATGTTCATCACGAGACGGTTCAGGTAGTAGTCGTACAGGCCCCAGTAGAACCCCGCGACGTACGAGTACGTGTTCGCGTTGTCCGTGTCGTAGAAGTTGTCGTCGCGGAAGTTGTCGACGAGCACGACGATCTGGTCGCCGTCACCCGCGTAGTAGTCCGGGGGCAGCGTCAGCAGGTCGGCGAGCGGCGCGTCCATCCCGTCGCGGGGCGGCGCCACGCTGTACAGGTCGGACTCACGCGGATAGATGTTGCCGTCGAGCTCGTCGAGCAGGTACTGGACCTGCTCGTCCGTGACCACGGTCCGCACGCCGTCGTCGTTCCTGCAGTCGCCCGCCGGGAACTCGAGCGCCGCCGACGTAGCGTCCGAGTCGCTCGCGACCCAGATCTCGGCATGGGTTCCGATCCCGCGGAGCGTGTACTCCTTCAGGTACAGCTCGTCGTTGAAGAAGTCGTAGCCCAGCCAGATCTTCGTGTCTCCGACGGCCGCCGCTCTGACGGGCTTCCTGCTCAGCCGTTCGATCTCGCGAGCCAGACCGGGCGCGTCGGTGACCAGCTTCGGGTCCTTCGGCGCCTGGAACTCACGGGTGTCGTCGATCGGGAGCCGCTTCGGCTCCGGGGACGCGCTGCCGACGGTGGGGACGAGGACCATCACCGTGAGGAGCAGCGCCGTCATCGCGATCGCGATGCGTCGCATCCCGTGTCACCCCCCTCTGCGTACGGGCACTCGGACCGAGTCTAGGCCCGAGCCCGGCTGCGGCGGAAGGGAACGGACGGGGCTGAGTAGCATGCGTTGAGGGGGTCCCCTGACCTGGACGGAGGACCGTGGGGCTGGAGGTCGTCTTCCTCGACATCGGCGGCGTCATCTATGACGACCGCACGTACCGTACGGCGGTCCTGCGTGGGCTCCGCGACCTCGGCGCGACCGTCACGGAACAGGAGTACGACGCGGCCTACGAGGAGCTGCGCCGCGCCCAAGACGGCTCGTTCCGGGACGCGCTCGCCGATCGGTTCCTGCGCGCGGAGGTTGGTCGGGAGGTCGTGACGCGGGCCGTCGCCTCGCACTGGTGGCATCCCGCCGAGGCGCTCCACGAGGATGTCCAGCCCTGTCTGGAGACGCTCGTCGCCGCCGGGTACCGCCTCGGCGTCATCGCGAACCAGCCGAGCGAGGTCCGCCGGGCGATGGCGCGGGACCGTCTCACCGCATACTTCGAGTTCCTGGGCGTGTCGGACGACCTCGGGTTGGAGAAGCCCGATCCGCGGATCTTCGCCCACGCGGTGGAGGCGATCGGCGTGAAGCCCTCTGCGTGCGCGATGGTGGGGGACCGGCTCGACCACGACGTCCGTCCCGCGAAGGTCGCCGGTATGCGCGCCGTCTGGGTGCTGCGTGGCGAGGCTCCGGAGCGGCCCACGCGCGAGCAGCTGGACGAGCCCGATGCGTGGGTCCGGACGCTGGCGGACCTCCCGGCGGCCCTCGAGGCGATCGCGTGACCGGGCGGCGCGTCCTCGTGGTCGGAGCCGGGTTCGCCGGTCTGTACGCCGCGATGGAGCTCCGTCGCTCGGCGCCGCGCCCGGTGCGCATCACGGTCGTGGACCCCGAGAACTTCATGCTGTACCAGCCGTTCCTCCCGGAGGTCGCCTCGGGGACCATCGACCCGCGGGCCGTGGTGGTCCCGCTCCGGCGCGTACTGAGGGGCTGCGAGGTGATCGTCGGAGAGGTGGAGCACATCGACCGGGAGACCCGGACCGCGAACGTCCGTCTGGCCGAGGAGCGGACGGTCGACCTGCCGTACGACGAGATCGTGCTCGCGGCCGGGTCACGATCGCGCGTGCTCCCGGTCCCCGGCCTCGCCGAGCACGGGGTCGGGTTCAAGACGGTCCAGGAAGCGATCTACCTGCGGAACCGGGTTCTTTCGCGTCTGGACGTCGCGGCCGAGACCCGGGACCCCGAGCGGCGGCGCTCGGCGCTCACGTTCGTGTTCGTCGGCGCCGGGTACGCCGGCGTCGAGGCCCTGGGGGAGCTCGAGGATCTGGCGCGGGACGCCATCGCGAGCTACCCGGCGCTGCGCGCCGCCGAGATGCGATGGGTCCTCGTCGAGGCCGCCGGCAAGATCCTGCCGGAGCTCGGCGAGGACCTGGCGAGGTACGCGCAGGAGCGGCTCGAGGAACGCGGGATCGAGGTCCTGCTCCAGACGCGGCTCGTCTCCGCGGAGGGCGGGACGGTTCGCCTCTCGGACGGCCAGGCGTTCGCGGCCGACACGCTGGTCTGGACCGCCGGCGTGAAGCCGATGGCCCTCGCCACGTCGTCGGGGTTCCCGGTGGACGAGGCCGGACGGGTCCGCGTCGACGAGCACCTCCGGGTGGTCGGGATCGAGCACGCGTGGGCCGCAGGGGACGGCGCGGCCGTCCCCGACCGGACGACCGGCGGCCTGTGCCCACCCACCGCACAGCACGCGATGCGCCAGGGGCGGCGTCTGGGACGGAACCTCGCGGCCAGCCTGCGGGGCGAGCCGACCGGGCCGTTCGTCTATCGGAGCATCGGCGCCGTGTGCTCGCTCGGACGGTACAAGGGCGTGGCGCTCGTGTGGGGCCTGCGGTTCAAGGGGTTCCCGGGGTGGTTCCTCCATCGCTCGTACCACCTGCTCGCGATGCCGACGATCGCGCGGCGCGTGAAGATCGCGATGGACTGGACCGTCGCGCTGCTGTTCCCGCGGGACATCGCGCAGCTCGGCTCGCTCGAGCACCCCCGCGCGCCGTTCGAGCGCGCGGCCGAGACGGAGCGGTCCTAGGCCTTCCGGCGCTGCCGGCTGAGCTCGGTCGCGGCCTTCAGCGCCGTGTGGCTCCGGGCGATATCGGGCATCTCGTGTCCGCCCGAGAGCTCCTCGGCCGCCCACCGCGTGAGGTCGCGGATCGAGATGATGCCCACCACCTTGCCGCGCGTGTCCGTCACCGGCAGGTGGCGGATGTTCCGGATGACCATGTGCTCGGCGGCCTCGGAGATGTCGGTCTTCGGAGAGACGGTCTCGAGGTCCCGGCGGGTCATGCCGTGGGCGACGCGAACGTCGTGCGGGTCGCCGCCGGCCGCGACCAGGTTCACGATGTCGCGCTCGGTGACGATGCCCTGGAGCTTCGTCCCGTCCAGGACGACGACGGATGAGATCCCATGCAGGCGCATGAGCTTCGCGACGTCGGCGAACGTGTCCTCGGGCCGAGCCGTCTTCACGTCAGTGTGCATGATGTCGCCGACCTGCATGATGGGTGACCTCCGTGTCGGTGGACCGGGCCCGGAAGCCTAACGCAGCCGGATCGGAAGTCGCCAGCCGTCTCAGTGGTTCGAGCGGCCGCTGAAGTGGAACCCCTCGACGCGGATCGCCGGCACCCGGCTGGCCGAGTAGAAGAACTCGCTCGCGAGCTCCGTCTCCCGCCCGATCGCCGTCGTGTTCGTGAGCGCCTCGAGGATCGACTGGGTGAACCGGAGGTTCCGGACCGGGTGTGTGACCTCGCCGCGCTCGATCAGGAACGTCCCGTCGCGCGTCATACCGGTGATCGTGGACTCGACCGGATGCACGACGTTCGAGTAGTGGAACCGTGTGACGAGCAGCCCGCGGTCGGTCGCCGCGATCATCTCGGGCACGCTCGAGTCGCCGGGCTCCATGAACAGGTTGAGCGGGAAGGGCCCCTCCGGGTTCGGCGGCGGCAGCGCGTGTCCGGTCGTCGTCGCACCCACCTGCTTCGCGGTGCGAAGGTCGTAGACCGCGTCGCGGAAGATCCCGCGCTCGATCAGGTCCACGCGGCGACGGGGGACGCCCTCGAAGTCGAATGGGATGCCGAGGGTCCCGGGCGCCGTGGCGTCGTCGTAGATCGTGACCGACGACGCGGCCACCTGTTGTCCCGACCTGCCCGACAGGCACGAGCGCCCCTCCGCTACCAGCCGGCCCCCGAAGCCGATCCAGGCGAGGAACCCGACGAGGGTCGAGACCGCCGCCGGCTCGAGCACGACCGTGTACCTGCCCGTGTCGAGCGCCGTCGGGGACCGCGAGGCGACGGCCTTGTCTGCGGCGCGCCGCCCGATCTCGGCAGGATCCAGGTCGGAGGCCCGGGCGGCGAAGCGCTCCGCGAACCCGCTGCCGCCGTCGCCGCCGGTCACCACCGTGGTGATCGAGGCCTGCGAGGCCGGTGCCCAGCAGAACTGGCCCTCGGTGTTCGCGACGGCGACCTCGGATGCCCGCGTCTCATAGGCACCGGCGGCCGAGAAACCCTCCGGCGGTTGGGCCACGAGCTCGGCGACGCCCGCCGCCCGCTCCTCCGGCGTGGTGGCGGCGGTCGCCTCGTCGAAGCCGTCGCGCCCGCGCACCGGCCGCGGCGGCGCGAGCCCGGGGAAGAACGGGTCGGGGGAGACGACGGAGGCGATCTCGAGCGCGCTCTCGGCCACCGCACGGGCGCCCTCGGGCGTGAATTCGTTCGTGGCCGCCACGCCGATCCTGCCCTGCCGGACCACCCGGACGCGGATCCCGGTGTCCTCGCTCCACGTGCTCTGGTGGATCGCGGAGGACGCGAACCGCGTGAGGCCGCCCCACTCGTGGACGAACAGGACCTCGACCCCGTCCGCGCCCGGCAGGTCGAGCGCGGACGCCGCGACGCGACGCACCTCGTCGGGGCCGATGACGCCGGGCATCAGCCGTGCACCCCGACCTGCACGCCGCGGAACCTGGCCGGCGGGACGCCGTGGCCCACCCGAGCGACCTGCCCGGGCTGGCCCTTGCCGCAGTTCGGCGTGCCCCACGCGACGATCTCGTCGGAGAGCATGTCCATCGAGGACCAGAACTGAGGTCCGATGCCGGTGTAGGTCGGGTTGCGGAGCAGCCGGCCGAGCTTTCCGCCCTTCACCTCGTAGCCCACCTCGGTGTCGAACTGGAAGTTCAGCCGGCGGTCGTCGATCGACCAGGACCGGTTGGTCTCCATGTAGATCCCGTCGTCGGTCTCGGCGACGATCTCGTCGAAGCTGTGCGGGCCCGGCTCGAGCCCGACGTTGGTCATCCGCACCATCGGCAACCGCGCCCACCCGTCGGCGCGCACGCTGCCGCCGTAGTCGAGGCCGGCGACGGCAGCCGAGTCCCGGCCGGCGAGCACGCCGACCCAGATCCCCTCGCGCACGGCGTCCCTCTTGGTCGCGGGCGTCCCCTCGTCGTCGTACCCGAACGACCCGAGGGCTCCGGGGATCGACGGGTTGATGGTGATGTTCATCAGCGGCGAGCCGTACTGCAGCGAGCCGAGCTGCGCCAGGTCGAGCCACGAGGTGCCGGCGTACGCCGCCTCCCAGCCGAGGATCCGGTCGAGCTCGATGGCGTGGCCCACGGACTCGTGGATCTGCAGGGCGAGCTGCTCGGCGCCGAGGATCAGGTCGGTCTCCCCGGACGGGCACAGGGGAGCGGTGAGCAGCTCTCGTGACTCCGACCCGACCCGGGCGGCGTGCGCCTCGAGGTCGAGGCCCTCGACGAACTCCCAGCCGCGGGTGCCGTACTGGCCGCGTGCCGCCGGCCACGACCGCACCTGGGTCTCGTCCGCGCCGATCGCGGTGGAGGTGATGCCGGCGCCGCTCTCCCGGATGCGCTGGTCGATGCGGTGCCCCTCGCTGGAGACGAACCACTTCTCGGTGTCCCAGAGCTGGTACTGGCCGGTGGCGATGTCGGCGCCGTGCTCGCGCATCGTCGAGGTGGCCCGCACCAGGAGGTCGCCCTTGTCCGAGAGCGGCACCGCGAACGGGTCCACCGCACAGTCGCTGGCCCAGGAGGCCGTCACCGGCTCGCTGGGCAGCAGCGTGGAGTCGCCCCGGGAGACCAGCGCGCTCGCGGCGGCGATCTCCGCGGCCCGGGCGCCGGCGCGGCGGACCGAGCGGTCGTCGAGGTCCGGCACCGCGAAGAAGCCCCACCCCGATCCGACGAGGGCGCGGACGCCGATGCCCGAGGAGCTGTCCTGGCTCAGCGAGTCGACCTCGCCGTTGCGGGCGGACATCGACTCGTGCCGACGGTGCATCACCCGGGCGTCGGCGTAGCGTGCGCCGGCGTCGAGCGCTGCCTGGACGGCCGCTTGTGCGGCGTCGTACTCACTCATGCCCCGACCCTAGCGAGGTCGTTGCCGACGACAACCGGCGGTCGAGGTGGCTCAGAGTCCGGGGAAGTCCTGCGGCTCGGCGCCGTAGGCGACCTCGCGCAGGGCGCTGGCGTCGAGGGCGCCGATGGCCCACCGGCGGTCGGTGCCGGAGGTGCTGGCCACGAGCTGCCCGTACGGGCGCGTCATCCGCTGCTCGACCGTCAGGGCCACGGACTGGATCTGCGCGGGCGTGTCGGTGCGCCCCGGCGCGGTGTAGGACACCTCGGCCGCGACCGGGTCGGCGCCGTGGGCGCTGACCAGGACGGTGAGCTGGTCCCGGGCGGCGCGGTGGGCGTCGTAGGACTGCTCCAGGCGGCGGAACAGCGTGGGCTGGCGGGACTTCGAGGACTGGGCGCCGAGCAGCCCGAACAGGTACACGGACGCGTGCTCGCCGGCCAGCGCCTGCTGCAGCGCCTCGACGGGGGTCATCCGAGGTCCCCGAGCCGGACCGCGATCCCGGCGCCCATGGCCGCGAGCAGGCGGGCGAAGTCGCCGCTCTGCGCCCGCAGGGCCAGCGCGTCGAGCGTGTCGTGCAGCCGCTGCTCGCCGGCGGCGAGCCTGCGCTGGGCGAGCGGCCGCCGCTGCGGGACGGCGTACGGCGTCGGGGCCGCGGAGCTCCGTGCCCGCTCGGGCACCGCCTCGACGAGTGACGCCTCGTGGGCGCGGTGCATCGAGGACAGCGCGGCCAGGCCCGGGAGGTCGGGGAAGCGGGCCGCGGTCGCGGCGACGGCGGCCGCGGTGGCGCGGATCTCGGCCAGCGCCGTGGTGGCCACCGCGACGTCCGGCGCGAGGGAGGGGGTCGGCTCCGGCCGGTCGGAGCGGGTCGCCGGGTCGGCGCCGCCGTCCGAGGCCGCGCACCCGCTCAGCAGCAAGCCCGCCGTGCCGGCCGCGATCAGCGAGCGGCGGGTGAGCGCCACGGCGGCGACGCGGGAGTTGGGCACCCGGGAATCCTAGGTGCACCCGGCGTC
>DASTHN010000066.1:0-3299 GCA_035718185.1 Actinomycetota bacterium
GCCGGGTTGCCGCTCGCCGTCCGAAGCGCTCGACCCGCGCCCCGGCGGCTGTCGGAGTCAGTCGAAGCCCGGGCCAAGGCCCCCTCCGAGATCGCGCGGGATTGGCTTCTGATCATCTGGTCACTCATGTCCGGCGTGACCTCCGTGCCGTTGAGCCGGAAGATCGGTCCGGTCCACGGACCCGTCGTCTCACCGTTCGACATGCGCCGGGGACGGCGGCACGCCGGCATCGACGTCGCCGTGCCCACCGGCACGCCGGTCCTCGCCGTCGCGTCACGACCGGTGACTTGCGCGGGGCTATCCAGACACGGTCGAGGACGTTAGCGTCGGGGGGTGCGTTTCCTCGTTCTCGGGCCCCTTGAGGTCCTGGCGCAGGGCGACGATTCGCTGCCGATCGCCGGATCGAAGGAACGCACGGTCCTCGCCTTCCTGATTGCCCGCGGGGGCCGGACCGTGTCCGTAGACGAGCTCATCGAGGAGCTGTGGGGCGAGCATCCACCTCGAACCGCCGAGAAGACGGTCGGCTCCTACGTCTCGAGGCTCCGTCGCGCCCTCCGGCCCGGCATGTCACCCGGCTCGCACCATGACGTCATCGTCTCGCGGGGCGGTGGCTACGCGCTGGACTCCGACGGACACGAGATCGACGCCATCCGTTTCGAGCAGTTGGCCACCGACGCACACCGTCTGCTCACGGCAGGGCGGCCCACGGAGGCCGATCGCATGCTCGAGGAGGCGCTCGGTCTCTGGCGCGGCGCCGCCTACCAGGGCTACCGGTACACGGGCTTCGGGGTGTCCGAAGGCGAGAGGCTCGACGAGCTCCGACGCACGGCGACCGAGGATCTGATCGATTCGAGGCTCGCCGCCGGCGATGCGGGTCAGCTGGTCGCCAAGCTCCAGGCGATGGTCCGAGAGGAGCCGTTCCGCGAGCGGCGGTGGGGCCAGCTGATGATCGCCCTGTACCGAGCCGGCCGCCAGGCCGAGGCGCTCAAGGTCTACACGCGGGCGCGCGAGGCACTGGTGGGTGAGCTCGGGATCGAGCCGGGCCCCGAGCTGCAGCGGCTCCAGGCTGCGATCCTCGCCCAAGACCTCGAGCTCGAACGCGGGGGGCCCGTGCCTGCAGAGTCCGGGCGCCCAACCGACGTGTGCCCGTACAAGGGGCTCGCACGATTCGAGACCGCCGACGCCGACTTCTTCTTCGGCCGGGAGCAGGTCGTGGCCAAGGCTGCCGGTCACCTCGTCGGGAGCAGGTTCCTCGCCCTGGTCGGACCCTCGGGGAGCGGGAAGTCCTCCCTGCTGCGCGCCGGACTGCTCCACGCCCTCAGGTCCGGTGCGCTCCCGGGCAGCGATCGGTGGGCCTACTCCGTGATCCGACCGGGCGACCGTCCGCTGGCCACGATGGCTCACACGATGGACGAGCAGCGACCGGTGGACCGCCAAGTGCTCGCCATCGATCAGTTCGAGGAGATCTTCAGCGTGTGTTCGGACGAAGCCGAACGAACCGCGTTCCTCGACGCCATCACGGAGGCGGCGTCGGCTTCCGACGGGACCACCACGATCGTCATCGCGATGCGAGCGGACTTCTATGGACGATGTGCCGAGCACCGAGCCCTTGCATCGCTGCTCGCCTCCGACCAGATCCTGGTCGGGCCGATGGACCGCGAGGAGCTGCGTCGAGCGATCGAACTCCCCGCGCGACGAGCGGGCCTGACGGTTGAGGACAAGCTCGTCGACTCGCTCGTGTCCGACACGGTCGGTCAGCCGGGTGGCCTTCCCCATCTCTCGACGGCGCTGCTCGAGCTCTGGACCTCCCGTCGAGACAGCACGCTTCGCCTGGACGACTACCTGCGCGCCGGCGGTGTCCACGGAGCCGTCGCACGGTTGGCGGAGGAAGCGTTCGCGCGGCTCGACAGTGACGGGCAGACGGCCGCCAAGCGCATCCTGCTTCGCCTGGCCGCACCGGGCGAGACCGCGGAGGTCGTCCGCCGCCGAGCTCCGCTCTGGGAGTTCGATCTGGATCGAGACGCGGACGCGTCGCGCGCGCTGAACGTCCTGGCCGAAGCCCGTCTCGTCACCGTCTCCGAAGGGACGGCCGAGGTGGCCCACGAGGCGCTGCTGCACGAATGGCCGCGGCTGCGCACGTGGCTCGAGGACGACGCGGAGGGACGCAAGCTGCATCGACGCGTCACGGAGTCGTCGCGCGTGTGGGACGAGGGAGGGCGTGACCCGGGCGATCTCTACCGGGGCGCCCGGCTGACCGCGGCGTGGGAGTGGGCGGAATCCCACCAGGCGGATCTGAACGGCCTCGAACGAGAGTTCCTCCGGGCGTGCCGCACCGCGTCGGAGGGCGAGGCCGTTCGGGCGCGCCGGACGAACCGCCGGCTGCGGGTGCTCGTCGCCGGCGTCGCGGTGCTCCTCGCCGCGTCGCTCGTGATCGGCAAGCTGGCGCTCGGGCAACGGGACCGGGCGACCGCCGCGCTGACGCTCGCGGACGCCGGACGCCTGGCCTCCCGTTCGCGTCTCGAACGCGATCCGCAGCTGGCCCTGCTGATGGCGAGGGAAGCCGTCCACATCGACGATTCGCCGGAGACGCGGAGCGCCCTGTTCGCGGCGCTGGAACGCGCGCCGGCCATCACCGACCGGCTCTATGCCGCCGGTGGCCCATCACCCGCCGGAGGCGAGATGCAATGGATCGAGATCGCTCCGGACCACAGAACGCTCGCGATCGGGGACGCCGGACCGACGGTCGAGTTCTTCGATGCGGTGCGGCGGCGGCCCATCGACGCGGTCGACGTGGGATCCGGAACCGAACGCGCGGCATTCAGTCCGGACGGAAAGACCCTCGCGGTCGTGACCTCCACCGGCGGCCTGGTCGCCGTCGACGTCGCGACCCGAGCCGTGCGCGATCGCGTTCGGGCGGAGGCCTCCGTCGATGCGATCGCATTCGACCCGCGCGGCGGCGAGCTCGTCACCGCCGAGCACGGCAGCGACCTGCGTGAGTTCCTCGTGCCCCGCGACGCGGTCACGCTCGAGCCCACGGGCCGGAGGGTCCCCACGCCCGGAAGGGATCGGGCGGAGTTCCCAGAGATCAGCCGGCCGCTCTCCATGTTCGCGATGGCGTTCGCCCCGGACGGCAACGGGCTCGTGACCACGCGGGACAACGGGCCGACCCTGCTCTGGGGCCCCGGCCTGACCGCGGTTCGCCGCTACGCGATCGGTGCGCAAGCGGTCGCGGTCAGCCCGGACGGCAGCGTCGCCGCTCTCGTCAAGAACAGCGAGAAGGACAACCGGGGGACCATCTC
>DASTHN010000067.1:0-6790 GCA_035718185.1 Actinomycetota bacterium
GGGTCATGCCCGCGATGACGCCGCGAGCGTCGTTCTTCCAGTACGGGGCGAACAGGCCCGAGAAGGCGGGAACGAAGTAGATCCCGCCGTTGTCCTCGACCGTTGCGGCGAGGGCCTCGATGTCCTCGGACTTCTCGATCATCCCGAGGTTGTCACGCAGCCACTGCGCGAGCGCTCCGGTGATGGCGATCGAACCCTCCAGGCAGTACACGGCCGGCTGGTCGCCGATCTTGTAGCCGAGCGTCGTGAGCAACCCGCTCTTCGACGGCACGGGCGACGTGCCCGTGTTGAGCAGCATGAAGCAGCCCGTCCCGTACGTGTTCTTCGCCTCACCGGTGGAGAAGCACGTCTGGCCGAACAGGGCCGCCTGCTGGTCGCCGAGGTCTCCGGCCACGGCGATGCCGGCCAGGTCGCCGACCGCCGTGCCGTAGACATCGCTCGAGGGACGGACGGCGGGCAGCATCGCCCGCGGGATCCCCATGACGCCGAGGATCTCGTCGTCCCAGTCCAGCGTCTCCAGGTTCATGAGCATGGTCCGGCTTGCGTTCGACACATCGGTGACGTGCGCGCCACCGTCGGGGCCACCCGTCAGGTTCCAGATGCACCACGTGTCGATGTTGCCGAACAGGACCTCGCCCGCCTCGGCCTTGGCCCGCACACCCTCGACGTTGTCGAGGATCCACTTGACCTTCGGCCCCGAGAAGTAGGTCGCGAGCGGCAGACCGGTCTTCGGGCGAAGCCGGTCCTGGCCCCCGTCCTTGGCGAGCTCGTTGCAGATCTGATCGGTCCGGGTGTCCTGCCAGACGATCGCGTTGTGGACGGGCTTGCCGGTGGCCTTCTCCCACACCACGGTGGTCTCGCGCTGGTTCGTGATGCCGACGGCGGCCAGATCGCTCGCCTTCAGCTTCGTGTTCGCCAGCGCGCCCTTGATGACCTCCTGGCTGCGCGTCCAGATCTCGTCCGCGTCGTGCTCCACCCATCCCGGCTTCGGGTAGATCTGCTCGTGCTCCTTCTGGTCGATCCCGACCACCTTGCCCGAATGGTCGAAGATCATGAACCTGGTGCTGGTGGTGCCCTGGTCCAGGGCGCCTACGTAATCAGCCATGTGTCCTCCTCTTCTGGTCGGGATCTCATCCGCCGCCGGTCCAGGAATCGGCCGCCGTCTTCAGGAGCAGGTAGGAAGACGTGGCCCCCGGGTCCTGGTGGCCGGCGCTCCGTTCGCCCAGGTAGCTCGCCCGACCCTTCCGAGCCACCCATGGGATGGTTGCCTTCATGCCCTCCTCCGCCGCCGCGGTGGAGCGCTGGAGGGCGTCCTCGAACGACGCACCGTCGTCGACGGCCTGTCGGAAGGCGTCGCGTGCCGGGATGAGTGCGTCGACCATCGTCTTGTCGCCCGGCTCCGCCTTGCCCCGCATCTGCACGCCCTCGACGCCCTTCTCCAGCGCGACGGCCCAGTCGGCGGGCTCGAGGTCGGCCTTGCCGGCCGCAGCCGTGCCGAACTGGAGGAACAGCGTCCCGTACAGGGGGCCGCCGGCGCCGCCGACGGTCGAGACCAGCGTCATCCCGACGGTCTTCAGCAGCGCGCCGATGTCGCCGTTCTCGATGCCTTCGATCTTTCCGAGCACGGCCTGCATCCCTCGGTTCATGTTGATGCCGTGGTCCGCGTCCCCGATCGCCGAGTCGAGCTGGGTGAGGTACTCCTTGTTCTCCGCGATCACGTCGGCGAACGTCCGCACCCAGCGGACCGCGTCCTCGAAGGACACGCTCACATGCCACCCCCTATCGAGGGACCCCGCCCCCGCGGCGGAGCCGCGGGGGCGGGACCGCGCTCGGTCAGTCGATCAGACCCCCCAACGCATGCCGGCGGTCTTCACCGGCGCGTCCCACAGCTTGGTGAGGTCGTCGTCCAGCTTCAGGAGCGTGATCGAGAACCCCTGCATCTCCAGCGAGGTGATGTAGTCCCCGATCAGGTTGCGGGAGATCTCGACCCCCCGCCCGCCGAGGAACTTGTTCAGCTCGTTGAAGACGACATAGAGCTCGATCAGCGGCGTGCCGCCCATCCCGTTCACGAAGGCGAGCACCTTGTCGCCGGACGCGTAGGGGAGGTCGTCGACGACGGCCGTAGCCATCATCTCGACGATCTCGGCGACGGGCTTCATCTTCATCCGCTCACGGCCTGGTTCGCCGTGGATGCCGATGCCGATCTCCATCTCGTCGTCGCCGAGCTCGAACGTGGGCTTGCCCGCCGCGGGGACGGTGCAGGACGTGAGCGCCATGCCCATCGAGCGACCCTGCTCGTTCACCTTCCGAGCGACCGCAGCCACGTCCGCGAGGGACCTGCGCTCCTCGGCCGCCGCGCCGGCGATCTTCTCCATCAGCACCGTGGTGCCGACGCCTCGCCGGCCGGCCGTATACAGGCTGTCCTGCACGGCGACGTCGTCGTCCACGAGCACGGACTCGACCTCGATCCCCTCGGACCTGGCGAGCTCGGCCGCCATGTCGAAGTTCATGACGTCGCCCGTGTAGTTCTTCACGATGTGGACGACCCCGGCACCGCCGTTGACGGCCTTCGTGGCCTCGTGCATCTGATCGGGCGTCGGTGAGGTGAACACCTCGCCGGGGCAGGCGGCGTCGAGCATCCCCATGCCGACGAAGCCGCCGTGCATCGGCTCGTGCCCCGATCCCCCGCCCGAGATCAGGCCGACCTTCCCCTGCACCGGGGCGTCGGCGCGGACGACGACGTTCGGGTCGTACTGCACTCTCACGAGGTCGGGGTGGGCTGCCTCGACCCCTTGCAGCTCCTCGCGGACGACGTCCTCCGCCTTGTTGATGAGCTTCTTCATCTGGTTGCTCTCACCTCCGAACTCGAAGGGGCCTCTCGGTTCGGAAAGCCCGAGCCTCTACCACGTGATCGCCGTCAGCAGCCAGTCGGCGGCCAGCGCGCCAAGCACGCCTCCGATGATCGGGCCGACGACCGGAACCCAGCTGTAGCCCCAGTCCGAGTCACCCTTGCCGGCGATCGGCAGGATGAAGTGCATGATGCGCGGACCGAGGTCTCGAGCCGGGTTGATCGCGTACCCCGTGGGGCCGCCGAGCGACAAGCCGATGACCAGAACGAGGAGGCCAACCGCGAACGGTCCGCCGACACCCCCGCCGATCCCCTGGGGCGAGAGGGCGATGACACCGAACACGAGCACGAACGTACCGATGATCTCGGTGATCAGGTTCATGCCGTAGTTGCGGATCGCCGGGCCCGTCGAGAAGACGGCCAGCTTGAGCCCCGGGTCCTCGGTCTCCGGCCAGTGCGGCAGGTAGGAAAGCCACACGAGGGTCGCGCCGATGAACGCTCCGACGAACTCGCCGGCGATCAGCTCGGCCACCTCGCTGAACTTGTCGATGCCGCCGAACTGGACCGCCCAGAATCCGAGCGTGACCGCGGGGTTCAGGTGGGCAACGCCGTCCGTCACGGCGATGCTCGTGATCACCCCCATGAACACGGCCATGGCCCACGCCCAGGTGATGACGATCCATCCACTGTTCTGCGCCTTCGACTTGTTCAGAAGGACGCCAGCGACCACGCCGTCACCGAGCAGGATCAGCACGGCTGTGCCAACCACTTCGCCCATGAACATGGTGACCAACCACCCCCTCGTCGGTGCCCGGGCGGGCACCCGGGGTAAGAGAATCGTGTTCAGATACCCATGTCAAATCCAACCGGCCCCTGAAACCCGGGCAGGATGCCCGGTTCCTGTTCGGTACCGCCGAACGATAAGGACCGCTTGCGCCGCAGTTGTTGACAGGGGCCCGGCCCCGGAGAGAGGGTTGCGTCCGTGAGCGGCTCGACGGCTCGCAGCGGCGGGACGGGGACCGACCAGGGAGAGCTTCCCCTGGACTCCTCCTTCATCCGCTCCTGGATCCGGGCCACGGCCGCGGACGTGGCCGCCCACCGTGACTACCTCACCCAGCTCGATGCCGCGATCGGGGACGCGGATCACGGCGTCAACATGGACCGCGGCTTCACCGCAGCCCTCCTCGCGCTCGAGGGCGACGAGGCATCGCCGCCGGGACGCCTGCTCGAGGCGGTGGGGAACGCGATCGTGTTCAAGGTGGGCGGTGCCTCGGGTCCGCTGTACGGAACCGCGTTCCGCGGCGCGGCCTCAGCCCTCGGCGATTCCGAGATCTTCGGCGGGGAGGACCTGCTCTCGGCGTTGCGCTACGCGCTCGAGGGCATCCAACGCCTGGGCGCCGCGGTCGAGGGCGACAAGACGATCGTGGACGCGTGGGTCCCCGCCGTCTCCGCGTTCGAGCGTGAGCTGCGCAGCGGCGGTTCGGTCGCCGGTGCCGCGGCCAGGGCGGCCGTGGCGGCCGAGGAGGGGGCCCGGGAAACCGTGCCCATGCAGGCACGCAAGGGGCGAGCCTCGTACCTGGGGGCCCGGAGCGTCGGCCACCAGGACCCCGGGGCGACGTCCGCGGCGATGCTGTTCTCAGCGCTCGGACGCACCGCACGCGAGCGCGCCGTCTGACAGAGCCCGTCCGCCGGCCCTCACCGACCCGGGTCTCCCACCGGACGCGGCCAAGCCGCCGAGCGGCTAGGCTGGCCGGAGCAACCGGTCGACCAGGTGACGGCGTGACGGCGGAACGCGGAACGATCCAGTCGGTGGAGCGGGCCGCGCGCATCCTCCGCGAGCTCGGCTCGGGTGCCGCCCGTCTGGGTGTCACCGAGCTCTCCGAGCGCTTGGGGATCGCGAAGGGCACCGTGCACGGGCTCATCCGCACGCTCGAGCGGCAGGAGTTCGTGGAACAGGACCCGGAGACGGGCAAGTACCGGCTCGGCCCCGCCATGTTGCAGCTGGGGAACGCGTACCTCGACACGCACGAGCTCCGCTCGCGGTCGCTGCTGTGGGCCGACTCGCTGGCCGGACGCGTGACCGAGGCCGTCCGGGTGGGTGTCCTGAACGGTCCGAGCGTCCTCATCGTCCACCATGTCTTCCGCCCCGACGACTCGGTGCAGATCCTGGAGGTCGGCGCCTCGATCCCCTGGAACGCGAGCGCGCTCGGCAAGGCCATCGTGGCCTACGTCGAGCCCGAGCGACGCTCGGCTCTCCTGGCGGCGGAGCTCCCTCGGCTCACCGGCAGGACCATCGTCGACGCCTCGGTGCTCGGGGCATCCCTCGGGGAGGTGCTCGAGGCGGGCTTCGCGACCGAGGACCAGGAGGGCATCGTCGGCGAGGCCGAGATCGCGGCCCCGATCTTCGACCACCGGGGGGCGCCGGTCGGGGCGATCGGGATCGCCGGTCCCGTGGAACGGCTGCTCCCCGACGGTCCAGACGATCAGCTCGTCGTGGCGGTCAAGCAGGCGGCCCGGAGCTTGTCCCGCGAGATGGGCGCGGGGCGGGCCACACCGCGCGCCGCGTCACGCGGCGGGTAGCGCGGAGCGTGACGCAACCCGAGCCGGCGACCGGGACCGGAGGTGCGACCGAGCCGCCTCCCGCACGGCTGCTCGCGCTGCTCGCGCTCGGCGTCGTCTCGGTCGCGTTCTCGTCCATCTTCATCCGGGCCGCCGAGGCCCCCGCGATGTCGATCGCCTTCTACCGGAACGCGATCGCGGCGGCGATCCTGCTGCCGATCGCGCTCGCGAGGCATCGCGACGAGCTCCGGTCCCTCGACCGGAAGGGATGGGGGACGGCGCTGCTCGCGGGGGGCCTGCTGGCGGCCCACTTCGCCCTGTGGATCCCCTCGCTCTCGTACACCACGGTCGCCGCGAGCACCGTTCTCGTCACGACGACGCCGGTGTGGGTCGCCCTGTTCGGCCGGGCGATGGGGGAGCGGGTGGGCCGCCGGACGGCCGCGGGCATCGGGCTGACGCTCGCGGGGGCCGTGATGATCTCGGGCGGCGACTACGGCGTGTCGGCCCGGGCGGCGCTCGGCGACCTGCTCGCGCTCGCGGGGGCCGTCGCCGCGGCGGGGTACCTGCTCGCGGGGCGGTCGCTCCGGCAACGGATCTCGCTCACGACCTACACGGGGATCGCGTACACGACGACCGCGGCCATCCTGGCGGTCGTGGTCGCCGTCAGCGAGGCCACGTTCACCGGGTTCGAGCCGAAGGTCTGGGCGCTGTTCGTGCTCATGGCGCTCGTGCCGCAGATCGGAGGGCACACGGTCTTCAACTACCTGCTCGGGCACGTCGAGGCGAGCACGGTGGCGATCGCCGTGACGGGTGAGCCCGTGGTCGCCTCGGTGCTCGCGCTCGTCTTCTTCGGCGAGGTGCCGCCCTGGAGCGCCGTCGCGGGCGGCGTGGCGATCCTCGCGGGCATCTGGGTCGTCATCCGGACCGAGGCCAGGGCGCGGAGCGGCCCGACGGGTTGATGCCGGGGATGCTTGCCCGGCCGTACGCGCGGTCGTAGCGTCGCGGGGCATGACCCCCCAGACCCGAACGACGCTGCTCATCGCGGTCGCCGCGGTCGCCGTGTTCACCGTGGGCGCCCTCACCGGCTACGCGATCGGACGGTCGGGGGGCCCGGACGAGGCCGCAGCGCCGCCCGGCCCGACCCCGAGCCCCTCCGCCGCGGTCTCGACGCTGCCGCCGGCCGTCGCGACCCCGTCGCCCGGCCAGGCTCCGGCGGTCGGGACCGAGGGCCGGGTGCTCGCCGAGGGGACACGCGCCGTCGTCGCCGTCGCGCCGAGCGCGCAGTGCGCCGCGCTCATCACCGCCGGCGTCCTCGGCGAGTGCGGCGAGGTCCCCGTCGCCGGGAACCGTGTCGTCTGGGTCGTCGAATCCACGCCCACGACC
>DASTHN010000068.1:0-5331 GCA_035718185.1 Actinomycetota bacterium
CCCCGCGTTCCCCGTACATGATGTCGCGCTGGGCACCTCCATACACGCGGTCGTCGCCATTCCCGTATAGAGCTCGTCGGTTCCGCGGCCTCCGTAGATGACGTCGTCGCCCTGTCGTCCGTACACGCGATCCTCCCCACCGCGGGCACAGATCACGTCCGGGCCGCTCGTGCCTCGCAGCACGTCATCATCATTCGTCCCGGTGATCGTGCACTCGGGTCGACCGAGAGATCCCTTGCCGGACGCGATCACCGGGCCGACGAGCAGCGCCGCAACGAGCACAAGCACGGTCGGTGCGGCGATGGGAAGAGGAGATCGGGCGCGCATGGTGCGCCTCCTTCCGGGACAGGCTCAGACGCCCGTCCACGAGGGCTCGCACATCAGACCGTGTCAGGTCCCGCCTGGGTCCGGCTGGTCTCCCGCAGCATCCTGACCAGCACCGCCCTGGGTAGGGGTCGGCGGCGTCGATCAGCAACAAGGTGGATCCCCGTCGAGAAGCAGGGACCGGACCACATCTCCGGGGTCCGCCCAACCGTAGTCTCGAGCAGGTCCTCCCAGCAGCCGATCGTTGGCCGTGCCGTCTTCGGCATACATCCAGTCGTGACCGTGGCCTCCGACGAGCAGGTCAGCGCCGTAGATCTCGTCCAGATCGTCCCGTCCGCGCTGGCCGAAGAGCTGATCGTCTCCGCGGTTACCGCGGAGGCCGTCGTCCATGCCGCCGCCGTAGACGCGGTCGTCGCCGGCCTGCCCGAGGAGATGGTCCCGTCCGAGGCCTCCGTAGATGACGTCATCCCCGCCGCGGCCGTAGACCCGATCCTCCCCTCTGAGAGCGCAGATCACATCCGGGCCGGTCGTCCCACGTAGGCGGTCATCACGGTGCGTCCCGGTGATCGTGCATGCCGGTCTAGTGCGAGCATCTGCCACAGACCCCGTAACCGAGCCGACAGGCAGCCCGATGACGAGGATGAGCACGGACGCCATCGTGATGAGCGCGTATCGGGTGCGCATGACGCGCCTCCCTCCTGGCATCCGCCGCAGTGGATCGGACCGGTCAGCCCGCGTCAGGGCGCCTCCTCGTCCCCACAGGACACGGTGGGTCCGAACTCGGCCGATCGTACGGCGTCCCCGGCATCCGCACCAGCGCGGTCGCGTCCCGGGCCGCCGAGCGCGCGGTCGTTCCCCTTGTTGTCCCGGGTCTCAAGACAGTCGCTCCCGGGGCCCCCGAACAGGCGGTCCGCGCCGTGCCCATCTTGGGCGAAGTCGCCCCCGCGCTGTAGGAAGATGCGGTCCTCACCCCGGCCCCCTTCTCCGATGTCGCGTCCCGCGCCGCCGAAGATCCGGTCGTTCCCGGCATCGCCGTCGCCGTAGTCGTTCCCGGGGCCGAGCAGCAGGACGTCGTCCCCGCCACGGGCGAACACGTGGTCCCGCCCGCCCCGTGCACAGATCACATCTGGACCGGTCGTGCCATGCAGTTCGTCATTCCCGCCCGTCCCGGTGATCGTGCAAGCGGGTCGTCGCGGCGTATCTGCAGCGGACGCACCTGCCGATGCGATCAGCGCCGCAACGAGCACGAGCGCCGACGGCGCGGCGATGAGGAGCGGAAGCCGGGTGCGCATGAAGCGCCTCCCTTCATATCGTGCTCGAGCGGCGGGCCCACGCGAGCCGCAAAGAACACCGCGAGCGTCACGACGGCAACCAACAGCAGGAGTGTCCTTCGCATCTCCACCACCTCCCGACGAGGCGGGTGCGCTCCTCCCCTGTGGGGGAGCGTCCGCCCTCCGATGCGACAGAACACACCTTGCGCTCAGCACTTCCCCCGGCGATCTAGCCGTAGACCCGTACCTTGATGTCGCCCTGAGTCGAGGACGCCTGCTGGAACTGGGACCCATCTACCCACTGATCCAAGGCGCAGTACCGCGCCGAGATGGTGATGTAGTCGGCCGAGCCGGGGCCGGAGAAGTAGCGGTCTTGGTCAACCGCGATGATCTTGACCCAGTCCCCCGGTCCGTACGTGAATCCCGGATCACCCTCGGGGCAGTACGTCGAGCCCCATTCCGCATACTTGGCTGCCGATAGTGCCTGGACGTAGTTCGCGAGCAGGGTGCCGGGCTGGTAGGCGACGTAGAAGATCGCGGAGCCACCGAGGTTCGGCTTGCCGGGTTCCCAGGCCCGGAACGTAAGGCCGGTCACATACGTCCAGGTGTACGGCCCCGTCATCGCTTGGCCCTGGACCCTTTCGTACCAAGTGAAGGTTGCCTTGCCGAAGCCATCCGGCGTCCACTTAGCGCTGAACGTGATCGAAAGGTCCACCGCCTCCGGGTAGGGCAGGAGCGTGGAGATGGCTTCTCCACTCGCCTTGTTCTGCTGTGCTGCCCCCGACGGCGCCGACGCGACGAGGACGAGCACGAACGCAGTGAGGAACACGATCCCCGTTCTTCGCATCTTCCCCACCTCCCCCGTGGGGGGTGCGCTCCTCTCCGTGGGGGAGCGTGCGCCCTCCGATGCGAGAACAAGCCGACCCATATCACGTCCCCTTGAACGCTCCAGAGGCACAGGACCCCCGGAAACCCAGGACCGCTCAGGGGCGGAGTTGCAGGAGCAACCCGACGAGCACGGCTCGAAGGTTACGTGTCCTCCTCGGCGTCGATCAGGAGCTCGGCGAAGCCGCACGCCCCTTTGACGGAGGGTGGTGCCGCGTCGAGGCCACGTAGCGATGCGAACCCCCGTGCCCCGGAGGCAGGGCGCAGGGACGCTCCTGGGGCGTGCGTCCCCCACAGCAGCGATGCGAACCCTCGTGCCCCGGAGGCAGGGCGCAGGGACGCCCATCGGGCGTGCTGTCCCCGCACATGCGGGGGAGCGGCGGGAGCGGCTGCCTGTGGGGCGGGTGGCGCCCGAAGAAGGCCATGAGGAGACCTATCGTGATGAACACTCCAGGCAGGAGCAGCCAGTCATCGACGGACTCGAAGGCGAACATGAAGATGAGGAACACGACCCCGCAGATCGCCACGATGGCTCCGGCAACCGGCGCGCGGTATCCGCGGATCGTCCTGGACACGAGCCCGATCAGACCAGCGAAGACGCCAACCATGAACGCGAGCAGGACCCACCCGAGACTCTCGTCCAACATGATCCCCTGCCCGATCACACCATTGAGACTGCCTCTGGGCGCTCTGGGGTCCGGCAGGGTGTCGTGGGTCCCGCGTCTGGGCGGGACGCCTAGCGCCGCCGCTCCGCCTCCCGCAGCATCCCGACGAGCACGGCGCGCACGTAGCGGTCCTCCTCGGCGTCGATCAGGAGACTCCGCAAGTGCATGTCCGCCGGTAGCCGAACCTGCTCGCCCTCATCTGGAATCGTAGGGCTCGAGCGTCGGCTCCCTGGCAGGCTACGGGTAGCACTCAGGAGTCGATTCCTCGACTGTCCGCAGAGCGTCTCCGGGGTCCGCCGTGTAGGAGTCGAATCCGGCGCCGCCGAGCAAGCGGTCGTCGCGCTCGTCGTCGTTCGCACAAAGCCGGTCGCTCCCACGGCCCCCAGAGAGCAGATCCGCGCCGAGCCGGTCGCCGATCGAGTCTCGTCCGCCTTGGCCGAAGAGCCGATCGTCCCCGCGTTCCCCGTAGATGTGGTCGCGCTGCGCACCTCCATACACGCGGTCGTCGCCATTCCCGTGATAGAGCACGTCGGTTCCGCGACCTCCGTAGATGACGTCGTCGCCCTGTCGTCCGTACACGCGATCCTTCCCACGCGGGCGCAGATCACGTCTGGGCCGCTCGTGCCTCGCAACTCGTCGTCGCCGTTCGTCCCGGTGATCGTGCACTCGAGGCGTCGCGCTCGGGCCTCTCCGGATGCGCTCGAGGAGGCGGGGAGCAGGCCGGCGACGAGTGCGAGCGCACACGGCGCGACGAGCAGGAGAGGAAACCGGGTGCGCATGACGCGCCTCCCTTCAGGCCATGCTCGGGTGGCGGGCCCACCCGAGGCTCGTTACTGAGACTGCCTCAGGGCGGCCCGGGGTCCGGCAGGGGTGTGGTCCCGATGTCTCAGCGAGGCGCTGTCGGTGCCGCTCGGCCTCCCGCAGCATCCCGACGAGTATGGGCCCGCACGTAGCGGTCTTCCTCGGCGTCGATCAGGGGTGCTGCGAAGCCGCACGTTCCTTTGACGGAGGGTGGTGCCGCGTCGGCGCCAGATACCAGTGCGAACCGCCGTGCCCTGGAGGCAGCCCGCATGGACGTCCCCTCGGGCTGCTTCCGTCGCACGAGCGATGCGAGCCCTCGTGCCCAGGAGGCAGGGCGCAGGGACGCCCCCGCGGCGCGCTTTCGCCGCACATGCGAGGAAGCGGCTGCCTGTCGGGCGGGCGGTTCCCGAGGAAGGCCATACAGAGGCCGATCGCGATGCCCAGCCCACCCAGCAGCGGCCACGGCCCGCCTGGGATCTCGCCGTCCACGATGCCGAAGGCGACAATGCTGAGGATGAAGACCACCCCGCAGATCGTCACGATGGCGCCGGCAACCGGGGCGCGGTATCCGCGGATCGCCATGGACACGAGCCCGATGAGACCGGTGAGGACGCCGACCATGAACGCGAGGATCGCAAGCAGGATCCACTCGAGACCCTCGGCGTTCAGCATCATGTCCTGCCCGATCACGCTATTGAGACCGCCTCTGGGCGCTCTGGGGTCCGGAAGGTGATAGTGGGCACATGACCGGGAGGCCACCCGTGCCTGTTGGCCTCCCGCGGCATCCCGACAACTCCCGCCCTACCCGAGGACGGGAGCGCCGTGCGGTGCCGGTTCCCGGTGCGCCCAGTGACCCGCGCGGACGCCGAGACCGGCTACCCAGTGGATCCGCCGACCGCACGCTGAGCAGTCCAGCTCCAGGCGCTCAAGCTCGCGCTCCAGCTCAGCCTTCACTCGCAGCAGCTCCTGCCGGATCATCTTCGCGTGGATTACCACCGGCGCCGAGCCGTCGAGCACGTCGGCCGCTTCGTGCACGAGCGCGTCCGTCTCCCTTCGCCTGCTCGGCTACGGCAGCGACGGCACGCTCGAGGATCTCGCAGTCGCCGTTCACGGAGCGATGTTAGCCGGGCGGTACGTCGTCCGGATGGCGGTCACCTTGGCCTCGCGCGCCTGGTGGGTCAGTGGCGGGGCGTCCGGCCCTGGACAGCCCCAGGGCCGGACGCACGTTGGCGAGTCCTTGAGTCAGTGGTCCGTCAGCCTTTAGTGCGAACCGCGTCCCGTCGCGGACGGCTCGACGCGCAGCGGTGGTGGCTGCCCGACGGTGTAGGCCCAGTTGGCGATCAGCCACCCGGGGGATTCCTCCGCTGTGACACCGATGTCGACCG
>DASTHN010000069.1:0-90031 GCA_035718185.1 Actinomycetota bacterium
TCCGGCTCGTCCCGGCGCCGGGCCACACAGCGGGCACGCAGGTGGTCGTCGTCGAGACGGGCGAGCGTCCCGTCGTCGTCGGCGGCGACGTGGCGGTCTGGTTCGGCGAGCTCGACGAGCCGCACACCGAAGGCCAGCTGCGGGTGCGAGCGCTCGACCCCGAGCTGGTCTGGCTCGCGCACGAGCACGAGCCGTGGCGACCCCGCGCCGTCTGAGACATCACGCTGCGGTCTCCCGGCTTCCGGGGCTGCGTGCTCGGTTCGGTCGGTGTGGCGAGTGGTTGGTCGCGGGAATCGATAACAAGCCTTGGTCGGTGGGAGGAGGAGGATTCGAACCTCCGTAGGCTTCGCCGGCGATTTTACAGACCGCTCCCTTTGGCCGCTCGGGCATCCTCCCGGAGCACCCAGGATAGCAAGGGTGGTCGCCCGGTTCAGCCTCGGTAGGATGGACCCATGGCCAAGACCGACTTCTCGTTCGACATCGTCTCGCAGGTCTCGATGCCCGAGGTCGCGAACGCCGTGGACCAGGCCCGGCGCGAGATCGCCCAGCGCTTCGACTTCAAGGACACGGGCACGTCCATCACCCAGGACGACAAGCTGATCGAGATCCGCTCGGGCACCGAGGACCGGCTGAAGGCGGCCCTCGAGGTCTTCAAGGAGAAGGCCGTCCGCCGCGAGGTCAGCCTGAAGGCCGTCCACGTCGGCCCCATCCAGCCTGCCGCGAAGGGCACGTACAAGCAGGTCCTGAACGTCAACGTGGGCATCAGCACGGACAAGGCCCGCGAGCTCGTCAAGTTCATCAAGGGCACCCACGTCAAGGTCCAGAGCCAGATCCAGGAAGACCAGGTGCGGGTCTCGGGCAAGAACAAGGACGACCTCCAGGCGGTCATCCGGGCGGTCAAGGATCACGACTTCGGACTTGCGCTCCAGTTCGTCAACATGCGCCCATAGCCCTGCCGGGTCGGCCCATCACCCGGCGCCGATGCGCCGGTCCGTCGTATTGCTGGCCCCTCGTTGCCGCAGGTAGATTGCCGTGGACTGGGAGGTGGTACCGGTGGACGTCGAACGTCTGAAGGCCCGGGCTGAGGAGATCGGCGAGAAGGAAGCGGCGCGCCTGCTCGAGCGCACGCCGAGCTCGAAGGCGCTGTTCGAGCGGGCGGTGAAGGTCCTGCCGAGGGGTGTCGCCTCGAACTTCCAGGCGAACGACCCCTACCCCGTGTACCTGGAGCGGGGGAAGGCCTCGAGGGTATGGGACGTCGACGGGACCGAGTACGTCGACTTCCACGGCGGGTTCGGCGTGAACGTGGTGGGCCATGCGCACCCGAAGATCGTCGAGGCGATCCGCAGGGTCGCCGACCAGGGCATCCACTTCGCGGTCACCACCCCGGCCACCGTCGAGCTCGCGGAGGCGATCTGCGAGCGGTTCACCATCGAGCAGGTCCGGATGGTGAACTCTGGCACCGAGGCAACGATGGACGCGCTCCGCGTCGCTCGAGCCGCGACCGGCAAGGACCGCGTCGTCAAGATCGAGGGGTCGTACCACGGCCACCACGACGCGCTGCTGTTCTCGGTCGTGCCCGAGGCCGACACGCTCGGCGTGCGTCACAGCGTCGGCGGCGAGGCCGCGGACTCGAGTGGCGCGGCGTACACGAGCAAGCCGACCTCGAAGGGCGTCCCCGAGTCGATGTGGAACGACACGATCATGGTGCCGTTCAACGACGCCGAGGCCGTGGAGGAGCTGTTCCGCGAGCACGCCGACCAGATCGGCGCCCTGGTCCTCGAGCCCGTGATGATGAACGTCGGCATCATCGTCCCGAAGCCCGGGTACCTGCAGGCGTTGCGGGATCTCTGCGACCGGTACGGCGTCGTGCTCATCTTCGACGAGGTCAAGTGCGGCGGGACGATCGCGTACGGCGGCGCGATCGAGCGCTACGGCGTCCAGCCGCACCTGGCGTGCTGGGCGAAGGCGCTCGGCGGCGGCTCGGTGATCGGGGCGTTCGGCGGCGATGCGAACGTGATGGAGTGGGTCGCGAAGGGCGCGGCGCAGCAGGGTACGTTCAACGGGAACCCGCTCTCGGCGGCTGCCGGGGTCACGGCCCTCACGCAGGTCCTCACGCGGGACGCGTATGACGAGCTCGGCAAGATGGGGACCTTGCTCGCCGAGGGATGCCAGCGCGCGATCGACGAGTCGGGCATCCCCGCGCACACGGTCGACCTGGGCGCGAAGGGGTGCGTCTCGTACCGCAAGGAACCGCTGACGAACTACCGCGACTTCCTCGAGACGATCCCCGAGCTGTTCTACGCGTCGTTCACCTGGATGGTGAACCGGGGCGTCTTCATGACCCCGGGCGACGAGGAGCAGTGGACGATCTCGGTCCAGCACTCCGAGGACGACATCCGCATGTACGTCGATGCGTTCGGGGATTTCACGCAGGAGCTCGTGACGTAGCGCTGCACGACTACTCGGACGAGACCGAGGCGCTCGCGCGCGAGATCGAGACGTACGCGCGCGAGCGCATCTCGACGCCGCAGCCGCTCGACGGGCCGAGGCCCGCGGACGAGCTCGCGCGCCGCGCAGGGCGGACGATCACGCCGGAGGGCATCGGCGGCCATGAGGCCCTCCGGCTGTGGTCCGAGGTCCTGGCGCCCGCGACGATCTCGACCGACCATCCGAGCTTCCTCGCGTTCATCCCGGGCGCGCCCTCGAAGGCGAGCGCGCTGTTCGACCTGGCGATCAGCGCCTCGTCCACGTACGCGGGCTCCTGGATCGAGGGCGCGGGAGCGGTGTGGGCGGAGAACGAGACGCTCCGGTGGCTCGCGGATGTCGCCGGCCTCCCCCATGGCGCGGGCGGGGTGTTCGTCTCGGGCGGGACGGCCGGGAACCTCTCGGCGCTGGTCACGGCCAGGCACGCGGCGTCCGGCCGGCGCGGTGGGCGCCCCGAGCGGTGGGCCGTGGCCTGCGCCGACACGGCGCACTCCTCGGTGGTCTCGGCCGCGCGGGTCATGGACGCGGAGGTGATCGCGGTGCCGCACGACGAGCGTGGGCGGCTGACCGGTCCCGCGCTGGCGGCGGCGCTCGACAGCGCGGACGTCGACGGGCTCTTCGCGGTGGTCGCGAGCGCCGGCTCGACGAACGCCGGCACGATCGACGACCTCGAGGGCGTGGCCGGCGTGTGTGCCGAGCGCGAGGTCTGGTTCCACGTCGACGCCGCGTACGGCGGTGCGGGACTGCTCGCACCGTCGGTCCGAGAGCGGTTCCGAGGCATCGAGCGCGCCGACTCGTTCATCGTGGACCCGCACAAGTGGCTCTTCGCGCCGTTCGACGCGTGCGCGCTCGTGTATCGAGATCCGTCGCTCGCCCGGGCCGCGCATCGGCAGGAGGCGTCCTACCTGGACTCGCTCAACGTCGCCGAGGATTGGAACGCGAGCGACTACGCGCACCACCTCACGCGCCGGGCCCGAGGCCTGCCGCTGTGGTTCTCGCTGGCGACCTACGGCACGGACGCGTATCGCGACGCGGTCGAGAGCGTCCTGGCCGTCACCCGCGCGACGGCGGACGAGGTCAGTACGCGCGAGGGGCTCGAGCTCCTGATGGAGCCGGAGCTGTCGGTGGTGCTGTTCCGTCGGCTCGGCTGGGAAGCCGAGGACTACGAGGCATGGTGGCGCCGCCTGCTCGAGGATCAGGTCGCGTTCGTGCAGCCGACCTCCTGGGAGGGCGAGAAGGTCGCGCGGCTGTGCTTCGTCAACCCGCGGACGACCATCGAGATCGTGCGCGCGGTCCTCGACGCGATGACCTGAGCTACGACACGCCGATCTGTCGGCCGATCTCCTGCAGCCGCTCCACCCGGTCCGCCGTCGGCGGGTGCGTCGAGAACAGCGTCGCGAAGCTCCGCATCGCCCCACCGCCGCGCAGCGGGTTCATGATGAACAGGTGTGCCTCGGCCGGGCTGACGGACGCCGGCGCCGGCACCCGCTTCGAGGTCTCCTCGAGCTTCAGGAGCGCGCTCGCCAGCGCGTCCGGATCCCGCGAGAGCAGCGCCCCCGACTCGTCCGCCTGATACTCGCGGGAGCGCGACACCGCCATCTGGATGATGGCCGCGGCGATCGGGGCCAGGATCCAGGCGAACAGCACGCCCAGCACGTTCCCGCCACCCTCGTCGTCGCTGCCGAAGAACAGCGCGAACCGAGCCAGGAACGTGATGCTCATCCCGATGGCCGCCGCGATCGACGAGACCAGGATGTCGCGGTTCGCCACGTGCGAGAGCTCGTGCGCCAGGACGCCGCGCAGCTCGCGCTCGTCGAGGATCTGCAGGATGCCCTTCGTGACCGCGACCTTGGCGTTCTGGGGGTTCCGGCCGGTCGCGAATGCGTTCGGCTGGAGCATGTCCGAGACGTAGATCTCGGGCATGGGCATCTGCTGCGCCTGCGTCAGCTCCCGGACGATCCGGTACAGCTGCGGGTACTCCTGCTCGGTCACCGGGCGGGAGCGGGTCGTGCGCACCGCGATGCTGCCCGAGAACCAGTACATCGCGAAGTTGAACACCAGGGCCACCAGCAGCGCGATCGTCGCCCCCCTCCGGCCGCCCAGGATGGCGCCGATCAGGACGAACAGGCCGCCCATCGCGGCGATGAGGGCCCAGGTCTTCACTCGGTTGATGCCGATCATGGGGCCGTTCCCTCCTTCACGGAGCATTCGCCGACCGACGACGGCGGGTTCTAGCGTCCGACCAGCGTCGAAAGGGGTGGGAAGTGCGCGAGCAGCTCAGGGTAGATCCCAACCGCCACCACGGCCACCATCGCAACGACCGCCACCGCCGTGACGAGCGCCGGGGACGCGAAGGGGCGTTCGCGCTGCGGCGACTGGAAGATCATCGCCCGGGGGATCGCCAGGTAGTAGACGATGCTCACGACCGAGTTCACCAGCATGATCACCGCCAGCAGGACCCCGATCCCGCCGCGCTCGACCGCCACCCGGAACACCACGAACTTGGCCCAGAAGCCCGCCATCGGCGGGATCCCCGCTAGCGACACCATGAAGACGGTCATCGCCACGGCCAGGAGCGGAGCGCGCCTCGCGAGGCCGTCGAAGTCCGAGATCGGCAGCGCCCGAGACTCGCGCGACAGCGCCGTCACCACGGCGAACGCGCCGAGCGTCATCACCGCGTAGATCAGGATGTAGGTCGTCGCGGCCGCGAACACCTGCTCGTTCGCGGCCTGGTCGGCCGTCACCAGGGCGAAGGGCAGCAACATGTAGCCGGCCTGCGCGATGCTCGAGTACGCGAGCAGCCGGACGGTCTGCCGCTGCTGGAGCGCCACGAAGTTGCCGATCGTCATCGTCAGGATCGACAGCACCGCGAAGATCGGCGTCCAGAACTCGAACTGGGCGGGGAAGGCCACGAACATCAGCTGCAGCAGGCCCGCGAACCCCGCCGCCTTCGAGGCCGTCGCCAGGAACGCCGCGACCGGCACCGGGGCACCCTCGTACGTGTCGGGAGCCCAGAACTGGAACGGCACGGCCGAGACCTTGAACCCGAACCCGACCGCGATGAACAGGATGGAGGCCAGCGCGAGCGTCTCCTTCCCCGGGTCCAGCCCGCCGGCCAGCGCCGTGCCGATCTCGGAGAGGTTCGTCGCACCCGTGACGCCGTACATCAGGCTCATCCCGTAGAGCATCACCGCGCTCGAGAGGACCCCGATCAGGAAGAACTTCAGCCCCGCCTCGTTCGAGCGCACGTCGGTCTTGCGGAAGGCCGCGATGAGGAACCCCGGCGCGGACACGAGCTCGAGCGAGATGAACAGCAGCAGCAGGTCTCGCGACGAGGGCATCATCAGGCAGCCGAGGAACGAGGTCAGGAGGAGGAAGTAGTACTCGCCCTGGTAGACGCGGCCGTCGAGGAAGTACCGGAGGCTTATCGCGAGCACCACGATGGCGACCGTCAGGAAGAAGACCTTGAACAGGATCGCGAACTCGTCCACCACGAACGAGCCACCGAAGGTCGAACGATCCTCCCCGACCAGTGTCAGCGTCGCGACGAGCGCCGCCACGACGCCGACGAGGCTGATCGGCATCGCGATCCACGACCGCTTCTTGATCATGGCGTCGACCGCGAGCACCACCACGATCGTGCCGGACAGGATCAGCTCCGGCAGGATCGCGTGGTAGTCGATCGCCTGGTTCATCGTCCGTCCTCAGCCCGTGAACAGATGCATGAGAGACTCGACGGCGCCGTCGGTGATCCCGAGGAGCAGCCGCGGGAAGACACCGAGCGCGACGATGCCCACGAGCAGCGGGACCCAGGACACCCACTCGGCGGCCACGATGTCCGGAAGCGCGGTCTCGCGCCACCGGTCTGGGACGGTGCCCATGTTCACGCGCTGGAGCATCCACAGGAAGTACCCGGCCGTGAGGATCGTGCCGATCCCGCCCGCCACCATGAACGCCCGGAACAGCCCCACCTGGTCCGCGAGCACGCCGGCGGGGTTGTAGGACGACAGCAACGCCATCACCTCGCCCCAGAACCCGGCGAGGCCGGGCAGCCCGAGCGAGGCGATCGAGACGAAGGCGAACACACCGCCCAGGTAGGGCAGCTTCTGCATCAGGCCGCCGCCGATCTCGGCGATCTGGCGGGTGTGGTACCGGTCGTAGACCGAGCCCACGCAGAAGAACAGCATGCCGGTGATCAGGCCGTGGGCGACCATGCCGAAGATCGCGGCGTTGATCCCGATCGTCGTCAGCGTCGCGATACCGAGCATCACGAACCCCATGTGCCCCACCGAGCTGAACGCGATGAGCCGTTTCAGGTCCTTCTGTGCCAGGCACGCGAGCGCCGCGTACACGATCGCGATCGCGGCGAGCAGCCCGATCCACGGCGCGTAGACCCTGGCGCCCTCCGGGAGGATCGGCAACGCGATCCGGACGAACCCGTAGGTCCCCATCTTCAGCATGATCCCGGCCAGCAGCACGGATCCGATCGTCGGTGCCTCCGTGTGCGCGTCGGGCAGCCACGTGTGGAAGGGCCACATCGGCACCTTCACCGCGAACCCCAGCCCCACCGCGCCGAAGGCGACCAGCTGGAAGGTGTGGGTGAAGCCACCGCTCGCGCCGAGCGCCTGGAGCTCGAGGATGTCGAAGGTGTGCGGGCTGGCCCTGAAGTACATCGCCAGGAACCCGAGGAGCATGAAGATGCTCCCGAACAGCGTGTACAGGAAGAACTTGATCGCCGCGTACTCGCGGTTCGCGCTTCCCCAGATGCCGATCAGGAAGTACATCGGGACCAGCACCAGCTCCCAGAAGATGAAGAACAGGATCAGGTCGAACGCGATGAACGTGCCGGCCATCCCCGTCTCCAGCATGAGCATGAGCGCCAGGAACGCCTTGGTCTTGCCGGGGCTCGGCACGTAGCGCCACGTGTAGATCGCGCAGAGGAACGACAGGATGAACGTGAGCACCCACAGCGGCAGGCTGATCCCGTCGATCCCGACGTGGTACCGCGCGCCGATCGCGGGGATCCACGTCGTGTTCAGCTCGAACTGGAGCGGCGCGCCGGAACCGTAGTCGAAGTCCAGCGCGAGCGCGACGGCGACCACCATCGCGGCCCCGGTGACCACGATGCCGAGACCCCGGACCAGCCGATCCTTCTCCCTCGGCACGAGCGCGATCACCAACGCCCCGAGCAGGGGCAGGAAGGTGGCGATCGAGATGGCCGACTCCTCCCAGGCGTTCATCGGGACTCCCTCATCATGTCCATGGGCTCAGATCCTCGTGAAGATGACGGCCAGGATCACCACGCCGGCGAACAGGAACGCGGCGTAGCGCTGGACGTTGCCGGATTGCAGGTACCGCAACAGCCCACCGGTGAATCCGGCGGTCTGCCCGAGGCCGTTCACGGCCCCGTCGATGACCTCCTCGTCGAAGGCCATGATGCCGTCCGAGAGGCGTCGGGTGAGTCTGGCGACGCCGTTGACGATCCCGTCGATGACGACCTGGTTCGTCCAGTTGACGAACGCCGCGACGTTGTCGCGGATCGGACGGATGATCCCCTTCCAGTAGATGTCGTCCAGGTAGTACTTGCGGGCGAGCAACCTGTAGCCGGGGCCGAGCGCGACGAGCGGGTCCTCCGCCTGCCAGTCGCGGTACACGACCCACCCCCAGAGCAGGCCGAGCCCCGCCGCGGCGACCGAGAGGGCCGCGATCCACGGCACGAACGTGATCGCCTCGGGTTCCTCGAGGAAGACCCAGTCGAAGAACGGGGCACCGGTCGCCGCGAACCCGAGGAACCCGACCGAGACGGTCGCCGCCGCGAGGAAGACGAGCGGTCCCGTCATCGACAGCGGCGACTCGTGCGGGTGACCGTGACCCCGATAGGTGCCGAAGAAGGTCTGCAGGACCATCCGGGTGGTGTAGAAGGCGGTCACCGCGGCCGTGAACAGCAGGAGCGCGAACAGCGCGATCTGGTGGTCGTGCTCGAGGGCGACCAGCAGCTCGTCCTTCGAGAAGAAGCCGGCGAGGGGCGGGATGCCGGCGAGCGCGAACGAGCCGATCAGGAACGTCCAGAACGTGACCGGCATCGGTTTCCGCAGCCCACCCATCTCGCTCATGTTGTTCGTGTGGCAGGCGTGGATCACCGATCCGGAGCCGAGGAAGAGCAACGCCTTGAAGAACGCGTGCGCGAACAGGTGGAAGAACGCGGCGTTCCGCCCGGCCGGGCCCGCCGCCATCAGGGTGATCATGTAGCCGAGCTGCGATACGGTCGAGTAGGCGAGCACGCGCTTGATGTCGTCCTGCACGAGCCCGAGCAGCCCGGCGCCGACCGCGGTGATGACCCCGATGACCCCCACGAACTGCAGCACCCAGGGGTCGGCGTTGATGAAGACCTCGTAGGTCCGCCCGACCATGTAGACCCCGGCCGCGACCATCGTGGCGGCGTGGATCAGGGCCGAGACCGGCGTCGGACCGGCCATCGCGTCCGGAAGCCAGACGTGGAGCGGGAACTGCGCGGACTTGCCGATCGCGCCCCCGAACAGCAGGAGGGCCGCGATGGACACCACCCCGCGGGCCACCTCGCCATCGCCGACCAGGTGCCCGATCTCCTGGATGTTCGACGTGGTGAAGCCGGTGGCGGCGATGAGCACGAAGATGCCGAACATGAACGGCACGTCGCCGATCCGCGTGGTGATGAACGCCTTGATCGCGGAGCTCGAGTTGACGTGCTCCTCCCACCAGTGCCCGATCAGCAGGTACGAGCAGATGCCCATGACCTCCCAGCCGACGAGCAGCTGGAAGAGGTTGTCGGCGATGACGACGTTCAGCATCGCCGCGGTGAACAGCGACAGGACGACGTAGAACCAGGCGAACCGCGAGTCGCCGTGCATGTAGCCGATCGAATAGATGTGCACGCACAGGGAGACGGCGGTGACGACGACGAGCATGACCGCCGTCAGCCCGTCGACGTACTGCCCCAGCGTCATCTCGAGCGGCCCGATCTGGAACCACTCGACGGACGAGGCGTACGGGCCGCCGCCCGTCACGAAGTGCCAGAGCACGCCGAGCGAGAGCACGAACCCCGCGCCGACCGTGACCACCCCGTAGATCCAGCCGCGCCCCGGGGTCCGCTTGCCGAAGAACAGCGTGAGCGCCGCCGACAGGATCGGCAGCAGCGCGATGAGCCAGGCGTACCTGGTCAGGCCCGCCGAACCCGCGGCCTCGGCGGCCTCCTCATGCGCGAGCACGAGCGCGATCACCACTTGAGGAGGCTCACCTCATCGACGTTGATCGTCTCCCGGTTCCGGTAGATCAGCATCACGATCGCCAGCCCGATGCCGACCTCGGCGGCGGCGACCGCGATCACGAACAGCGCGAACACCTGGCCGGTGAGGTCCCGCCACAGCTGCGAGAAGCCGATCAGGTTCACGTTGACGGCGTTCAGCATCAGCTCGATCGACATCAGCACGAGCACCGCGTTCCGCCGGGCGAGCACGCCGTACACGCCGATCGAGAAGAGCGCGGCCGAGAAGAACAGCACGAGCGGCAGACGGATCACGGGCGCTCGTCCTTCCTCGAGAGCACGACCGCGCCGATCAGCGCGGCCAGGAGGACGAACGAGACGGCCTCGAACGGCAGGACGTAGTGGCGGAACACCGACTCGCCGATCGCGCCGGAGGTCGCCTGCGCCAGCTCCATCTTCGGGTCGCTCCACGCGAACGCGTTCTGGATCAGGAACACGAGGCCCGCGAGGATCGCCAGCCCGACGAGCGCGGCGACCGCCCGGCTCCGGTTGTCGAGGGCCTCGCGTCCGATCGGGGCCTTCGTGAGCATGAGCCCGAACAGGAACAGGATGACGATGGCCCCGACGTAGATCAGGATCTGGACCCAGCCGACGAACTCGGCGCCGAGGAGCAGGTAGGCCGCGCCGACCGACCCGAGCGTCGCAACCAGGTACAGCGCCGCGCGGATGACGTTCCTGGCCGTCACAACGCGAACCGCCGAGACCGTCCCGACCAGGGCGAGGACGACGAACGCGTACTCCTGCGAGCTCATCCTCAGGCCTCCCCCGCCGCCTTCTTCCGAGCCGCGATCATCGCCGCCCGACGCGCCTGCCCCTGCGCCACCCGCTCGGCCGTCCCCTTCGCGATCAGCTCCGCATACACGCGGTCGTACGTCTCCTGGTCGATCGACACCTCCACCCGCTCCCCACCCGCTGCGGCAGGCGGCGGCGCGGCGGCAGATGCCTCAGCCGGAGGGGCCGGAGCCTCCGCCGCCGGAGCGGGCCCGGCCGCGACGCTCGGCGTGGGGGTCGGGGAAGGAGCCGTCGCGGACGCCGGGGGAGCCGCCGGAGCGGCGCCTCCAGGCGCCGCGAGTGCGGCGATCCCCGGCGTCACGTCGGCAGGGCCCGCTTCCTCAGCGGGAGGCTCCGCCCCGACCTCCAGCTCGGGCGGTGGCAGGACCGTGTACGTCCACTCCTCGAGCTTCTCCTTCTCGTGCGTGAGCTCCACGATGTCGTGCGTCGCGTACTCGAACTCGGGGCTCCAGAACAGCGCATCGAACGGGCAGACCTCGACGCAGATGCCGCAGTACATGCACAGGGCGTAGTCGATCGCGAACCGGTCCAGGACCTTGACCGACCGAGCCTTCCCCCCGCTCGCCGGCGGGTGGGTCTCCTTGTGGGCGTCGATGTAGATGCACCAGTCGGGGCACTCGCGCGCGCACTTGTAGCACACGGTGCAGTTCTCCTGCATCAGGGCGATCACGCCCCGCGAGCGAGCGGGCAGATCCGGCTTGACCTCCGGGTACTGCTGCGTCACCGAGCGACGCAGCATGTGCTTCATCGTGACGGCGAGCCCCTTCACGAGGCCCAGCCCGGTGGACGGGCCGGGCTCCGGTGCCTCCCGAACATCCCGCTCGTCGATCGCCATCTCCGCCCTCCCCTACACCGCGACCTTGACGACGGCGACCACCAGGATCTGGAGCAGCGCGAGCGGGATCAGCGCGAGCCACGAGAACCGCTGCAGCTGGTCCTCGCGCAGCCGCGGGTAGGTCGCGCGCAGCCAGATGATGAAGAACGCGAGCCCCGTGACCTTCGCCGCCATCCACAGCGGCTCCGGGATCGAGCCGAGGAGCGGCGGCGGCTGGTACCCGCCCAGGAACAGCGTCGCCGCCACGCACGAGAGGGCCACGATGCCTCCATACTCCGTGAGCAGGAAGAAGGCGAACTTCAGGCCCGTGTACTCGGTGATGTGGCCGAAGATGATCTCCGAGTCGGCGACCGGGATGTCGAACGGCGGGCGCGAGAGCTCGGCGACGGCTGCCGTGAGGAAGATGAAGAAGCCGATCGGCTGCGTCAGCACGAACCAATACGGCTCCTGCGACTCGACGATCCCGACCATCGACAGCGTCCCGGCCTGCATCACGACGCTCGCCGCCGCCAGGATGAGCGGCAGCTCGTACGCGATCAGCTGCGCCGCGGCGCGGAGACCGCCCATCAGCGAGAACTTGTTCGCCGAGGCCCACCCCGCCATCAAGACGCCGATCACCGAGATCGAGGACATCGCCATCACGAAGAAGATGCCGATGTCCAGGTTCAGCACGAAGATGTCCGACGAGAACGGGATCACGACGAACAGCGCGATGTACGGGACCATCGCGACCCCCGGCGCCAGCGAGAACACCCAGTAGTCCGCCGCGGCCGGGACGACGTTCTCCTTCTGGACGAACTTGACCCCGTCCGCGACCAGCTGGGCCCAGCCGTGGAACCGACCGGCGTACATGGGCCCGAGACGCGCCTGGAGGTGGGCGAGCCCCTTGTGCTCCATGTACCCCACGAGCAGCGGCGCAGTGAGGAAGAACACCAGCACGACCGCAGCCTTCAGGACGATCACGAGCCAGTAGTTCGAGACCCACTGCTCGAAGATGCTCGTGCCGGCCTGGGCGATCACTCCTCCTCGGCCTCCTCGCCCTCGGCGGCGCCGGGCCAGGGCTTCGCCTCACGCGTCATCAGCGGGAAGTCCTTGCGGAGGGGATGGCCCTCGAACGGCTCCGAGAGCAGGAGCTTCACGGGCTGCGGGTGGCCCTCGAACGCGATGCCGAACATCTCGGCCGTCTCGCGCTCGTGCCAGTTCGCCGCGGGGAAGATGTCCGAGATCGTGGGGCAGACCGGATCCTCGTACGGCAGCTTGACCTTGAGGCGGACGTTGTGGCGGTGCGTGGTCGAGTACAGGTGCGTGACGACCTCGAAGCCGCCGTCCGGGCCCAGGTCCACGCCGCTGGAGAAGTCGCAGTAGTCGCACGCGAGCTCGGGCTCGTCGCGCAGGAACGTCGCGATCTGGCGGTACCGGGCGGGCACGATCGTGGCGACCGCGTGCCCGTGCTGGTCCTCGAACGCCAGGACGTCGTCGCCGAACTGCGCCCGAAGGCGAGCCTCGACGTCAGGAGGTGGCAGCGGGCGCGGTGAGCTTGCCACTGAACTTCTCCCTGATGTCCTCGTTCGCGATCTTCTCCTGGAGCTTCACGATCCCGTGCAGCAGACCCTCGGGCCTCGGCGGACAGCCCGGGACGTAGACGTCCACGGGGATGATCTGGTCGACGCCCTTGGTGACCGCGTAGGAGTCCCAATACGGGCCGCCGCAGTTGGCGCACGAACCGAACGAGATCACGTACTTGGGTTCCGGCATCTGGTCGTACAGGCGCTTCACCGCGGGCGCCATCTTGTCCGTGAGCGTCCCCGAGACGATCATCAGGTCCGCCTGGCGCGGTCCGTGGGCGAACGGGATCACGCCGAACCTGATGAAGTCGTGCTTGGACGCGGAGGCGGCGATGAACTCGATCGCGCAGCAGGCGAGCCCGAAGTTGAACACCCACAGCGAGTACTTCCGTCCCCAATTCAGGAGGAACTTCACCGGCTGGAGCGTCGCGATCGGGGTCTTCTCGGTGATCAGACCCACTTCAGGACCCCCTTTCGCCACGCGTAGAGCAGGCCGAGGGCCAGGATCCCGATGAAGATGGCCATCTCGACCACGGCCGCGTAGCCGAGCCCCTCGAACACCCGTGCCCAGGGGAAGAGGAACACCGACTCGACGTCGAAGATCACGAACAGGAACCCGAACACGTAGTAGCGGACCTGGCTCTGCGCCCAGCCCTCCCCCACGGGGTCGATACCGCACTCGTAGGTGGTGAGCTTCTCGGCGAGCGGACGGTGGGGTGCGAGCAGCGCCGCGGCCCCGAAGGCGACGGCCACGAGCCCGACGCCGGCGATCAGGACCGCGAGGACGACCCCGTACGACTGGTAGTAGGTCTCCACGCTTGTGAATGGTTTCCCGAGCGGCCCGGATTCTAGCAACAGGAGGGTCACGGACGCCGGGCCCCGCAGCGGACAGCCAGGAACTCGGCGAGCTGGACGAGCGCGGTGCGCGCGACCCCGGCCGGCAGGCGCTCCGCCAGCCCCCGAGCCCGGTCGACCTCCGTGGCCACGGCGGCTCGGGCGTCGTCGAGCGTGATGGGTCGTCGGACGATCTCCAGCGCCCTGGCCAGGCGCTCCCCCTCCGGCGGCCCCTCCGAGAGCAGGGCCCGGAGCTCGGGACCGTCGCCGGCACCCAGCGCGAGCAGGACCGGGAGGGTGTAGACGCCCTCCCGCATGTCGACCCCTGGCTCCTTGCCCAGCTCCGAGGAGCTCGAGGTGACGTCCATGATGTCGTCCGAGAGCTGGAAGGCCATGCCGAGGGCCTCGCCGTAGGCCTCGAGCACGCCGACGTGCTCCGGCGTGGCATCCGAGAGCATCCCGCCCAGCCGGCACGACGTGGCGATGAGCGCGCCGGTCTTGCGGCGGATGACCTCGAGGTACGCCTCCCGGGTCTGGTCCACGTCGCCCGACGCCTCGACCTCGCGGATCTGCCCGTCGCAGAGCGTGGCGATCGTGCGCGCGAGCAGCGCGATGACGTCGGCGCCGAGGTCCGAGGAGATCTCGGATGCGCGCGCGAACAGGTAGTCGCCGGTCAGGATCGCGACCGTGTTGTCCCAGCGCGCGTTCACCGAGGGGACCCCGTGCCGCGACTCCGCCTCGTCGATCACATCGTCGTGGTACAGCGTCGCGGCGTGGACCAGCTCGATCGCCACGGCCCCCGGGATCAGGCGCAGATCGGCGGGATCGCCGAAGTAGCCCGAGAGCAGCACCAGCATCGGGCGGAAGCGCTTCCCGCCGGCCTCGAGGAGGTACCGAGCGGTCTGGGCCAGCATCTCCGAATCGGCCCGGACCGCCTTCTCGAGCGCGGTCTCGACGTCCGCCAGTCGGGCGCGCACGTCCCGCTCGAGGACTGGGTCCGGCGCCTCGAGGCCGGGGATCACACGCCGCATGCGAAGGAGCCTCTCACCATCGGATCACCGATGCCTTGCTGAGGAGGTCGGTCACCAGACCGGGCAGCACCCCGAGCAGGAGCGTCCCGATGGCCGGGATCGCGAGCGCCACACGCGGTGCGAGCGACGCGTCCGGCTCGTGGTCCCCGCTCGGCTCCTGCATGTACATCAGCACCATCACCCGGATGTAGAAGAACGCCGCGACGACGCTCGCGAGCACGCCGATCAGCGCGAGCTCCCAGTGTCCCGCGTCGATCGCCGCGCCGAAGACGCTCACCTTCGCGAAGAACCCCGCCGTCGGCGGGATCCCGGCCATCGAGAGCAGGAACACCGACAGCAGCCCCGCGAGCAACGGGCTCTGCCGGTACAGGCCCCGATAGGAGTCGATCGAAGTGGCCGCCTCCCCCCGCGAGGACACGACCATCACGACCCCGAACGCCCCGACGATCATCAACGCGTACGCGAGCAGGTAGAACAGCGACGCGCTCATGCCGGTCCGCCCCGGGGCCGTCATCCCCGTGAGCACGAAGCCGGCGTGCGCGATGCTCGAGTAGGCCAGCATCCGCTTGATGTCGGTCTGCGCGATCGCGAGCACGCTCCCGACGATCATCGAGGCGGCCGCCAGGCCCCAGATCACCGGGGTCCAGTCCCAGATGAGCGGCTGGAAGGCGACGTTGAACACCCGCATGAACGCGGCGAACGCGGCCACCTTCGTCCCCGCCGACATGAACGCCGTCACGGCCGTCGGGGCGCCCTGATAGACGTCGGGCGTCCACATGTGGAACGGCACCGCCGAGACCTTGAAGGCGAACCCGACCGCGAGCAGCACCATCGCGGCCACGGCGAGCGCCATCGAGCCCGTCCGCCCGCCGAGCGCCGTGGCGACCGCGGCCAGGGCCGTCGAGCCCGTCGCGCCGTACGCCATCGCGACGCCGTAGAGGAAGAACGCGGAGGAGAACGCGCCCAGCAGGAAGTACTTCATCGCCCCCTCGACCGATCCGATCCTGGCCGAGGATCCGGTGAGCACGTACAGCGACAGCGAGAGGATCTCGAGGGCCAGGAACATCGTGATCAGGTCGGCGGACGCGGCGATCAGCGTCATCCCGGACGTCGCGAACAGCACGAGAGCGTAGAACTCGGTCCGCAGCTCCCCCGATCGCTTGAAGTAGTGGTGCCCGAGCACCAGCCCGAGGGCGGCGACGCCGAGCAGGATCAGGCGCGCCACGACCGCGAACCGGTCCGTGGCCACCGCGCCCGCGAGCACCGTGAGCCCTCCACCCCAGTCCCAGAGGAGGATCGAGGCCGCCGCGGCGCCGGCGACGCCGGCCATCGCGATGAACAGCAGGACGAGCGGCTCGGCCCGTCGGGCGAACACGCCGACGAGGAGCGCGAGGATCGCCGCTCCCACGAGGATCAGCTCCGGCATCACCGGGCCAAGGTCCACCGCGGGCGTCATCCGCCGGGCTCCGCGGCGACGGGGACCGGCGGCGCCGGACCCACCGGCGGGGCGCCGACGTCGGTCACGATCGCGTCCGTCGTGGGCTCGATCCGGTCGAGCACCAGCTTCGGGTACACGCCGATGGCCAGGATCGCGGCCAGCACCGGCACCAGGACCACGACCTCCCGGAGCGAGAGGTCGTGGTGGTGGCGCTGCGCCTCGGGGACCGGACCGTGCGCCATCCGCTGGTAGGACCACAGCAGGTAGATCGCCGCGAGCACAACGCCGGCTGCCGCGACCGCGCCGAACCAGACGTTGCGCGCGAGCGTCCCGAGGATCACGAGGAACTCGCCGACGAAGTTGTTGAGCCCCGGCAGACCCAGCGAGGACAGCGCCACGAACAGGAAGGTCCCGGCGAGCCACGGCGTCACCGCCATGAGGCCGCCCATCTGCGTGAGGTCGCGCGTGTGCGTCCGCTCGTAGACCATGCCGACCAACAGGAACAGGGCGCCCGTCGAGAGCCCGTGATTGACCATCTGGAGCACACCGCCGGCCATCGCCTGCTGGGTGAAGGCGAACGTGCCGAGCACCACGAACCCGAGGTGCGAGACGCTCGAGTAGGCCACGAGCCGTTTCAGGTCCGACTGCATGAGCGCCACGATCGCGCCGTACACGATCCCGATGAGCGCGAGGACCGAGATCGCGTCCGCGAACGAGCGCGACGCGTCGGGGAACAGCGACAGGTTGAACCGGATCAGCCCGTACGCGCCGATCTTCAGCAGGACCGCCGCCAGGATCACCGAGCCGGCCGTCGGTGCCTCCGTGTGGGCGTCGGGCAGCCACGTGTGGAGCGGGAACAGCGGCACCTTCACGGCGAACGCCACGAGGAAGGCCAGGAACAGCCACTTCGCGGTCGCCGGCGCCAGGGTGAGACCCGCGAGCTCGCGCACGTCGAACGTCGGCCCGCCGGGCAGCGACCCCGACTTCGCGTACAGGAACAGGATCGCGACCAGCAGGAACGCCGAGCCGAACATCGTGTACAGGAAGAACTTCACGGTCGCGTAGACGCGCCGCTGCCCGCCCCACACCCCGATGATCAGGTACATCGGGAACAGGATCGCCTCGAAGAACAGGAAGAACAGCAGCACGTCGAGCGCCAGGAACGTGCCGATCATCCCCGTCTCGAGCACGAGCATCGTGGCCATGAACAGCCGCACGCGATCGTCGAGCTTCCACGACGCCAGGATCGCGATGGGCATCAGGAAGGTCGTCAGGACGACCAGCCACACGCTGACCCCGTCGACCCCGACCAGGTACTGGAGGTTCAGGGACCCGACCCACGTCGCCTGCTCGACGAGCTGGAACCCGGGGACGCTGCTGTCGAACCGTCCGAGCATCGCGAGCGACACCAGGAACGTCGCGACCGCCACGATGAGTGCGACCGCCCGCGCCGCCTCGTCACGGATCCGCGGCCACGCGACCAGCGCGACCACACCGACGAGCGGCAGGAAGGTCGTGAGCGTCAGCCAGCTCCTCATCCCCGCACCCCCACGTACGCGAGGAGCGCGAGCGCGCCCAGCAGGAACGCGAGCGCGTAGGTCCGCACCAGCCCGGTCTGCACGCGGCGGCCGACGCCCGCGAGCGACTGGAAGAGCCGCCCCACGGCGTTCACCAGCCCGTCCACCGCGCCCGCGTCCACGACGGTGGCGAGGATCGCGGATCCCGCCTTCGCCGGGGCGACGAGCACCCTCGCGTACAGGTCGTCGACGTACATCCCGTGACCGAGGAACCGCGGCAGCGGCGCGAGGCGGAGTCGCAGGGCGAGCCAGTCGACGCGTGCCGACGCGTAGACGAGCCACGTCACAGCCAGGCCGCCGAGCGCCACGACCTGCGAGATCACGACGAGCACGGCCGCCTCGACGCCTGCGTCGCCGTGCGGGACGGCCCCGAGGACCGGCTCCAGGAAGGTGGGGACCAGACCGGTCTCCGGGTCGAGCATCAGCACGCCGAGCCCGACCGCCCCCACGGCGAGCGCGAGGAACGGCACGAGCATCACGGGCGGAGACTCGTGTGCCCGCCCCGCCTCCTCGCTCCTCGGGTCTCCGAAGAACGTGAGGAACAGCCAGCGGCCGATGTAGAGCGCCGAGAGCAGGGCGGCGAGCGTCCCGAGCACCCAGACGGCCGTACGGCCGGTCTCGCTGGCGATCGCCAGGATCTCGTCCTTCGCGACGTAGCCGGCGAGTCCGATGACCCCGGCGAGCGACAGTGCACCGGCGATCGCGGCCCCCGCCGTCCAGGGCATCCGCCGCCGGAGCCCGCCCATCCGCTTCAGGTCGCTCAGTTCGTGCGTGCCGTGCATCACGGACCCGGCCGACAGGAACAGCAGGGCCTTGTAGCAGGCGTGTGCCGCGAGCATGAACATCGCGACCGAGTACGCGCGCATCCCTGCGGCAGTGAACATGAACCCGAGCTGGCTCACGGTCGAGTACGCGAGCACCCGTTTGATGTCGTCCTGCCCGAGCGCCGACAGCGCCGCGTACAGGGCCGTGACCACCCCGACCACCAGGACCACCACCAGCGCCACCCCGGAGATCTCGAAGAACAGATGCGTGCGGACCACCAGGTAGACGCCCGCCGTGACCATCGTCGCCGCGTGGATCAGGGCCGAGACCGGCGTCGGCCCCTCCATCGCGTCGGGGAGCCAGACGTGAAGCGGCACCTGCGCCGACTTCCCGATCGCGCCCGCGAACAGGAGCAGCGCGATCACCGTGAACACCCCCGAGGGCTGCACCGCCTCGATCGCCGGGTCGAGCACGACCGAGAAGTCCAGCGACCCCAGGCGCAGGAACACGAGCGCGATCCCGACCAGCATGAACGTGTCGCCGATCCGGGTGGTCACGAATGCCTTCTTCGCCGCGTTCGCGGCCGCCGGGCGGTCGAACCAGAACCCGATCAGCAGGTACGAGCACAGACCGACGCCCTCCCACCCGACGTACAGGAGGAGCAGGTTCTCGGCCAGGACGAGCACGAGCATGAAGGAGACGAACAGGTTGAGGTACGCGAAGAAGCGGCCCAAGCGCGGGTCACCCTCCATGTAGCCGATCGCGTACAGGTGGATCAGGGTCCCGACGATCGTCACGACCAGGATCATCAGCACCGAGAGCTGGTCCACCCGAAGGTCCGCCGCCGCCGAGAACGCGCCCACGCGGATCCAGTCGTACAGGTGGACGATCGTGGTCCGCTCCTCGGCCGGGTGCGCCAGCACGTCGAGGCCGACACCGACGGCCACCACGGCCGCCGCCGCGACCGAGAGCGTGGCGAGCCACCCCGCGGCGCGCCCGAGCCGCCGACCGGCGAACAGGTCGACGATGAACCCCAGGAACGGGAGCGCGGGGACGAGCCAGACGGCCTCGGTCATCGGCTCACCACCGCAGGACCGCCAGGTCGTCGACGTTCGCCGTCCGCCGGCGACGGAAGACGTAGACGATGATCGCCAGACCCACGACGACCTCGGCCGCCGCGACGACCATCGAGAAGAAGGTGAGCACCTGCCCCGTCAGGTTCCCGTGCAGCCGTGAGAAGGCCACGAGCGCCAGGTTGACGCCGTTCAGCTGCAGCTCGACGGACATGAAGATCACGAGCGCGTTCCGACGCACCATCACGCCAACCGTGCCGATCGTGAACAGCGCGGCCGAGACGACGAGGAAGTAGGCGATCGGGGTGCTCACGACGCCACCTCCGACCGCTCGGGCTCGGCCACCCGCTCCTGCCCGGCGCGGCTGATCGCACGGCGGTGCCGGGCCGCGAGCATCATCGCGGCGATCGCGGCGACGATCAGCAGGACCGAGGTGGCCTCGAACGGGAAGAAGTAGTCGCGGAACAGCGTGCGCGCGAGCGCCTCCGTGTTCCCGCCGCGGTTCACGGTCTCGGCGAACGCCACCGGGCCCTTCGTCGCGAACCCCACCCCGGCGCGGATCGCGGCGACCAGCTCGACGAACACCCCGATGCCGATGACGATCGCCGCCGGCCGCTGCCACGGGATGCGCTCGGTGAGGACCTCGTCCCGGTCGACGCCGAGCAGCATGATCACGAACAGGAACAGGACCATGATCGCGCCCGCGTAGACGATGATCTGGACCGCGAACAGGAAGGGCGCCTCGAGGACCAGGTAGAAGACCGCGATCGTGAAGAAGTTCACGATCAGGAATAGGGCGGCGTGCACCGCGTTGCGCTGCAGTAGCATCGCGATCGCCGACCCGATCGAGATCGGGGCGAAGACCCAGAACACGATCTGGTCCGCGCTCACGCCCCGCCTCCCGTCCGAGCCACCACGTCTACCCCTCGCGGTCCACCGGATCGGTCCCCAGCGCCGGCGGCGGCTCGAGCAGCCGTTCCTTCGTCCAGATGGCGTCCTCACGCGACGTGAAGGACATCTCGTAGTAGCTCGTCAGCGTGAGGGCCCGGGTCGGGCAGGCCTCGACGCACAGCCCGCACATGATGCAGCGCAGGTAGTTGATCTGATAGTCCTTCGCGTACCGCTCGCCCGGACTCGAGGGGTGCTCGGGATCGTTGTCCTCACCCTCGACCCAGATCGCGTCGGCCGGGCAGGCGTACGCGCACAGCTCGCACCCGATGCACTTCTCCAGACCGTTCTCGTGCCGGTTCAGGAGGTGGCGGCCGATGTGCGAACGAGGCGGCGGCGGCGTGATGACCGTCGGGTACTCCTCGGTCACGTCCTTGCGGAAGACCTGCTTGAAGATCGTCCCCATCCCCCGCACGACGGCGCCGACGGCCGACCCGAGGTCCGTGCGGGTCTCGTCCGAGCGCTCGCTCACGGCCGCACCTCCTCCGAGGACCGTCGTGGCGCGAGCAGCGGCCACACGAGCGTGAGTGCGACCAGGATGCCGAGCACGACCGCGGTGCCGATGACGACCTCCCGGCGCCCGTAGACGTCGGGCAGCACGACGATCGCGCCGGTCACGAGCACCCACAGCAGTCCGAACGGGATCAGGAGCTTCCAGCCGAACGCCATGAGCCGGTCGTATCGGACACGAGGCAGCGTCGCGCGCACCCACACGTACAGGTAGACGACGAGGAAGACCTTGACCAGGAACCACAGGAGCGGCCAGAGCCAGGGCAGGAACTCGGGCGCGGGACCCCGCCACCCGCCCAGGAACAGCGTGACCGCCACGGCGGCGACGGTGACGACGTTGAGGTACTCGCCCAGGTAGAACAGGGCGAAGCGGATGCCCGAGTATTCGGTGTGGAACCCGGCGACCAGCTCCGACTCGGCCTCGGGCAGGTCGAACGGCGGACGGTTGGTCTCGGCCAGACCGGCGATCAGGAAGATCAGGAAGGCGGGGAACTGCGGGATCACGTTCCACACGCGGTCCTGCGACGCCACGATCTGGGACATCTGGAGGCTGTCCGAGTACATCAGCACGGCGACCAGGGCGAGCCCCATCCCGACCTCGTAGCTGATCATCTGGGCCGAGGACCGGATCGCCCCGAGCAGCGGGTAGTTCGAGCCGCTCGACCAGCCGCCGAGCACGATCCCGTAGATCATCAGCGAGCTCATCGCCAGGATCCACAGGATCCCGATGTTCAGGTCGGCGAGCTGGAACGGCACCTCGCGGCCGAACAACGTCACGCCGGTGCCGAACGGGATCACCGCGAAGGCCAGGAACGCCGGCAGCATCGAGATCACCGGCGCGATCAGGTACACGGGCCGGTCCGCGAGGGTCGGCGTGATGCCCTCCTTGAAGAACAGCTTGATGCCGTCGGCGAGCGTGATGAGGATGCCGCGCGGACCCGCACGCATCGGGCCCTTCCGGGTCTGCATGTCGGCGATCACCTTGCGCTCGACCCAGATCAGCAGCAGCACCATGATCAGGAGCGCGAGGAACACGACGGCGACCCGCGCCACGACCAGCACCCAGTCGAGCCAGTCCATCAGCCGCCGCCTCCGTCGGCCGCCGCCCCTGTGTCGGCGACCTGGGCTGCGTCGGACACGGCGACGGCGACCATCGCGGGCCGCTCGATCTCCACCGCCGCGGTGAACCGGCCGGCGAGCAGCGTGTTCGCGGCCAGACCCGGCTGGTTGAACGGGACGAAGACCGCGCCCTGGGCCACGTCCTCGGTGACCCGGACCGGGACGACGGCCTCGCCGGCCCCCGTGCGGAGGCGGACCGGCCCCCCGTCCTCGAGCCCGCGCTTCGCGGCGTCCTCGGGGTGGACCTCGGCGAACGGCGGGTCCTCGAGGGCGGCCTTGACCTCGGCGGCGCGGTCGGACAGCCGTCCCTCGTCCACGAGGAGCGGATACGTGAACAGCGTGAGCTCCTCGATCCACTGGGGGGTGCCACCCCCGGCCCACGCGGTCGAGCGCCGCGGACGCCCCCGCGGCTCCAGCAGCCCGGACATCTCCTCCTGCAGCTCCTCGATCGGCCCGAAGCCCAGGTCGCCGCCCATCGCCCGCGCCAGGCCCGCGAGGATCTCCCAGTCCGGGCGCGACAGGCCCTGCGGCCCTCGGACCGGGCGCATCCGCTGCGACCGGCCCTCCCAGGTGGTGACGTGCCCGTCGCGCTCGAACGTCGCCGCGGCCGGCAGGAACGCGTCGGCGTACGGCTCGAGCTCCCCCAGCTCCAGGGACTGGACCACCGCATAGCGGGCGTTCTGGAGCGCGCGACGCGCCAGCCCGGCGTCCGGGACGTCCCGCAGCGGGTCGAGGCCGATCAGGAACAGGACGTCGACCTGCCGCTCGGCCGCGGCCTCGAGGATCTCCATCGACGTGCGTCCCGGCTCCGTGGGCAGCGGCCCCCAGACCGCCTCGACCTCCCCGCGCTCGGCGTCGTCGGTCACGCGGCGTCCTCCCGGCAGGAGGGCCGGGTGGACCCCCGCGCGCAGGGCGCCGCGATCGCCCGCCCGACGCGACAGGAGCCCGAAGCGCGCGCCGTGACGCCCGGCGAGCCCGAGCGCCACGTCGGCGGCGAGCGGGTGCTCGGCGAGCCCGGGCCCGGCGAGCACGACCGCCTCCTCACCCGCCTCGGCCAGGGCCGCCGCGATCCGATCCTCGATCCGATCGCCGCCGGCGGCGTCGTGGATCCGTGCGAGCGCCGAGGCCTCCTGGCCCGGCCTGACGAGCACGTGCTCGGCAACGTCGTGCAGGCGGGTGCGGCGCGGGTGGACGACGAAGACCTTCGCACCGCGTCGCGCCGCCTTGCGGATCCGCAGGTGGAGGATGGGGAGCTCCTGCTCGGCGTCGAGGCCGACCACGAGGATCGTCCTCGCGCGCTCGACGTCGCGGTAGGTCACGGACATCGGGACCGCCGCCGCGAGCTGCTCGGCCACGCCCCCGTGGAACGCGCGCCGGTGGTCGAGGTCGTTCGTCCCCATCACGGTGCGCGTCAGCTTCGACAACGCGTACGCGTCCTCGTCGGTCAGCCGCCCGCCGGTCAGGAAGGCCACGCGGGCATCCCGGCACCACGAGGCCACCGTCGACAGCGCCTCGTCGAACGAGACCGGCTCGAGCCCGCGGTCGCGCACGAGCGGGGTCGTCAACCGATCCGGGGCGTCGGCGAACCGGTGGGCGAAGCGTCCCTTGTCACACAGCCATGCGTCGTTCACGTCCAGGTTGTCGCGTGCGAGGACGCGGACGACCTCGCCCCGCCGCAGGTCGACCGTCACGTTGCAGCCGGCCGCGCAGTGCGAGCACACCGAGTCCGCCCTCGACAGGTCGAACGGGCGCGCCACGAACCGGTACGACGTCGCCGTCAGCGCGCCGACCGGGCAGATCTGGATCGTGTTCCCGCTGAACGGCGAGCGGAAGTCCTCGCCCGCCGCGATCGAGACGCGCTCGCCCGCGCCGCGGGCGAAGAGCTCGATGAAGCGGTCGCCGCTGATCTCGTCGCAGAACCGCGTGCACCGAGCGCACAGCACGCACCGCTCACGGTCGAGCGCCACCGCCGCCGACAGGAGGATCGGCTTCTCGTAGGTGCGCTTCGGCTCGATGTACCGGCTCTCGCCCGGGCCGAACGTCATCGTCTGGTCCTGGAGCGGGCACTCGCCGCCGCGATCGCAGATCGGGCAGTCGAGCGGGTGGTTGATCAGCAGGAACTCCAGGTTGGCCACCTGGGCCCTATGCGCAGGCTCGGACCGGTTCTGCGTGTAGACGACCATGCCGGGGGCGACGGTCGTCGTGCAGGAGGTGAAGAGCTTGCGCTGGCCCTCGATCTCGACGTAGCACTGCCGACACGCGCCGAGCGGCTCGAGGAACGGGTGGTCGCAGAACCGGGGGATCTGGATGCCGAGCTGCTCCGCCGCGCGGATGATGAGCGTCCCGGCCGGGACGGTGACCTCCTTGCCGTCGATCGTCAGGGTGACCGTGTCGACGGCCGAGCGCGGGGCGCTCACCGGAGCACCTCCCCGAGGTCGACGAGCGCCGGCTCCGAGGGCTCGGGTCCCGACGACCCGGTCTCGTCGGGACCGCGCTCGGGCTCCACGGCACCGGGGCCTATCCCGGTGAACGGACAGCGGTGCTCGGCGACGTGCCGCTCGTACTCCTCGCGGAAGTACCGCAGGCTCGACTGGATCGGGCTCGCCGCCGCGTCCGCGAGCGCGCAGAACGCCTTGAACAGCATGTTGTCGGCGGTGTCGAGGAGCAGTTCCAGGTCCTGCGGGCGCCCGTACCCGTTCTCGATCCGTGCGAGCACCCGGCTCACCCACCACGTGCCCTCGCGGCACGGCGTGCACTTGCCGCACGACTCGTGCGCGTAGAACTGGAGCATCCGGCGCGTGGCCTCGACGATGCAGTCCGTCTCGTCCATCACCATCACCGCGCCGGTCCCGAGCAGCGACCCGGCCGCCTGCACGGCCTCGAAGTCGAGCTCGACGTCCCGGTGCTCCGCCGTGAGCAAGGGCGTCGAGGACCCGCCGGGGGTCCACGCCTTCAGCGCGCGGCCGCCGAGGACCCCGCCCGCGTGCTCCTCGAGCAGGACGCGGAACGGCGTGCCCATCGGCAGCTCGTAGTTCCCGGGCCGCTCGACCTTGCCCGAGATCGAGAAGATCTTGGTCCCCGGCGACTTCTCGGGACCGATCGCCGCGAACCACGCCGCCCCCCGGCGCAGGATATGCGGCACGAAGCAGAGCGTCTCGACGTTGTTGATGAGGGTCGGGCTCTCGTACAGGCCCTCGACCGCCGGGAAGGGGGGTCGCAGACGCGGCTGGCCGCGGAACCCCTCGAGCGAGGAGAGCAGCGCCGTCTCCTCGCCACAGATGTACGCGCCGGCGCCCCGGTGGAGGACGACCTCCAGGTTGTACCCGGAGCCGAGGACGTCTGGACCGAGGAACCCCTTGCCGTAGGCCTCGGCGATCGCGCGCTGCAAGACCGTGCCCGGCCACAGGAACTCGCCGCGACAGTAGATGAACGCCGTGTGGCTCTGGACCGCGTACGCCGCGATCGCCAGGCCCTCGAGCAGCTGGTGCGGCTCGCGCTCGATCAGCTCGCGGTTGTTGTACGTCCCCGGCTCGGACTCGTCGAAATTGCAGACGACGTAGGTGGGCTTGCCGGTGTTCTGCGGGACGAACGACCACTTCACGCCGGTCGGGAAGCCGGCGCCGCCACGGCCGCGGAGGCCCGAGGCCTTCAGCTCGTCGATGACCTCCGCGGGCGTCATCCCGAGCGCCCGGCGCAGCCCCTCGTAGCCGCCGCCGGCGAGGTACCCATCGACGGTGATGACCCCGGGGTCGCCCCAGTGCGCGGTCACGATCCGTGCCGACTGGCTCACGTCGGATCCTCCAGCCCGGCGAGGATGCGCGACGCGTGCCGGAAGTCACGTGGCGCGACGCCCCTCGAGGGCTCGGGCACCTCGCCCCGTCGGAGCGCGGACACGAGCTCCCGCGCCCGCTCGGGCGTGACACGGTCGTGGTTCGCGAAATCGACCTGGACGACGGGCGCGGCGTCGCAGGCGCCGAGGCACTCCTCCTCGTGCACCGTGACGGCGCCGTCCTTCGAGACCTCGGCGTCCGGGGGTAGATCGGCGGCCTCGCGCGCGGCCGTGTGGACCTCGTGCCCGCCTCGGAGCGCGCAGGACAGGTTGGTGCAGACGTTCACGACGTGGACGCCGGTGGGGCGGAGCCGGATCATCGTGTAGAACGTGGCGACGGCCTCGACCTCGGCGGCACGCAGGCCGAGGATCTCGGCCACCTCCCGGAGCCCGTCCTCGGTCACGCTCCCCTCGACCGACTGCACCAGGTACAGCAGCGGCAGGATCGCGGAGCGCTCCCGCCCGGCGGGGTACCGGGCCTTCATCGCCTCCGCCTGCTCGCGCAGCTCCGGCGTGAGCACGGCCATCACCGGTCCACCCCGCCCATGACCGGATCCAGGCTCGCGATGACCGCGATCGCGTCGGCGACCAGTCCGCCCTTGACCATGGCCGGGACCGCCTGCAGGTTGACGAACGACGGGTCCCGGATCCGGACGCGGTAGGGCCGGTGCTCGCCGTCGGATACCACGTACAGGCCCAGCTCCCCTCGGGGAGACTCCACGGGCTGGTAGACCTCTCCCGCCGGGACCTCCACGCCCTCGGTGACCATCTTGAAGTGATGGATGAGGGCCTCCATCGACTCCTCCATGATGTGGCGGACGTACGCGGGCGAGTTCCCGATGCCGTCCGGGCCGACCTCGAGGCGCGAGGGCCACGCGACCTTCGGGTCGTCCACCATCACCGGACCCGGCTCGCGCAGCCGGTCCAGGCATTGCTCGACGATCCGCATCGACTCGCGCATCTCGTCGAGGCGGATCGCGTACCGCGCGTAACAGTCGGCCGAGTCGCGGGTGATGACGTCGAACTCGTACGTCTCGTAGCCCGAGTAGGGCTCGTCGCGACGGACGTCCAGGGGAACGCCGGCCGCCCGGAGCGTGGGTCCGGTGACGCCGAGCGCGATCGCCTCCTCCGCCGAGAGGATCCCGACCCCGGCGTTGCGCTGGATCCAGATCGGGTTGCTGGACAGCAGGCTCTCGTACTCGCGGATCCGCCCGGGCATCATGTCGAGGAAGTCCTCGATGGCGTCGGTCGCGCCGTCGGGCAGATCCATCACCACGCCGCCGATCCGGATGTACGCGTGGTTCATCCGAAGACCGGTGGCCATCTCGAAGATGTCCAGGATGACCTCGCGCTCGCGGAAGCCGAAGAGCATGACCGACACCGCCCCGAGCTCCATCCCGCTCGTCGCGAGCCACACGAGGTGCGAGGCGATCCGGTTGAGCTCGCAGAACAGCACCCGCAGCACCTGCGCCCGCGGCGGCGCCTCGATCCCGAGGAGGCGCTCGACGGCCAGCGCGTACGCGAGCTCGTTGAAGAACGGGGAGAGGTAGTCGGCGCGGGTGACGAACGTGACGCCCTGCTGCCACGTCCGGTACTCCATGTTCTTCTCGATGCCGGTGTGCAGGTAGCCGACGATCGGCTCGCAGCGGACCACCGTCTCGCCGTCGAGCTCCAGCAACAGCCGCAGCACGCCGTGGGTCGAGGGGTGCTGCGGCCCCATGTTGATGACCATGGTCTCCTGGCGCAGCTCCGCCGTGGACAGCGGGTCGATCGGGTCCACGTCCCGCTCCGTGTCGAAGCTCACGGCGAGACCCTCCGGTCGATCGGCGGGATGAACGCCCCCCGGTACCGCGTGTTCACGCCGCCCATCTCCTCGGTCTTGCGCAGCGGGTGGCCCTCCCAGCCCTCGGGGAGCATGATCCGGCGCAGGTTCGGGTGACCCTCGAAGAGCACCCCGTAGAAGTCGAACGTCTCGCGCTCGTGCCAGTCCGCGGTCGGGTACAGCCCGACCGCCGACGGCAGCCGCGCGTCCTCTGCCGCGAGGCCGACCTTCAGGCGCAGCCGGTGGTGGAAGGACGTCGACGCCAGCTCGTACACGACCCAGTACCGGGGCGTCCGGTCCGGCCAGTCGGTGGCGGTGACGCTCGCGAGGAGGTCGAACGCGAGCTCGGGGTCCGAGCGCAGCCACCCGAGCACCTCCAGGAGGTGGTCGCGATCGACCACCGCGGCCACCTCGCCGCGCGCGACGACCAGATCGGGCAGCCGCGGGCGGACGCGCTCGGCCAGCTCGCCCGCGGGGATCACCGGAACCGCCCCTCCGTGCGCACCTGCTCCTGGAGCTTGAGGATGCCGAACATCAGCATCTCGGGGCGCGGCGGGCACCCGGGCACGTACACGTCCACCGGCACGATCGTGTCGACGCCCTGCACGACTGCGTAGTTCGTGAACATCCCGCCGGCCGAGGCGCACACGCCCATCGAGATGACCCATTTCGGCTCGGGCATCTGGTCGTAGATCCGGCGGAGGACCGGCGCCATCTTCTGCGAGACGCGACCGGCGACGATCATCAGGTCCGACTGCCGCGGCGATGCGCGGAACAGCTCCATCCCCCACCGGGACAGGTCGTAGTGCCCGGCGCCCGCGGACATCATCTCGATGGCGCAGCACGCCAGTCCGAACGTCGCCGGCCACATCGACTGCTTCCGCGCCCAGCTCACGGCCCGGTCGAGCGAGGTCAGCAGGATCCCGCGCCGGACCTCCTCCTCGGTCTCCTCCTTCGTCCTGCCGGTCCGGAAGCCCTCGACGCGCTCAACCGGCACGGGCGACCTCCGCCTCCGGCTGCGGGATCTCGAGCGGGGGAGCGAGCGGGGCCCGCTCGGCGGCCCAGTCCAGACCCCCCGAACGCCAGACGTAGACGTACGCCACGAAGACGAGGGCGATGAAGATCGCCATCTCGACCAGGCCGAACAGGCCGAGCCGGCGGAAGCCGACGGCCCACGGGAACAGGAAGATCGTCTCGATGTCGAAGATGATGAACAGCATCGCGACGACGTAGAACTTCACGCTGAACCGCTCGCCCTTCGGCAGACGCTCCGGCTCGATCCCGCACTCGTAGGGCGAGAGCTTGGCGGGCGTCGGTCGGTTCGGGCGCAGCAGCCTCGACGCTGTGAGCGAGGCGATCGCGAACACGAGCGCGAGCGCGGCCAGCACCACGATCGGGAGGTAGTCGCTCAGCACCGGGCGCATCCTACTTCCACGGCATCCTCACGGGACCGGCGCCAGCCGCTCCAGCGCGTGCAGCGCGCGGTCCTGCGCACCGCCCTCGCGTCCGTCCGTCAGGTTCGCGAGCACCCGCATCGCCATGCGCATCGACGGCCCGTTCGGCACCAGGTACCGCGTGGAGGCCTGCATGATCCGCGGATGCCCGATCGCGCGCGCGAACCATGTCCCCCACCAGAAGTAGCGGGCGTAGCGCTCGCGCAGGACGCTCGGGTACATCTGGGCGATCCCGGGGCGACCCCGGACCAGCGCCTCGTACGTCAGGTCGGCCGCCACCTCGGCCGACTCCATCGCGTACGCGATGCCCTCGCCGTTGAACGGGTTGATGAGGCCGGCGGCGTCGCCGATCAGCAGCATCCCCGGCACGGCGGCCGGGCGGCGCGAGCCGCCCATGGGCAGCGGTCCGGACAGCACACGTCCGACCGCCGTCTCCTCCGACACCCCCCAGGCCGGGGGGAGCATCTGCGCGAAGGCGGCGAACAGCCGCTGGGCCGAGACGTCCCGGAACCCGGCGAAGGTGTTGAGCAGCCCGGCCCCCAGGTTCACGGTGCCGTCCGGCAGCGGGAACAGCCAGCCGTAGCCGGGCAGGATCGTGTCGCCCTCCCACAGGTCGAGCCACGACTCGAACCATGGACCCGGGTGGCGCTCGATCCGGTAGTAGCGTCGCGCGGCGATCCCGAGCGGCCGGGTGTCGTCGCGCCGGACACCCGCCTGCGCCGAGAGCCTGGACGCGGCCCCGTCGGCCGCGATCACCACGCGGGCGCGCACCTCGAACGGCTCCCCATTGCGGTCCTCGGCGTCGCGGGCGAGCACGCCGACCACCCACCCCTCCTCGAGGATCGGCGAGAGCGCCTCGGTCAGCTCCAGGAGGCGGGCGCCGGCCGCCTGGGCGCGGCGGGCGAGGAGCTCGTCGAGGTCCATCCTCGTCGCGACCAGACCGTACCCGGGGAAGTCGCGCAGCTCGGGCCAGCGGAGGTCGATCGTCGTCGTGCGGGAGTAGACGCGCAGGCCCACGACGCGCTCGAACATCGGATCGTCGGGGTCGACCCCCATCCGCAGGAGCGAGCGGACGCTCCGTGGGGTGAGGCCGTCGCCGCAGACCTTCTCACGCGGGAACGAGGCCTTCTCCAGGACCGTGACGTCGATCCCGTGCCGGGCGAGGTGATAGGCGGCGGCCGAACCGCCCGGACCGGCGCCGACCACGAGCACGTCGGTCTCGATGGCTCTCGTCGAGTCAGGCACCGTCCCCCACCATGTCGTCGGCGCTTGTGAACCGCTTCACAAGCGATGGTACCCGCACTCGGCGGGAATCACGAACGGTACGGTGCGAGCCACTGCCATGCAACCGCTCGAGCGCCGCCTCAGCCTCGCGCGTGGTCCCAGGCGAGGGCCCGCTCGGGCACGAGTCGAAGGAACGCGAGCCCGCGGATCTCCTCGGCGAAGCGCTCGAACCCATCCGACGACAGGAGCGGGCGGTACTTCTCGTGCCACGCTGAGATCGGCCCGCGCATCGACGGGTGCTCGGCCGGCAGGGGCTCGGCCGCGCCCTCGAGCACGACACCGGCGATCTCGGTCCAGCTCCGCCCGACGTCGATCGTGATCGAGACCCGTGGATCGGCCTGGACGTTCCGCCACGTCCGGCTCTCGCGGCGGGTCGAGACGTACAGGGCGTCCTCGAGCCACACGAACCACAGCGGAACGACGTGCGGCGACCCGCCGGGCGACACCGTCGCCACGGACACGACGGGCAGGGCGCCGAACAGCTTGCGCGCGGTCGCGAGCTCCATCTCAGCGCTCCCCGAGGCGCATCGCCTGGGCGACGCGACGCAGCGCGACGGCCGCCACGGGCTCCAGCCGCGCTCCCTCCAGGGCCGCGACCGCCTCCGCGACCAGCACCCCGACACGGTCGGCCGCGCCGACCGGCGCCTCATGGTCCAGCACGTCGTCGCGGAGCTGGAACGCCTCGCCCGCGGGACGCCCATAGGCGAGGAGCCTGGCCTCCAGCTCCCCGGGCGCCCCGGCGAGGGCCGCCCCGATCAGCAGGGGCCCCTCCACCGTGTACGAGCCGGTCTTGAGCTCGGCCACATGCTCGGCGGACGCGAGGTCACGCCGCGGGGCCCCGAGGAGGTCCAGGTATTGCCCGGCCGCCATCTCCAGGCGCATCCGGTCGAACCGGGTCGATGCCTCCTCGAGCCGCCCGGGCGGGAACCCCGAGGTCCGGAACATCGCCTCGGCCAGCACCGCGGCCAGGTCGCCGACGAGCACCGCCACCGAGCGTCCGCGCAGGCCCGACACGCCGGGGAACGCTCGCGAGAACCGGACGTGCGTCGTCTCGACCCCGCGACGCTCGGTGGCCTCGTCCATGACGTCGTCGTGCACGAGCGCGAACGTGTGCAGCAGCTCCAGCGCGGCGGCCGCGCGCACGATCGGATCACCCTCCGCCCCGCCGGTCGCCCGGTACCCCAGATAGCAGAAGGCCGGTCTCAGGCGCTTGCCGCCAGCCCCGAGCAGGCGCTGGAGCTCCTCGACCAGCACCGCCGCCGAGGGGTCGAGCGCCGCGAGCTCGTCCCGGCGCGCCCGGAGCTCCGACGTGAGCACGCCGTCGACGCGCGAGCGCACCGCCTCCACGATCGGCGGTGCGAGGTCCGTCCAGCCGGCCGCCGAGTCCACGGGCGCAGTATCGCAGCCACGGCCGTGGCTGCTATCGTTCTGCGAACGTTCCGGCCCACCCACCGCATGACCCGCTTCCAGAAACTGGCGCTCGCGACCGCGGCCACCACCGTCGTGCTGTTCGCCGTGGGCGGACTCGTCCGAGGGACCGGGTCCGGGCTCGGGTGCTCGACGTGGCCGGCGTGCGAGCCCGGCGCCCTGTTCCCGAGCGGAACGGTCCACTCGATCATCGAGTTCTCGCATCGCGCGCTCGCGTTCGTCGTGATCGTGCTCACGCTCTCGTGTGCCCTCGTGGCGTGGCTCGACCGCCGTCGCGAGCCCGGGCTGCTGTGGCCGGCGCTCGTGTCGTTCCCGCTCGTGATGGCGCAGGCGGCGCTCGGCGGCGTGGTCGTCGCGACCGAGCTGAACCCCTGGTGGGTGACCGCGCACTTCGTCGCCGCGCTCGCCCTGATCGCCGATGTGATCGTGATGGCTGCGTGGGCGCTCGTTCCCGCGGTCCGCGCGGCACGGTGGCGTGGGTTCCCCCTCCTCACGCTAGCGACGACCGGGTTCACCGCCGCGCTGCTCCTCGTGGGGACGTACATCCGCGCCAAGGGTCCCGCGTACGGGATCGCCTTCCAGGACTGGCCGCTCATGGACGGCCGGCTGGTGCCCACGCTCGGCGGCGTCCGCACGCCGATGTTCCTCCACCGGGTGCTCGCGCTGACCTCGTTCCTGCTGGTCCTGTGGACGGCGATCCGGGCCCGGACGATCCGGCCGCGCTCCCGGCCGATCGTCGTCCTGTCGACGACCGCGCTCGCCCTGTTCGCCGCGCAGATCATGGTCGGTGCGGCGAACGTCTGGACGAGGCTCCGGCCGTGGGCGGTGGTGCTCCACGTGACGTTCGCCGTCCTGGTGTGGGCGGCCCTCGTCGCCCTCGCGGCCGTCGCCCGACGGCTCGGCGCCACGACGCCGAGGCCGGAGGAGGCGCTCGCCCGCACGAACGGTCACAAGCGCTCCTTCCGGCAGACGGCCACCGCCTACGTCCAGCTCACCAAGCCCCGGATCATCGTCTTGCTCCTGATCACGACCGTGCCGGCGATGATGCTCGCCGGGGGCGGGCTGCCGTCGCTCGGTCTGGTACTCGCGACCCTCGGCGGCGGGACGATCGCAGCCGGGTCGGCGAACGCGATCAACTGCTACCTCGACCGCGACATCGACGAGGTGATGCGGCGCACGCGGAGGCGTCCCCTGCCGGCGCACCAGGTGGAACCCGAGCGGGCGCTGGCGTTCGGCTTCGTCCTCGGCGTCATCTCGTACGTGTTCCTGTCGGTGACCGTGAACGTGCTCGCGGCGTCGCTCGCGCTCTCGGCGATCGCCTTCTACGTGTTCGTCTACACGATGTGGCTCAAGCGCACGAGCACGCAGAACATCGTGATCGGCGGCGCCGCGGGCGCGGTGCCGGCGCTCGTCGGCTGGGCCGCGGTGACCGGGGCCGTCGCCCCGCCCGCGTGGATCCTGTTCGCCATCGTGTTCGTGTGGACGCCGCCCCACTTCTGGGCGCTCGCGATGCGGTACGCGGGCGACTACGCGGCGGCCGGGGTGCCGATGCTCCCGGTCGTCCGCGGCGAGGGCGAGACGCGGCGCCAGATCCTCCTGTACTCGCTCGCGCTGTTCGGGACCACCCTGCTGCTCGTGCCCGTCGGCGACATGGGCGCGATCTACACGGCCACGGCGATCGCGCTCGGCGGCGCGTTCGTCTGGCGCGCGCTCCGGCTGTGGCGCTCGAGCGCCCCCGCCGAGTCGATGCGGCTGTTCCGGTACTCGATCGTCTACCTGGGGCTGCTGTTCGCGGCGGTGGCGGTGGACACCCTGCTGCCCCTCGGCCGACCGCTCGCCTGACCGCCGCCCCACGCCTGGTCGGGCTCAGCCGACCGAGGCTCGTCTGATCAACGACCGCAGCGTCCCGGCGTCGAGCGCCCCGACCGCCCGGAAGCGGAGCTCGCCCGACCCGTCGACGACGACGGTCGCCGGCAGGTACGGCACGCCGAACCGGTAGGCAAGGGCGCCCGAGGGGTCCTCGAGACTCGGATACGCGACCTCGAACTCGTTCAGGTAGGCGCGGGCGGCCGCGGCGTCGTCGCGGTAGTTAACGCCGACGAACACCGCGCCATCCTCGCCCTGCTCGGCCGCCACCAACGACAGGGCGGGTTGCTCCTCGCGACAGGGCCCGCACCACGTCGCCCAGAAGTTCACGACGAGGACGCGCCCGGCGTGGTCGGTGGGCGCGAGGTGGCCGCCCTGCAGCGTGGTGCCCGAGAGCGCCGGCGCCCGCCCCGAGACCTCGGAGATGCCGGCCGGGCCGTCGGCCGCGCCGCTCGAACAGGCGACGAGCGCGAGGGATGCGGCGACGACAGCGAGGACCCGCTTCATGGCGCCCATGCTCTCACCCGGCCACGCGAGGGCCGTCGGTCACTCGACCGCGACGACCCCGTTCATGTTCGGGTGGATCACGCAGGAGAAGTAGTAGCTGCCCGCCTCGAGCGCCGGGATCTGGTAGTCGGCCTCACCCGGGCCCGTGACGAGGTCGCCCTCGAACAGCGTCTGGGTCTTGCTCTCATCCGTCGCGATCGAGATGTTGTGCTGCACCCCGGCGTCCTGGTTCATGAAGTGGATCGTGGAGGGCTGGCCGGCCGGCAGGGCGATCTCGGCGGTGTCGAAGGCGATCCCCTGCGCGGTCACCGTGGTGGTCGCCCCGCCCCCGGCTTCGCCGCCGGTCGGCCCGCTGACCGGACCGGTCTGGGGCGGCTGCCCGCCGCCGCCGCCTCCGCCCCCACCGCCGCCGCCCCCGCCGCCGACCACGACGGTGCCGCTCATGGTCGGATGGACGTCGCAGTGGAAGTAGTACTCGCCCGCCGGCAGCGGCGGGATCTGGTATTCGACCTTCCCCGGACCGGTAACGAGCTCGCCCTGGAACAGGACCTTGGCCAGCGTGTCGTCCTCGAAGATCGCGATGTTGTGCTGGACGCCGGCGTCGCGATTGTCGAAGACGATCGTCGACGCCGTGTCCGCGGGCAGCTCGATGGTGTCGGTGTCGAAGGCGATGTTCTGCGCCGCGACCTGGATCGACGGTCCGCCGCCGCCTCCGCCGCCACCGCCACCGCCCTCGACGGCCTCGATGGTCCCGGTCATGGTCGGATGCACCACGCAGTTGAACGCGTACGTCCCGGGATCGAGCGCGGGCACGTCGTACGTGAACTTCGCCGGGCCGGTCACCAGGTCACCCTGGAACGTCGGCGTCCCCGAGGGATCCGGTCCCGGGAAGATCTGGACGTTGTGCTGGACGCCGGCGTCCTGGTTGTCCAGGACGATCTGGAACGGCTGGCCCGCCGGCACGGTCACGGACGTCGGGTCGAAGGCCAGGTTGACGGCCACGATCGTGATCGCCTGGGACGGGCCTTCTCCCCCGCCACCCTCCGCGCCGGTCTCGAGCGACGCGACGGCGATGCCGCCGGCCACCATCGCGACGCCGGCGACCGCGCCGACCATCCCCGCGAGGCTGGACATGCGGACGTACTGCCGGCCCGCGACGACCGCGGAGACCACCACGATCGCGAGCGCCACCAGGAGCGCCGTCGCCGTCGCCGCGTTGTGCGGGATCGCCAGCAGGATGCGCGAGAACCCGAACAGCACGCCCACGATGATCACGAGGATCCCGACCGGAAGCACGATCGGCAGGACGAGCCGGTCCCGGGTCGACCGCCTCACGACTTCATCAGCCCCGTTCGCACGTCGTGCTCCAGACCCGACATCCCCACGGTGTCGAACCCGTCACGCGAGTCCCGCGCGTACCACCGGAACCAGATCGTGACGATGAACCCCCACAGGATCAGCCCGCCGCCGAGCTTCATCAGCAGACCGGCGATCAGCTGGTCCTCGAGCGCGCCGATGCCCCAGATGCGGGGGAAGGTCGCGTACACCGCGTAGAGCGGGCTGTGCCCGAAGGTGAGGAAGGACGCCGGGATCGTGGGCGCGAGCGACTGGAAGAACAGGTACATCATCTGGCCGGGCGGCGAGAGGGAGGGCAGCTCCGGCAGCGGCGACATGACCGGCCACCACATCACGATGCCCGACCCGACGACGAGCACGTGGAGGCAGAAATGGAGGAGCTCGGAACCGACCGAGGCCTCGACGACGGCGGGCCAGTGCGTGAATAGCAGCACGCCGTTGAAGAGCAGGAGCGCCACGAGCGGCCGCACGAGGAAACGGAACACCGCGGCGGCCGGCCGTACGCGCAGGAACCCGCGCCACATCCACGTCGGGATGCCGGCGATCAGGAGCGGCGGCGCCACGAGCGTGTAGACCATGTGCTGGAGCATGTGCACGGCGTAGAGGCGCTCCTCGGCCAGGTCGTGGATCGGCCACGTCGAGACGACGAACAGCGCCAGCATCCCGATCGAGAACAACACCGTCCGGCGGGTGGCGCCATCCGCCCCCGACGGATCGCCCTCGTGGTGGTTGCTCACCGCGACGAGGTACGCGGCCCAGAGCCCTCCGAGGAGCACCGCGACGTCGGGGTGAACGTGGAACGCCGGCATCGTCACCCCGAGAACGTCCGGAACATCAGCAGGACCGCGATGAACAGGGTCAGCGCGCCGGCGATCCCCAGGAGGAAGAACCGCGCGTACGTGCGGCTGTCGAACCGCAGGTGCATGAACCACAGGACGACGAGCGAGAACTTGATCACCGCGAACAGGAACAGGAGCGGGATCAGCAGGCCGTGCTCGTGGACCCAGTCGAGGTAGTAGATCGCCACCTCGGCCGCGGTCACGAGCGCGAGCACGACGGCGATGCGGACGTACTCCCTCGGGCTCGGATGCCGAGCCCACCGACCGCCCCCCCGAGGCGCGGTCGCGACCTCGTGCTCGGCCCCCGCGCTTCCCACCCCTTCCACCACGCCTCCTACCGTCCGGTCGGGATCAGGTACACGATCGTGAAGATCACGATCCACACGATGTCGACGAAGTGCCAGTAGAGCCCGACGAGCTCGACCGTAAGGGAGTCCCGTTGGGTGATCCGCCCGCCGAACGACATCGCGAACAGCGACAGCAGCATCAGGATGCCGATCGCGACGTGCGTCCCGTGGAACCCGGTGAGCACGTAGAACGTGGTGCCGAACAGGTTCGTCGTGAGCTTCAGGCCCTCGTCGTAGAACGTCGTGAACTCGTACACCTGGCCGCCGACGAACGTCATCCCGAGCATGGCGGTCGCCAGCAGCCACAGCCGCATCCGCGGCAGATCCCCACGCTGCACCGCCGCGAGCGCCAGCACCATCGTGAGCGAGCTGGCGAGCAGCACGAACGACGACACGGACGTGTACGGGATGTCGAACACGTCGTTCGGGTACGGCCCCACGACGCTCCGTCCCCGGTACACCACGTAGCTCGTGATCAGCGCGCCGAAGAGCAGCACGTCCGAGGCCAGGAAGATCCACATCGCGAGCTTCGTGTTCGGCAGACCCGTGCTCGTGGCCTCGTGCTCGCTCTCGAAGGCGTGGGCGGCGGCGGACTCCTGCATGCGCGCTCCTACTCCGCCGAGGGCTCCAGGGCCCATCCGTAGAACCCCGCGAGCATCACGACCGCGCCCACGGCTGCGATCAGCCACGAGAAGATCACGCCGTACCCGAGCACGAACAGACCGACCGAGGCGACGAGCGGGTAGTACGAGGGCGACGGCATGTGGATCGCGTGGCCGCCTCCGTGACCAGCCTCCTCCTCGGCCGCGACGCCCGACCCGCCGGCGGGAACGGGGACGACCGTCCCGCCCTCCGTCTCGGCGTACTTGCGGTGCCAGGCCTCGTCGAGCGCGTGGACCGTCGGGATCTCATCGAAGTTGTGCTCGGGCGGCGGCGACGTCGTGAGCCACTCGAGCGTCCGGGCGTCCCAGGGGTCCGACTCCTCCCCTCGCGGCTTCCGGTGCGTCACCGCGACGTTCACGAGGAACACCAGCACCGAGGTCGCGATCGTGAACGCACCGATCGTCGAGACAAGGTTGTAGAACGTCAGCCCGAGCTCGGCGGGGTAGGTCTGGATCCGCCGCGGCATCCCCTGCAGACCGAGGATGTGCATCGGTCCGAACGTGAGGTTGAAGCCCACGAGCATGGTCCAGAAGGTGACCTTGCCGAGCGTCTCGCTCAGCCGCCGGCCGAAGATCTTGGGCCACCAGTAGTGCAGGCCCCCGAAGAGCCCGAAGATGGCGCCGCCGAACAGCACGTAGTGGAAGTGGGCGACGACGTAGTACGTGTCGGTCTGCTGGTAGTCCGACGGCACGACCGAGTGCGTCACGCCCGAGAGCCCCCCGATGATGAACATCGAGACGAACCCGATCGAGAACAGCATCGGGGTGGGGAAGGTCAGGTCACCCTTCCACATCGTGCCGAGCCAGTTGAAGATCTTCACCCCCGTCGGCACGGCGATGATGATCGTCGAGATGCCGAACGCGGTGTTCGCGATGGGTCCCAGTCCGACGGCGTACATGTGATGCACCCACACGCCGAACCCGATGAACCCGATCGCGATGCCGCTGAACACCACGAACTGGTATCCGAACAGCGGCTTGCGGCTGAACACCGGCAGGATCTCCGAGACGATGCCCATCGCCGGAAGGACCAGGATGTAGACCTCGGGGTGGCCGAACAGCCAGAACAGGTGCTGCCACAGCACCGGGTCCCCCCCGGCGGCGGCGTCGAAGAAGTGCGTGCCGAACCGCTTGTCGAACAGCAGCTCGAACAGGGCGACCGAGATGACCGGCAGCGAGAACGCCAGCAGGAACTGGACGACCAGGCTCATCCACACGAAGACGGGCATCCGGAACAGCGTCATCCCCGGCGCACGCATGTTCAGGATCGTCACGGCCAGGTTCACGGCCGATACCGTGGAGGCGACGCCGGTCATCAGCAGGCCGATCGCGTAGAAGGTCATGCCGCGCGTCGGGTCCAGGACGGCGTTCGGGGCGTACCCGAACCACCCGCCGTTCGGCGCGCCGCCCAGGAACCAGCTGGAGTACACGAAGATGCCCCCCGCCAGGAACGCCCAGTAGCTGAAGGCGTTCAACCGCGGGAAGGCCACGTCCCTGGCGCCGATCATCAACGGCACCAGGTAGTTGATGAACGCCGCCGAGAGCGGCATCACGACCAGGAACACCATCGTGACGCCGTGCATCGTGAAGACCTCGTTGTAGACCGAGGGCGACAGCAGCTCCTGGTTCGGCTGCGCGAGCTGGAGGCGGATCAGGAGCGCCTCGGATCCGCCGACGATGAAGAACGCGAAGGCCGTGACCCCGTAGAGGATCCCGATCTTCTTGTGGTCGACGGTCGTCAGCCAGCTCCAGAACCCCGTCGTCGCGACGGGTCGTCGGAAGAGACCGCGGGTCGCTCCGTCGCGCGGGACGCTCACGCTCGCCATGGGTGTCCTCCGTCCTCCGTCACGTCAGGCTCTGCAGGTAGGCGACGAGTGCGTCGATCTCGTCCTTGGTGAGGCCGTAGTCGGGCATCCACGAGCCTTCCTTCACCGCCGCCGGGTTGTCGAGCCACCTGGCCAGCTGGTCCGCATGGTCGTTCGGCAACCAGCAACCGGCGAAGCACTCGCGGCTGGCGAAGTGGGTCAGGTTCGGGCCGCCGTTCGCCACGACCGGGTTCCCGTTCGCGTCCTCGAGCCCCTGGATCGCATGGCAGGCGATGCACTGCCCGTTCAGGAACAGGTCCATGCCGGTGGCCGCGAGCGAGCCCGGGTCGGGGGTGACGGCGTCGGCCTGCTGGTTCCGTACCCACGCCTCGTAGTCGCTCGGCGAGTGCGCGACCACCGCGAACTTCATGTACGCGTGGGACAGGCCACAGAACTCCTTGCACTGTCCCGAGTACCGGCCGGGATGGTCCGCCTCGATCACGAGCGTGTTCGCCTGGCCCGGCACCACGTCCTGCGTGCCGGCCAGCTCAGGGACCCAGAACGAGTGGATGACGCCGTCCCCGATCGCGGCGGGTTGAGCGCCGTCCGGCGGGCCGGGCTGGCAATCCGACGGTGTCGGCTTGTCCTCGTACCCGAGGCCGACCGAACAGAGCGTCAGGACGACCGGCCGTCCGGTCGGGATGTGGAGCTCGTTCGCCGTGGTGATGCCCTCCTTCGGGTAGTCGAACTCCCACCACCACTGATGTCCCAACACGTTGACCTCGAGCGTGTTGCCCTGCGGCTCCCGCGCCAGGTCGAAGATCGTCGTCACCGTCGGGACCGCGACGCCGGCGAGGATCAGCGCCGGAAGGATCGTCCACGCGATCTCGAGCCGGTTGTTGCCGTGGATCTGCGCCGGCATCTGCGCCGGGCGGTTCTTCCGTCTCCGGTACCGGATCACGAAGACGAGCAAGAGCCCCTCGACGAGGACGAAGACCGCGACCGCGATCCAGAAGACCGGGACGAACAGGTTGTAGATCTTGTCCGCGTACGGACCCTGCGGGTTCAGCGAGTCCTGCGGCGCGTTCGTCGCGCACGCGGCGGCGATCACGGCCAGGCCGGCGAGGGGCCAAACCCACCGTTTCCGGGTACGCATGTCGTCCCTACTCCTCACGGGCTCGCCTCCGTCGGGCACGGAAGCTGTGGGACGATAGCACGGCCTCCCCGAGCGGTTGCAAGCGGCGTCACGTCGCGTACGAGTGGAGACCCACGATCCACAGGTTGACGGCGTAGTACGTCACGAGCAGCGACGCGAACCCGACGAGCGCGACGATCGCCGCCCGCCGCCCCTTCCATCCCGACGTCGCGCGCGCGTGCAGGTACCCGGCGAAGACGACCCATGTGATGAAGGACCAGGTCTCCTTGGGGTCCCATCCCCAGTACCGCCCCCACGCGCTCTCTGCCCAGATCGCTCCGGTGATGATGCCGAATGTCCAGATCGGGAAGCCGAACGCGATCATCCGGTAGGCGAGCCGATCCAGGGTCGAGGACGGCGGGAGCCACCCGCGGCGAGCGGGGGAGACGGCCGCCGGTGGCTCGTCGGCACCACCCTCGAAGTGCGGCGGCGCGTCGTCGAGGCTCACCGCGCCGCCCATGATCGGGGGCGAGCCCGGCGGCAGCCGCCGCTCCCGCCGCTCCTTCACGAGGTACAGGACGGTGAGCACGCCCCCGAGCGCGAGCAGCGACGAGCTCACGATCATCGAGCTCACGTGGACCTGCCGCCAGTAGGAGTTCAGCGCCGGGATCAGCGGGGCCGGGCCCACGTAGAGGAACAACACGGCGACCGCCATCGTGATGACGGCGAATCCAAGGACGAAGCCGCCGACGGTCCGGACGCGCGCGAGCCCCTCGACGAACACGAGGTACGCGAGCACGACGAGGAACGAGAGCAGGAGGGAGTACTCGTACATGTTGCCGAGCGGGATCCGTTCGGCGGCGACGCCCCTGCCCACGATCGAGAGCAGATGCGCGGCGAGCCCGAGACCCGTGGCCGCCACGGACACGGCCCACACCGTCTTCCTGCGGAACGCGAGGAAGTGGAACGCTGCGAGCATGCCGAACAGGTACGCGAAGAACGCCACGGTGAACGCTCCCGTGGACAGCTCCGCCCACGTCTGCGTGCTCACGACCCCACCCTTTCCTCCGGGACCCGCCGCAGATCGCGCACGAGTCGCGAGAACTCATCCTCGAACTGGCTCCGCCGCTGGAGCGCGAATCCTCCCACCTTCAGGAGCGTGCCCGCCCCGTCCGCCTCGGCCGTCACCCAGAGCTTCCGCCGCGACGTGTACAGGGCCGGCAGCAGTCCGAGGAGGATGAGGATAGCGGCCGCGAGCACGATCCACAGGCCCCGATCCCGACTCACCGTGAGGACCGTGTACTGACGAAGGTCGGGGAACGAGATCGTGAGGCCGCGTCCCAGGTCCACCGTCTCGCCCGCGCCGAGCACCCCCGTGTCGAGCGGGCGCATGGCCGCGGTGTCCAGGACCCCGGCGCTCTGCACCAGCTCCGCACGCAGGTCACCCTCGAACGCCTCCCACGTCATCACCGGGGCGTACTCGACGAGCATGGGCATCGCCTCCCCGGTCTCCAGCAGCGCCAGCAGGCCGCGGCGGTCCGGCCACAGCTCGAGGCGGATCCCGACCTGCGGCTGGAGCGACGGCAGCTTCACGACGCAGTTCCAGGGGATCTGCAGCTGGCTCAGGCCCTCCGGGGAGCCATCCTGCTGGCAGACCACCGGGCCGTCGAAGATCGGCTCGCCATCCTGCTCGACGCGGATCACCGGTGCCCATCCGTACCCGAACTGGTAGAACTTCACGCCCTCGGCCTCGGCGGGGTGGTTCACGCGGATGGCGACCCGGTCGAGCTCTCTGCCCTCTGCGTCGAGGAGCGTCGCGTGCGTCACGAAGTCGCTCGGCTGCCCGGACGCCCGGTACGTCGCCCGGAAGTCGTCGACGTGAACCCGCACGCCCGAGTGGTCCTCGCCGAAGAACCGGCCCTCGCGGACCGTCCCGTCGTAGTTCGCGTGGGTCTCGGTCCACGTCTGGCCCTCGACGATCACCGCCTGGCCGCTGAAGCCGGTCCCCCGCCCCCAGACGATCCCGACCAGCAGCACCAGGAAGGCGACGTGGAACAGCAGGCTGCCTCCCTCGCGCCCGAGCCCCTTGTCGGCGGCGAGGGCCCGCGCTCCGTTCGGGCGGCTCACGCGGAACAGCCGCCGCCGGAGCAGCGTCCGGGCACGCCCGAGTGCCTGCTCGGGCGGGTCCGTCACGGCGAGCTCGGCGTAGTGGCGCATCGCGTCGAGCTCGCGGGCCAGCGCCGGCCGCGTCCGCAGGTTGCGGACGAACGCTCGCGCCCGAGGCACGAGACACGCCACGAGCGACACGAGCAGCAACGAGTAGATCATCGTGAACCACCACGATCCGTACACGTCGAACAGGCCGAGCTGATCGAAGATGCGCGCGCGGAGCGGGTGGTCACGGAACGTCGCGGCGATGCGGGCGTCGGCAACACCCACCTGCGGCACGAGCGAGCCCGCGACGGCCGCGAGCGCTAGGAGCAGGAGCAGCACGAGCGCGGTGCGCATCGAGCGGAGCGATCTCCACACGAGGGCCACGGACCGGCGGAGCGAGGACGAGGGAGCGGTGGGCGGGGACATCCGGAGACGACGATCCTAGCGGGAAGGGCTCGCGATCGCCCGCGTCAGATCGGTGGGCTGAAGTTGGAGATGGCCCGCAGGATCGGCCCGATCAGGCTGGTCCACGTGTTCGTGAACACGAGGATCCCGATCGCGATCATGATCGCGCCGGACACCCCCGCGAACCAGTGGTAGTTCCGTTTCACGAACGCCAGGGCGCGCATCAGGCGTCGGATGCCCACGCCCACCAGGAGGAACGGCAGCCCGAGCCCCATGGAGTACATGAACAGCAGGAACGCGCCGCGCGCCGAGCCGCCCTGGGCCGCGGCGATCGCGAGGACGCCGGCCAGGACCGGTCCGATGCAGGGCGTCCACCCGGCCCCGAAGGCCACCCCGAGCGGGAACGCCCACGCGGGCCCCGGCTTGACCTTGGCGAGCAGCGGCCGGCGCTCCATGAACAGGCCCGGCGCGCCCCATCGGAGCGCCTCGAGCAGCATGAGCACCCCGAAGGCCACGATGATCAGCCCCGAGATCCGGATCCCGAGCGGGGACCGAAGGATCTCGGTCATCGTCGCGGTGAAGGCGCCCAGGGCCGTGAACACGGCGGCGAACCCGCCGATGAACAGCAGGATCGGCACGATGGGCCGCCGCTGGTCGACGCCCTCGATCGCGGCCGCGTCGCCCCCGGCGACGAAGGAAAGGTACCCCGGTACCAGCGGGAACACGCACGGCGACGCGAACGACACGACCCCGGCCGCGAACGCGAGCGCGGGCGCCCACCATGACGCCAGGCCCTCCTCGACGAACCCCGCGAGCACGGCACGCATCCGAGCCAAGTGTAGGGGCGAACCTCGACGCGAGCGGGGTTGCGGGCACGCGTGCATCCTTGGCATAGTGTCCGCCGGCTCGTGAACGCCTTCACAAAGGTGAGGGTGCACGCGTCAGGCGGGGGATCCGACGGACCGCGGCTATAATCGCCGCGCCGCGAGCGGGGATCGGTTCGAGCGTGAGGATGAGGTCCGCATGAGTGAACGGCTCCAGCAGGCCAAGCAGCGTGCCGAGTCGTTCGTGCGGGACTTCGAGTGGTCCTGGACGACCGCGGTCGCGGTCTCCATCGGATTCGTGTTCTTCCTGCTCATCACCGCGGTCGTCATCCCCTCGTTCTGGATGTACTTCGCCGAACAGAAGCTCGGATGGGGCGGGCCGACGGACCTCGAGGCGTTCCTGCAGAGCCCGATCAGCCAGGAGGGCGCGCTGCAGCTGCGGGACGCCATCGCGATGGGACTCGCCACCGGTCCGATCATCACGGCGATGGTCCTCGCGGTGCTCCTGCAGAACTGGCGCAAGAAGCTCCGCGGCGGCTCGGCCGACCGGCCGACGGGTGGGTACCGCTGATGCCCTTCACGAAGACCGAGGTCGACGTGCACACCGACTACGTGGTCGAGGCGGTGGATGCCGCCTGGCTCGCGCAGGGCGTGCGCTCGCCGAAGCACCTGATGCTCGACCCGGACAACTGCATCCTGTGCCGGGCGTGTGAGGACGTCTGTCCCTGGAACTGCATCTACATGATGTCGACCGGGATCGTCGAGGGCGCGCGGGACGACGCCGTCGAGGCGGAGGTGGGCAACGCGTACGCGGTGTTCGTCGTCGACGACAACGCGTGCACGCGCTGCTCCGTCTGTGTCGATCGCTGCCCCACCGACACGCTGTACTATGCGCGGCTGCCGGAAGACGTCGGCGGCCGGCGCACGATGGCCTCCGTGCCGGCCTCGCAGAAGGCCGAGGAGTAGGACCGAGGGGACGAGGGGAAGAACCGGGTGAAGCTGAAGCCGCCGTCGCCGGGAGCCGTCCTCGACCGCGTCCGCGACACCGAGGTCTGGAAGTCGATCTTCCGGCCCGGCTCGATCTTCCGCAGGGGCTACAAGGACACGTCCCGGGACCGGGCGCTCTCGACGATGAACAACGTCCTGTACCACCTCCACCCTGTCAAGATGAAGCGGCACGGCCTGAAGCTGACCTACACCTTCTGTCTGGGTGGCCTCTCGTTCTTCCTGTTCATCCTGCTGACGGTCACCGGCATCTTCCTGATGTTCTTCTACCGCCCGATGGCCGAGCTGGGCTCCGCGCAGGCGTATACGGACATGCAGAGCATCCGCACGTCCGTGTTCTTCGGCGACCTGGTGCGGAACCTCCACCGGTGGGGGGCTCACCTCATGGTGCTGTCCGTCACGCTGCATATGGCTCGCGTCTTCTACACGGGCGCCTACAAGCCGCCGCGCGAGTTCAACTGGGTCGTGGGCGTGGTGTTGCTGTTCCTCACCCTCGGCCTGTCGTTCACCGGCTACCTCCTCCCGTGGGATCAGCTCGCGATCTGGGCCGTGACCGTCGGGACCTCGCTCGGTGGGTACGCGCCGTTCATCGCGAAACAGGCGAACTTCCTGCTGTTGGGCGGGGTGGTGGTCGGACCGGAGACGCTGCTGCGTTGGTACGTGCTCCACGTCCTCGCGCTGCCGTTCGTGCTCGTGCTCTTCCTCGCGGTGCACTTCTGGCGGATCCGCAAGGACGGCGGCATCTCCGGACCCCTGTAGGCCAGACGAGGAGACAGATGGCGCGCGAGGACACACCGCTCGACCAGGAGACGTTCGATCGGACGCTCGAGGCCGAGCTGGCCAAGGGCACCGACCGCCGGGTCGCCGAGGGCCGCGCCCGTTCCGCCGCGGTCCGTGCCCATCGCGTGATGACCGGAGAGGGCGGGGCACCAGCTCCGGCAGCCGCAGCGCCCGCCGAGCCGGCGGCCGAGACCCCCGCGCCCGCAGCCGCGCCTGCACCTGCACCGACACCGACCGCGGCCCCCGCTCCGGCGGCAGCCCCAGCACCGGCCGCGGCCCCCGCTCCGGCGGCTGCCGCGTCGGCGGTCGCCGCGCCGGCGCGGGAGGCTCCGGCGCCCACGGGGAACGTCCCCGAGCCGAAGCGCGGCGCGCCCGAGAAGCACCGGCTCCTCGCGCTCGTCCCGCCCGAGGGCATCCAGCGCGTCGAGCGCGAGCAGGGCGATCGGATCAACGTCTGGCCGCACCTGCTGATCGAGGAGTTCATCGCGCTCCTGGTCCTCTCTGCGGGGATGGTGATCTTCGCGACCTTCGTGAACGCTCCGCTGCGCGAACTCGCCGACCCGAACCTGACGCCGAACCCCTCGAAGGCACCCTGGTACTTCCTCGGCCTGCAGGAGCTCCTCCGCTACTTCCACCCGATGGTGGCGGGCATCGTCATCCCGACGTTCATCCTCGTGGGCCTGGCGGCGATCCCCTACATCGACCGCAACCCCAGCACGAAGCCCGGGGATCGCAAGGTCGCGATCACGCTGTTCACGATGCTGTTCATGTTCGGCGCGACCCTGACGATCATCGGATCCTTCTTCCGCGGCACCGGCTACAACTGGGTGTGGCCGTGGGCGCAGGGGGTGTTCTTCGAACTATGACCCCTGTCCTCGCCGTCTCCAGCGGCGTCATCGCGGCGATCGTGGCCGTGGTGGTGATCGACCTGTTCGCGATCGTGTTCGGCCTGTCGTTCGTTCGCGCCCGCCGTGCGGAGCGGGACGCCGAGGCCGGCCTGCCGGTCGCCGAGGTGACGAAGACCTCCAAGCCCGTCTCGCGACGTGACTTCTTCCGCCGGTCCCTCGTCGCGTCGCTCCTGGTGTTCGCCGCGCAGTTCGGTGGCATGACGATCGCCTTCCTGTGGCCCGCCCTGAAGGGCGGCTTCGGCTCGGTCATCAACGCGGGCAAGATCGAGGACATCAAGGCCTCCATCGCGGCCGACGACGAGCCCTACTACTACGGCGCCGGTCGCTTCTACATCGTGGCGTACCAGGGCAAGGCCGCCGGCGACGTCAACTACGAGGCCGAGGGCGTCGCGGCGCAGGGCATCATGCCGCTGTACCAGCGGTGCGTGCACCTTGGATGCCGGGTGCCTTTCTGCAAGCAGTCCCAGTGGTTCGAGTGCCCATGCCACGGATCGAAGTACAACACCGCCGGCGAGTACACCCTCGGGCCGGCGCCGCGCGGGCTCGACCGGTTCTCCGTCCAGATCACCGATGCCGGCGACGTCATGGTGGACACGTCCGCCGTCATCCTGGGACCGCCGCGCGGGACGGACACCCTGCGCAAGCCCCGATCCGGACCCTTCTGCGTGGCGCCGGGCTGATGCTGGCCCTCACCTCCACCCAGGGCATCATCATCGCCGGCGTCGGCGTCGCGCTCATCATCGTGGGCGGCGCCGTGGTGGCGGCTCGTGGCCGGCGCCGCGTCGAGACACCCGATATCCCGAACGCGATGCGCCCCGGACCGTCGGATCCCGACCTGGAGACGCCGCTGCTGCAGAAGCTGCAGGGGTGGGGCGTGCTCCTCGTCGTGTTCTTCATGGTGTGGATCCCGGCCACCTGGATCTTCGAGCCCGGCCGGAACCTCTCGCAGGAGGAGCGCCTGCTCGAGGACTCGGTCGGACGGGGCGATGCAGCGGTGCAGGCCTTCACCGAGGAGAACCAGGGCGGCGTCGGGTGCGTCCGCTGCCACGGCAGCGAGCTGAAGGGCGGCCAGATCCTCGGCGCGGCGACGGGCGACGGCGTCCAGCCCGTCATCAACACCCCGAACCTCACCACCGTCTGCGGCGGCCCGTTCACCGGGCACCCGCTGATCTATGGGCTGAAGGACATCTACACCACGATCGAGCAGGGCCGGAACCTCATGCCCTCGTGGAGCATCAAGTACGCCGGCGCGCTCACCGACCAGCGCATCAACGACATCGTGAACTACATCGTGTCGATCCAGGACGAGACGCAGGTCCCGTTCGACAAGAACCTCTGTGTCAACCCGGAGGCGCAGACGGCAGCCGTCGACCAGTTCCTCGACGGTGACCTGTCGAAGAAGCCCTCCCCGACCTCCAACGTCCAGCTGTGATCGCCGCCGACACCTGCCTGGGCTTCGACGTCGCCTGCGACACGCTGGTCAAGGGCGGCCTATCGGTGGTCATGGGGTTCGTCCTGTTCCTCGGGTCGGTCCTGCTGCTGGTCTCGGCGGTGTTCGGGCGCAGGATGGGGTACCTGGTGGTCGCGACGGCGTTCTTCGGGTGGATGCTCCTGCTCTCGGCGCTGTGGACGTTCGGTTTCTGGTCCCAGGGCACCGAGACGCCGACGAACCTCGGACCGCGCGGCGTCGAGCCCGCGTGGGTCGTCGAGGCTGCCGGCACACAGCCCGAGGCGCCGACCGAGGTGTTCTCGACGTACCCCGACCCTCCCGAGTGGCGGGAGCCGGGGACGAACGAGGCCGACAGCAGCTCCGTGCAGTCGGTGCAGGGCGCCGTGCAGTCATACCTGGCGCACCAGTTCAACGAGGAGCAGGGGCTCACCGAGTTCGCGCCGGGCGCGGCGCAGACGACCGACTTCACGGTGCAGGAGATCCGATTCGCGACCGATGGGGATGCGTCGCTCGCCGGGGCCGAGGCCTTCTACAACGGCGGCGGGCCCGTGCTCACCGTCTACCTCCGGCACGACAGCGGCAGCGTGCCGGTGTACTCATGGTTGTTCATGATCGGGTCGGCGATCGGCCTTGCGGTCCATCTGCCGCTGCTCGACCGCGCCGAGCGCAAACGCAAGGACGTCCTGACCGGCGGCACCCCGCCGCCCTGGTACGGACCCGCCTAGGAGGAGATGGACGTGCTGGCCGAGACCGTCGTTCCGCTCATCGAAGAGGGCAGCGTCCAGTGGATCCTGTTCAGCGTGATGGTGATCGCCGTCTTCATCACGCTGTGGATCACGATCGCCCGCTGAGCCTGGCGCTCACACCTGTGCCAGGTCGGCCACCGACCGCCCGCGTCGCTTGACCTCCGCGAGGGTCGCCTGCCGCTGCTCGTAGTACGTGAGGATCTGCAGCTCGATCGCCAGGTCGACCTTGCGGACCGAGACGCCGCGCGGGACCGTGAGCATGGCCGGCGCGAAGTTGAGGATCGAGCGGATCCCCGCCGCCACCATCGCCTCGGCCACCTCCTGCGCCGTCGCCGCCGGCGTGGCGATCACCCCGATCGCCGCCCGGTCCTCGCGAACGATGTCCGGAAGGTCCTCGATCGAGCGGATCGAGAGCCCGTCGATCGAGTTCCCGATCTTCGCAGGGTCGTTGTCGACCAGGGCCACCGTGCGGAACCCCCGCTCGACGAACCCCCGGTAGTTGGCCAGCGCCTGCCCGAGGTTCCCGATCCCGGCGATCACGATCGGCCACGCCTGCGTGAGCCCGAGCTCGCGCCGGACCTGGTGGATCAGGTACGCGACGTCATAGCCGACCCCCCGCGTGCCGTACGAGCCCAGGTGGGAAAGGTCCTTGCGCACCTTGGCCGAGTTGAACCCGGTGGCCTCCGCGAGCGTCTCGGACGACACCGTCGAGGTCCCGCCCTCCGCCATCTCCACGAGCGCTCGCAGGTACAGGGGCAGACGCCCCACGGTGGCCTCGGGGATGGGGCGGTCGCTCACGCGCGTAGCGTAGCGCGTGGGCGCCGTCCGTTCACGAATGCGCAAGCGCCGGACCGGGGCCCGATCAGCGTCCCACCGCTGCCGCGAACGCGCGTGGATCCACGCGGATCTCGACGGCCTCGCACCCGTCCACGAGCACGACCGGGATCCGGATCCCGTACTCCAGCTCGAGGGCGTCGTCGCCCGAGATGTCGACCTCTTCGAACGCGAACGGCGTTCGAGTCCGCTCGAGCTCGATCACCTCGCGCGCCTCGTCGCACAGGCCGCAGCCCGGCCGCGAGTAGAGCATCACGGAGACCATCGGGCGGCCATGGTAGTCGCGTCTGCTACAACGGGAGCGTGCAGGACGGGGACCGGGTCGACCTCGAGCTCCATCGGCACCTCTCCGCGGGTGACCGCGCGGCGTTCGAGGAGCTCTTCCGCCGGTACGCGGGTGCGGCGTACGGCCTGGCTCGGCGTGTCACGGCGCAGGAGGCCCTGGCTCAGGAGGTCGTGCAGGATGCGTTCCTGGCCCTGTGGCGGGCGCCCGAGGCCTACGACCCCTCGCGCGGCACCTTCCGCGCGTTCTTCCTCTCGCTCGTCCACCATCGGGCGGTCGACACCGTCCGGCGCGAGGACCGGCTCCGCAAACGGACGGAGCGCGCCTCGAACCTCGAGCCCGTCGTCGGCGAAGATGTAGCGGAGGGCGTCGTGCGGGAGAACGATCTCGACCTGCGACGCAAGGAGGTCCTCGAGGCGCTCCGGACGCTGCCGCCCGAGCAGCGACAGGTGCTCGAGATGGCGTACTTCGGAGGCTCGACCCAGGCGGGGATCGCGGAGGAGCTCGGCATCCCGCTCGGGACCGTGAAGACCAGGACCCTCGCTGCGATGCGAAAGCTCCGGCGGGCGCTCGAACGGGAGGACGAGAGGTGACGGACGAGCACGAGCGGAACCTCGAGCTCCTCGCGGGGTACGCGTTGATCGCCCTCGAGGGGTCCGATGCCGAGGAGGCCGATCGGCTCCTGTCCGATCACGTCCCGTGGTGCATCACCTGCCGGGCCGCGCTTGCCGACTTCCGGGACCTGACCGGCGACCTCGGGCTCGCCGCTACCCCCGCCGATCCACCGGATCTCGTGCTCGCGCGGATCCGGCGCGGGATCGAGGACGTTCCGGTCCGGCGAAGACGCGGTGTCGGGATGGTCGCCCTCGTCGCAAGCGTCGCGGCGCTCCTCGGCATGGCCGGCTTCTCGCTCTCCCTCGGCGGGCGGGCGACCAGGGCGGAGGCCGAGCGCGGCACCGCGCTCGAGGTCCTGAACGCGATGCGGCAACCGGGGGCGGACCCGGTCGCCCTCGAGGCGTCGTCCGAGGGGACGGTCGGCCAGCTCGTCGAGATCTCGGGGCCGGGGCTCGAGCACATGTACCTCTACGGGGACGAGGTGCCCGAGCCCGCCGAGGGCAACGGGTTCCAGCTGTGGCTCGGCAACGGAGGCATCTTCGATCCGGTCGGCGAACCCTTCCTCCCGAGGGCCGGCGTCGTCCTGCTCCGGCTGACCATCGACCCGTCGCGGTACGACGAGATCCTCATCACCGAGGAGCCCCTCGGCGTCGAGCCCGAGGAGCCCACGGTCGGCGACGGACACAGCTGGCGCGCGTCGATCTGAAGCCCGAGGTCCGCGGTGGCTCACGCCGGAGGTTCGGCGGAGGTGAGGCGCGGCTCCGGCGACACGGCCGCCCGCCGGGTGGCACGCAGGAACCCCCAGAACATGACCGAGATCCCGGTCGCGAGCGTGAGCGAGAAGCCGACCACGTTGCCGCTCAGGGCGAAGGCCGAGCCGGCTGCGACGACGGTCGCGCCGATCGCGATCGCCAGGGTGCCGAGGAACCGGTCGCGGAGCTCCGGATGCCTCCGCATCCGCCACGCCGACCACAGCGTCCCCCCGACGAGGAACGCGTACGCCGGGAACGCGTAGAGCCGCGCCAGGTCCAGCGCGAGCGTGTCGCCGCTCCACGCGTCGGCACCCCGCGGGAGGTCGGCGACGAGCGCGGACGTGTCCAGGGGCGCCGTCCGGATCCGCGCCACCGCGAACGCGGTCGCGAACACCAGCAGCACGAGGGCCGGGATCCACACGCGCCGGTCCCGCACCAGCAGCAGGAGCTCTCCCGCCGCCAGGTAGGGCACGTTCAGCACGGCCCCGAAGAGCCAGTACAGGCGGTACTCGCCCGCCGTCCACGCATCGAGCACGCCGAGGAACAGCGCGAACGACGCCACGGCGTACATCAGGAGCGCGAGCGCCCACAGCAGCTCCGCGGGTCGCCGACGCCCCAGCGAGCGCCGGCCGAGGGCGCCGGCGAACGCGAGCGCGACCATCGACGCAGCCAGCGGGACGACCCACATGTCGCCGAGCATAGCCCCAGGTCCCACCGGTGGCGCGGGCTCGGCCGGTACGATGGCCGCATGGCTGACCTTCCCGGCCCGCGCCTCGCGTGCTCGACCGCATCGATCCTGTCACGGTCCCTGCGCTCGAGCTTCGCGCTGCTCGCCGACGCGGGGTTCACGGGGGTCGAGATCATGGTCACGAAGGACCCGGCGACCCAGGAACCCGAGACGATCCTCGAGCTCGCCGACGAGTACGGGATGCGGATCGACGCGGTCCACGCGCCCTTCCTGCTGGTCACGCGGACCGTCTGGGGCACCGACCCCACCGGGAAGATCGTCCGGGCGACGCGGCTGGCCGAGGAGGTGGGAGCGCCGATCGTGGTCGTGCACCCCGCCTACCGCTGGCAGACGGGCTACCGGCGATGGCTGGACGAGGAGCTGCCCACGCTGGAGAGCACCGCGGACGTCCGCGTCGCCGTGGAGAACATGTTCCCGGTGCGCGTCCGGGGCCGCACGGTCGCGGCGTTCCACGCCTCGCGGTCGCTCGAGGACCTCGAGGGCTTCCCCGACGTGGTCTTGGACACCAGCCACGCGGCGGTGGCACGCCTGGATCCGGTGGATGCCGCCCGGCGGCTGGCCCCCCGTCTCCGGCATATCCACCTCTCGAACAACGCCGGGAGGGGATGGGACTCCCACCTGCCGGTCGACGAGGGCGTGCTCGAGCTCGACCGGTTCCTCGACGCCCTGAGCGCGGATGGCTTCGGCGGCACGGTGTCGCTCGAGCTCGACCTGCGCCGGCACGGCGACGACGAGGGTGCGCTCCGGAAGGCACTCGAGAGGAACCGCGCCTTCTGCGAATCGAACCTGGCGCTCCGGGACGTCTGACCCGTCACACCTCTGCCCTCCCGAGGCATAAGGTTGCCGAGAGAGGGAACGGATCGCCCACTTCGGCCGTCCAACGAACAGGTTCTCTCGAGGGGGGTGTGCTATGTCCGTACCACGCTCCACCGCGCGACGCCGGCTGACAGCGCTCGCCGGCGTCACGTCCGTTCTGCTGCTCGCAACGATGCTCGCGGCGGGCCCCGCGCCCGCCCAGGTAGCGTGCGACACGACCACCATCGACGTCGTCCCGCAGAGCAGCCTCACGCCGGGAACGATCGGCGACGGGATCACCACGCTCGAGCAGAACACGCCGGCGCCGTTCGACTTCGAGGTCGTGGGGACGATCCCCGACGGCTTCATGCTCGGCCTCGACGCCATCGTGATCCACATCACGGGACCCCAGGCGTTCCTCGACGAGACGGGCGGCATCTTCTTCGGGATGTCCGGCTCGCCGGCGTACGTCGGGGGCGACCTGGCCGGCGCGGTGTCGGGGGTCTTCTACGACGACGCGACCTTCGGGGTGCTCACGCCGGCCGAGGCCATGCTCGGCGTGATGGACGCCGCCCAGCCACCCGCGGCGGTGGCGCAGAAGATCGTCCCCACCGACGCCATCCGCAGGGCGATGGCCCGGATCCAGGGCGAGTCGGTCTCCAGCGTGACCGGCTCGTTCCAGCAGCTGCCGACGCCGCTCGGCGTCTCCGGCCTCACCCGGAGGCAGGCGGCGGAGCTCCAGGCCCGCCTGGATGAGCGGGGGGAGAGCTTCCATGTCTATCGGGCGGCCTCCGCGAGCACGACGGCGGCCCTGGACCCGACACCGTTCGACCCGGGTGAGACGCTCGGCGCGGCCATCGCGTACGGAGACGCTTCCTACTACGCGACCGGCACGGCGACCTTCACCTGCGGCGACTACGTCGCGGCGTTCGGCCACCCGTTCTTCTACGACGCCCCCGGCGAGATCTCGCTCGGCCTGTCGGGCGCCGAGGGACTCATGGTGCTGAAGCCGACCGGGTATCCCGGGTATCGGTACGCGCTCCTGACCGAGCCGCGGGGCACGATCGTCCAGGATCGGTTCGCCGGCATCGTCGGCGTCGTCGGCGTGGCTCCGCCGTCGGTCCCGATCACGAGCGACCTCGACAACCTGGACGAGGGCACCTCGAGGCTGGGTACGACCGAGGCGATCCACACGTGGGGCTGGTGGCTCGAGGAGATCGTCTGGGGTCACCTGTGGGCGAACTTCGCCGCGACCTTCGGCCACTACGGCGGCGGGACGTCGCAGCTCGATTGGACCCTGACGGGCCACACGGCCGCCGGGCCGTTCACCGTCTCGGACTTCTCGTTGGCGTCCTCGCCGTGGGACGTGACGGACTCGATGTGGCCGCTGATCAACGCGATCGACGCCTTGCAGTTCAACGAGTTCGAGGAGGTCACGTTCGACGGCGTCGCGACGACGGGCTGGGTGACGAAGGACCGGCTGGAGGGCACGATCGGCCAGGTCATGCTCTCGAGCACCTCGTTCCCCACACCGAAGGCGACGAACGTCATCCGGGCCGCACCCGGTGACACCGTCACGATCCAGATCACCTTCGACATGCTGGAGGGCGGCCAGGAGGTCGTGACCGCCTCGCTGACCGTTCCGAAGAAGGCCTCCAGGGAGATCGAGATCAAGATGCGCGGCGGCCGCGACCGGTCCCGCTACTGGGACGCCGGCTCGTTCGACGAGCTGCTCGACCTCCTCGTCTCGAGGGAGCACGCGAGCGACCTGGTGGTCACCGGGGTCCGGCCGACCCAGCGGCTGCCGCAGGCCTTCGTCGTGGGCGGCAGGGATCGGTTCGTCGTGCGCACGAGGTGGTAGCCAACCACTCGCCGCAGGATCGAGGGGGCCGGGATCTCCCGGCCCCCTCAGACGTCCGGTCGCAACAGGGGTCCTGCTAGCCTCGGGACCGTGCGCCCGTTCACGAAGATCACGCTCATCGTGCTGTTCGCGCTCCTCGCGATCGCGGCGATCGCGCAGTTCACGATGGGCGGACCCGACATCCCGTACGACGGCCCGGTCCCCGGAACACCCCTGCCCTCGCTCTCGGCGACGCCGTAGGCGACCCGTCCGGTCGCCTCAGTCGGCGAGGACCACCGGGTCACCCACCGACAGGCCCAGCAGCTGGGCCGCGCTCCCGTGGTTCACCACGAGCGCGACGTAGCCTTCCGAGTCCACGATGGCGCCGCAGGCGCCGTACGGCACCTCGGCGAACGTCGCGACCCTCGGCACGTCGCGAGCGCCGATCGCGAGATCGGGCCCCAGACCGGCGGCCTCGAGCTCGACGGCGGTGACGTTCAGCTGCACGTTGCCGAACCCGTCCACGGCGACCACCCGGGCCCCGACCGAGCCCGGGGTGACCATGGGCGCCGGCAGGTCCACGACGTGCAGCTCCTCGAGCCCGACGGGCGGGCCCAGGTCCTCCAGGGCGAGTCCGGCGGACAGGTGGGCGGCGGCCGGGGCGAACACGTCACGGCCGTGGAACGTCCGCGACACCGGATGCAGGAGCACCTCCGGCGCCGAGACCTCCACGGCGCGCTCGGCGCCCCCGAGCTCGGCCCACGTCATCGAGAGGAGTCCGTTGTCGGGCCCGACGAGCGAAGCACCGGCGCGCGTCTCGACGGCGATCGGCCGCCGCTCGGAGCCGACGCCCGGGTCGACGACGGCGAGATAGACCGCGTCGTCGGGCATGAACCTCGTCGAGCGTGCGAGCGCGATCGCGCCGCCCAACACGTCCTGACGGACGATCTGGTGCGTGAGGTCGATCACCCGAGCGTCGGGCGCGATCCGCGCGATCACCCCCTGACAGACGCCGACGAAGCCGTCGGCCAGCCCGTAGTCCGTCAGGAAGACGATCGTCCGGCTCATGCGCCGAGGTACTGCTCGAGGTACGTGAGGATGAGGTTCCGGGCGCGCCCCGACTGGTTCCCGTCGAGGATGTCGGTGCCGTGGTCGTCGGTCGTGAGGATCTCGACACGCTTGGGTGGTGGGGAGCTCGCGTAGAGCGTCTGCGCGTCGTCCGGCGCCGACCCATCCCCGTTGCCGGCGATGAACAGCTTCGCTGCCATCACCTTCGTCAGGACCTCCGGCGTCAAGTCCATCCCCTCGAACGACGCGGGTGCCGAGAGCGTCACGACCACGTCGGCGTCGACCCCGTCCTCCGCGGCGGCGACGAGGGAGGCCGTCCCGCCCATGCTCGCTCCGATCAGCGCGACCTGCGTTGCCCCACGCGAGCGGATGAAGTCGACCGCGCCGACGACATCACGCCAGATCTCTCCGAGGTCCCGCTCCCCCTGCGAGCACCCCCCGACCGCGCCGGGACAGTAGCCACGGAAGTCGTACGTGAGCACGAGGTAGCCCTCGTCGACCAGATCCTGGGCGAAGTCCCACCAGGACGTCTGGTCCGAGGGCCGCATGTGCGAGAGCACCACCCCGACCGCCCCCCGGCCGAACAGGCGTCCCTCGAGCGCAACGCCGTCGGCCGAGTCGAACGTGACGGCCTCCGAGCCCACCGGGACCTTCGTAAGGGATGGCTCGTCCTGGCCGCACGAGACCGCGAGCGCCGCGAGGACAAGGAGCACCGCGAGCGCTCGGGCGGGGCCGGTCGCGTCTCGCCCCGTCACGCGCATCGGACGAGGCTCCGCGTGCTACCGACCCTGCTGCCGGCGCTGCCAGCGGGTCTTCTTCAGCAGCTTCTTGTGCTTCTTCTTCCGCATCTTCTTGCGGCGCTTCTTGATCAGCGACGGCAAGCGGCGTCCCTTCTGCTATCCCTCAGTCATCCCGAACCGAACAGGTTCCGGAGGTCCACGCGCTTGGCGCGGTAGCCCTCCTCCAGGCGAACGGACCCCAGTCTAAGCGCCTTCGGGCCGGTTGCCACCGGCGAGATCAGGCGGAGGATGCCCTCCTCGGCCACGTGCTCCAGGTACCCGAGCCCCAGGTAGCCACCCGCTCCGTCGGACAGCCCGACGAGCAGGTGGTCGAGCTGGGCCAGGTCGAAGAGGGGCGGCAACGCCGGCATGAACACCGTCGGCTTGACGCGGAACCGGTGGAGTTCCTCCCCGAAGTACCGGGCCATGGTGCGCTCCCGGTTCTCGGCCCGCTGCTCGACGGTGGTCGGGACGACGCCGGGATGCACGCCGAGCGGAACCACCTCGGTCGCGAAGAACCGCTGGATCACCCCGAGGAGCGGCAGCAGCTCCTCGCCCCGCTGGAGGCCCACGACCAGGTCCGGCCGGAGCATCTCCACCTTGTGGTACTTCAGGATCTGGGCGTGGACGCCCGAGACCAGGCCGCTCGAGTCCATGACCACGAAGTCGGCGCCGGCCTCCTTCGCCTGCCGGAACAGGCTGGCGACGCCGGTGACGACCTGGAGCAGATGACCCTCCGGCGAGGTCGAGCCGACGAACCACAGCCCGTCCTCCTGCGCCATCGCGGCCGGCTCCAGGTCCTGGGGCCCCTGGATCATCTTCAGCGTCACGGTCGCGGGCGGCCCGACGGTCTTCTGCCCGACGTCGGCGTCAAGGAACGCCGACGGGCGGCCCGCGGCGACCGCGGTCTCGAGAAGCACGCGGGACAGCGTGCTCTTCCCCGTGTCGAGCCCGCCGAACAGGAGGACGGTGTGTTTGGTCCGCACCGCCTCCTCGACGAGCGCTTCGTGCTCGTTCACCCTCGCCTCCGGTGTCGTCCTCCCGGAGGCCCGTCTCACGCGAGTTGGACTATCCCGGCGTGGGACCCTCCCGTCCCCGGTGCCGACGTCCGGACAGGGTCATCTCAGGCAGGGGGTCACGGACCCCCGTCGCGCGTTCGAACCGAGCCTCGATGGAAGGTGTGGTCGTCAACGTGACGCCTATCCTACGGCGGGGCGGGTCTTCCCGCTCCGTCCGAGCGCTTCAGGGGAATCGCCCCGCGATCGCCTGCAGGCACGGCCAGTAGTCCTCCGGCCGCACGTTGTCGTCCATCACGATCACGGTGTCCGTGCGCCCCTGCGCCCGGGCGACGAGCAGGGCCGGATCGTTGATGTCGGCGATCGAGACCGTGGGCACGCCCCGCTCGATCGCGGCGCCGGCGAACCCGTGGTCGGCGAAGACCAGGTTGGGCCGCTGCTCGGCGAGCATCCGCGCCATCGGCTCGCCGCTGTGCGTGTGCTTCATCGAGGCGCCGTCCGTGAGCATCGCGACACCCTCGAGGTAGCGGATCTCCCAGCGATGATGCCGTCCCGGCTCTCGCCAGGGCGCGGCCTCGAACGGCTGGAGCAGCTTCACGCCTCGGGCGCGGAGCTGCCGCCCGACCTCGATGTACAGATGCGCGAGGCCGGTCGGGTGCCCCGTCGCGAGGATGACGCTCCCACCGGTCCGGACCACGGAGGCAAGCGCATCGCCGACGGCCTCGCAGGCGTCGAGCACCAGGTCCGGATCGACCGGCACGGGACCGGTCCGCCACTCCGGGTGGGACGTGAAGCCGGACGCCCGCCCGACGATCTGGAGGACCCGGTCCACCGACATCGTGCCCGCGAGTCCCGTCATGCCGAACTGCTTGTCAGGGTCGCCCTCGATCAGCAGACGGGCGTTCCGCCGGACGTTGTCCATGGCGTGACTGACCTCCGGGCCGGCGATGCGGCCCTCGAGGAGCCCTCGACGGAGCTCGCCCCGGGGATACGAGCGCGGCTCCCACCGGTCGTCGATGTGCGGCAGCTGTGCCGCGTGCTGTGCGGTAACGTCCATCGGACCACTCATCGTACGGGAGCCCGACGTGTACGAACTTCCGCTCACCGGCCAGGTCGGGATCGTCACCGGCGCCGGCCGCGGGATCGGCCGCGCGATCGCGCTCGCGCTCGCGCGGGCGGGCGCCGACGTCGCGGTCGCTGCGCGCACCGTCACGGAGCTCGAGACCGCTGCCGAGGAGATCCGGGCGCTCGGACGCCGGGCGGTCGTCGCGCCGACCGACGTGACCGACGAGCAAGCGGTCCGCGCGCTCGTGCGGACGGCCGTCGCCGAGCTCGGCCGACTCGACATGTTGGTGAACAACGCCGGCGTCGCGCCGTTCGTGGAGACGTTCATGGACACCCGGCCCGACGGCTTCGACAAGTACTTCCGAGCGAACTTCGCGTCCGTCGTGTTCGGCATGCGGGCGGCCGGTGCGGTGCTGCTCGAAGGGGGCTCGGGGTGCGTGCTCAACCTGGCCTCGATCGACGGTTACATGGCCGAGGCCGGCCTGGCCTACTACAACGCCGCGAAGGCCGCGGTGATCAGCCTGACGAAGACCACCGCGCTCGAGTGGGCGCCGCGCGGAGTAAGGGTGAACGCGATCGCCCCGGGCTGGATCGACACACCGATGAACCAGCCGGAGCGCGACGACCCCGAGGCCGAGGCCCGGATCCTCGCGCAGATCCCTATGGGCCGTTGGGGCCGCCCCGAGGAGATCGCCGCGGCTGCGGTGTTCCTGTGCTCGCCGGCCGCCTCGTTCATCACCGGCGAGGTGCTCGTGGTCGACGGCGGCCAGACCGTCACGAGCGCTCGCGAGGCATGAGCGTGGACCTGCGCGGCGCCGTCGCCGTCGTAACGGGCGCCTCCTCCGGCATCGGCGAGAGCACGGCGCTGCTCCTCGCGAGGTCCGGGGCCAGGGTCGTGCTCGCGGCCCGCCGGTTAGAGCGGCTCGAGGCGGTGGCCGAGCGGATCGGCGCCCACGGCGGGGAGGCGCTCCCGGTGCGCTGCGACGTCGCCGACCCCGCGGACCTCGCCGAGCTCGTCGAGCGGACCGACGAAGCGTACGGGCGGTGCGACGTGCTGGTCAACAACGCCGGGATCCCGGGCGGCGGCCCGTTCCGCTCGCTCCCGCCCGCGCGGATCGAGCGCGTCGTGCGCGTGAACCTCCTCGGGGTGATGCTCGGCACCCGCGCCTTCCTGCCGATGATGCTGCAGGAGCGGCACGGCCACATCGTGAACGTCGCCTCGCTGGCCGGCCGGTACGCGACCCCGGGGTCCGCGGTCTACGGCGCGTCGAAACACGCGGTCGTCGCGTTCGGGGAGTCGCTGTACTACGAGCTGAAGCCGCTCGGCATCCTCGTCACCACCGTGAACCCGGGCTTCACCCGGACCGAGGGCTTCCCGCAGGACGACATCCCCCGGCCCTTCGTGATGCGTCGCGAGCACGTCGCACGGGTCATCGTCGACGTCGTGCGGCGCGGACGCGCTCCCGAGGTCTCGATCCCGCGCCCGCTCGCCGTGCCGCAGGCCTTCCGGGTCCTCACCCCGCCGCTGTACCGCTGGGGCGTCGACCGTGTGACGCGGCGGGGACAGGGCATGCAGGACCCGGGTCGCGGCCCGATGCCGCCGGACTGATCGACTCAGCGCAACGGGTCGCCGAGCCGGTGGACCTTCAGCATGTTCGTGTGGGCCTTGCCGGCGGGCATCGAAGCCGCCATGACCACGGAACGACCCTCTCCGACGACGCCGCTCGTACGAAGCCCGTCCGTCATGAGGGCGATCATCGCGTCGGTGTCGGCCGGCGGCTCGACCGGGAGCGCGCGCACGCCCCACCGGATGGAGAGCGAGCGACGGATCCTCGGGTCGGGCACGAAGGCGTAGATCGGGACGCCCGGCCGCTCGACCGAGAGCAGCGCCGCCGTCCGGCCGGTCGTCGTGTAGCAGGCGATGGCGACGACCGCCGGATCGTCCTCCGCGATCTGCGCGGCGGCGTGGGCGACGGCGGCGGCCTCGTCCGCATGCGGAGGCGCCGGACCCGCGGCCCGGAAGCCTCCCGCCCGCTGCTCCGCGACGGCGGCGATCCGCTCGGCCGCGGCCGCGGCCGCAACCGGGTACTCGCCGATCGCGGTCTCGCCCGAGAGCATGATCGCGTCGGCGCCGTCGAGCACCGCGTTCGCGACGTCGCTCGCCTCGGCCCGCGTCGGCCGCGGCGCGTGGATCATCGACTCGAGCATCTGCGTGGCGACGATCGCCGGGCGTCCGACGGCGCGGGCGCTCCGGAGAAGCTCCTTCTGCAGGACGGGGATCTCCTCCATCGGCAGCTCGACGCCCAGGTCACCCCGGGCCACCATGATCGCGTCCGCCTGCGCGAGGATCGCGTCGATGCTCTCGACGGCCGGTCGCGTCTCGATCTTCGCCACGATCGGCACCTCGCGCCAGCCCATGAGCGCGCGCAGGCCGATCACGTCGGCGGCGCTCCGGACGAAGGACTGGGCGACCAGGTCCACGCCCATGTCGAGCGCGGTCGTGAGGGACGCTCGGTCGCGCTCGGTGATCGCCGGTAGCGAGAGCCGCTCGGCGGGGACGTTCACGCCCGCGCCCGAGCGCACCGAGCCCGACCTGACGACGTCGGTGACCACCTCCGCGCCCACCTGACGGACGCACAGCTCGACGGCGCCGTCGGCGAGCAGGATCCGGTCGCCCGCCTGGACGTCCCGACCGAGTCCGGCGTACGTCGTCGACGCTCCCGTCGCGTCCCCCGGCGCTCCGTCGGCGCGGAGCACGAAGGTCGAGCCCGCCTCCAGCCGCACCGGCTCCTGGCCCAGCTCCCCGAGGCGGATCTTCGGCCCCGGCAGATCGGCCATCACCGCGGGTTCGGTGCCCGAGTCCTCGGCGGCCGCGCGGACCGTCGCCACGAGCGCGGCGTGCTCCTCGGCGTCACCGTGCGAGAGGTTCACGCGGAAGACGTCGGTCCCTGCACCGATCAGATCCATCACGGCGGCGCGGTCGGCGGTGGCCGGGCCCAGCGTGCAGACGAGCTTCGCGCGGCGAGGGCTCACGGCTCCAGCCCGAGCGCCGGGAACAGCGTCTGCCGGACCAGGTCGATGACCCCCCTGGTCTCCGTGTCCTCCCCGAGAGATGGCAGGGGCTCCTCGCTGAACGTCGCCGGCACCTCGCCGCGGAGCTGGAACTCGACCTGCTCGAGCCAGGACTCCGGCAGGTGATCGGGGAGCTCCGCGTCCGCCATCTCGGCGAAGTACATCGTCCAGGCGCGCGGCACCACCCTCGCCCACTGGTACCCGCCCCCGCCGGTGGCGACCCACCGCCCGTCTGTCACCTCGTGCGCGAGCCCATGGAGCACCTTCGCGGCCTCCCGATAGGACCGCGTGGTCAGCCGGAGGTGGGCGAGCGGGTCGGTCGCGTGCGTGTCGCACCCCAGCTGCGTCACGAGCACGTCGGGCTTCCAGCGCCGGACGAGCGGCGGGACGACCTCGCGGAAGGCCTCGAGCCAGGCGTCGTCGCCCGTGCCGGGGTGCAGCGGCACGTTCACCTTCGTGCCCTCGGCCTCGCCCTCGCCTCGCTCGCTCACGAACCCGGTGCCGGGGAACAGGTACTCGCCCGATTCGTGGATCGAGATCGTGAGCACCCGGGGGTCCGTGTAGAAGATCTCCTGCACACCGTCGCCGTGATGCACATCGACGTCGACGTACGCGACGCGCTCGACGCCGCGGCCCAGCATCCACGCGATGACGGCCGCCGGGTCGTCGTAGACGCAGAACCCGGACGCCCGGTCGGGCATCGCGTGGTGCAGGCCACCCGACGCGTTGAACGCATGCGCGACATCGCCGTCGAGGACGGCTTCGGCCGCGGCGATCGTCCCCCCGACGACGATGGCGGCGGCCTCGTGCATGTTCGGGAACACGGGGTTGTCGCCCGGGCCGTACCCGTACCGGCCCCACGGACCGTCCTCGCCGTGTCCGGCGCGGCGGGTGGCGTCGACGTACTCCGGCGTGTGGACCAGCAGGATCTCCTCGTCTGTCGCCGACCGTCCGGGTTGGATGGCGACGGACGGTAGCTCGAGCAGACCGCAGGCGCGGATCAGGTCCCAGGTGAACAGCACGCGCTCGGGGCGGAAGGGGTGCTGCGGCCCGAGGTCGTAGCTCCGAGCCTCGGGTGCGAGGATCAGCCCCGCGCGTCCGCTCACGCCCTCATCCCAGCGCCGCGGCGATGGCCTCGCACGTGGTCCGCACGGCGAACGCCCGCTCGTCGTCGGACAGGATGAACGGGGCTCCGAACATCACGAGGTCCCCGTCCCTGCCGTCGACGTGCCCGGTGCTCGAGTACAGCAGGAGCCCGCGCTCGCGGGCCGCCGTCACGATGCGCTCGGTCACCTTCTCCGAGCGCGGGAACGGGGCCTTCGTCTCGCGGTCGGCGACCGGCTCGATGCCCACCATGAGACCGATGCCGCGGACGTCGCCGACGTTCGGGTGGTCCCCGAGCTCGGCAGAGAGCTCCTTCAGCAGCAGCTCGCCCTTCGTCCGGCTGGCCTCGACCAGGTCGCCCTCGCGCAGGCGGCGAAGCGTCGCGTGGGCGACGGCCGCGCCGACGCCGTTATGCGACCACGTGAATCCGTGGACGAACCCCTTCGGCTTGACGGTCTCGTACACCTCGGCGCTCGCGGCGGCGAAGCCGAACGGCCAGTACCCGCTGGTCGAGCCCTTGCCGGCGGTCAGGATGTCGGGCCGCACGCCCCAGTGATCCAGCCCGAACCAGCGGCCGGTGCGGCCGAACCCCGTCATGACCTCGTCGGCGATCAGGAGCACGCCGTGCCGGCGGCAGACCTCGGCGACGACCGGCCAGTAGTCGTCGGTCGGCACCGTCGCCGCGAGCGTGGCACCACCGACCGGCTCGGCGATGAAGGCGGCGACGTTCTCGGGCCCGATCTCGAAGATCAGCGTCTCGAGCGCGTCGGCGTAGCGGGCACCGCAGTCGACCGGATGGTCCGGCATCGAGCACCGGTACTCGTAGGGGGTCTCGGTGTGACGGAAGCGACCGAGCCACGGCAGGTATGGGCCCTTCAGCGCATCCTTGCCGCCGACGTCCAGCGCCCCGAACGTGTTGCCGTGGTACGACTGCGTGCGGCCGATCACGACGTGGCGCGTGTCCTCCCCGCGTGCGATCTGGTACGTGCGCGCGAGCTTCAGAGCGGTCTCGACCGCCTCGCTGCCGCCGGAGACCGGGTACAGCATCGCTCCGTCCATCGGCAGGACCGTCGCGACGTCATCCGCGTATGCCTCGAGCGCGTCGGTCGTGAACATCGTGCCGTGCACGTACTGGACCTTGCCGGCCTGCTCGGCCATCGCGGCCAGGAGCGTGGGATCGCCGTGCCCGACGTTCGAGACGACGGCGCCGCCCGCGCCATCCAGGTAGCGCTTGCCCTCGGTGTCGGTGATCCAGACGCCCTCCGCGCGAGCCGCGTGCGGCAGCTCCCTCGTGAGGACGCGGCGGAAGACGTGGGTCATGACTGGCTCCTCTCGTTCGACGTCACTCTACGGCGCGGCACGCAGCGGTCGCGGCTCGATCCTGGTCTCCGCGACGGCCTCCCCGGAGGCCTCGACGCGGTACGCGGCCGCGCCCTCACGCGAGCTCACGACCTCGGCCAGCTCCGTGCCCTCGAAGTGCAGGGCGACCCGGTCGTCGGCGGCGTATCCGGGCGGCAGCCGGCGCTCCCTGGCGAAGCGGTGGTATGCGGGCCGTCGGTCGGGCTCGCCGTCGTAGTGCGGGCAGAACGATCCGGACAGCAGTCCCAGACCATCCCGCCACGGGACCAGCTCAGGGCTGAGCGAGTCGGTCACGCCGGCCTCGAACCAGCACAGGGCGCCGGCGCTGATCCCGGCGAGCACGACCCCGCGCTCCCATGCCTGTCGGAGTGTCTCGTCCAGGCCGTGGAGGCGCCAGATCGCGAGCATGTTCGCCGTGCTCCCGCCGCCGACGTACACCACGTCGTGGGAGCGGAGGATCTCCCCGATCGCGGGGTACGGGAGCTGGAACAGCGAAAGGTGGCTCGGCTCGCACGGTCGCCGCGTGAACGCCGCGTAGAAGCGCTCGACGTACGAGGCGGCGTCACCGCTCGCCGTCGGGACGAAGACGACGCGCGGTCGCTCCTTGCCGGTCAGCTCGAGGATGAAGTCGTCGAGCAGCGGGTCGTCGTCGCTGAACCCGCCGCCCCCCATCGCGACGATGTGCCGGTCGGCCACGCCGATCGCCTACTTCGTGTAGGTCCCGTCGGGGTCGAGCTCGTCCCGGATCAAGCGGAGCTCGTCCTGCGTTGGCGCCGGCGTCTGGCCGAGGTCGGGCGAGACCCGCGGGTCCCACCCCATGCTCTCGCGGACCTGGTCGAGCGTGACGCCCGGGTGCAACGTGAGCAGCGTCATCTCGCCGGTCGCCTCGTCGAAGCCATACGTGCCGAGGTCGGTCACCACGCTGGTCGGGCCGCTCCCCCACCAGCCACGTGCGCGATCGTGCTCGGGATCGCCCGAGTGTCCGGGCGAGGTCCGGAAGTGGAGCTTCTCGACGAAGGACCGCGGCGCCTGGCGCATGATCACCAGGATCTGCCGGGCGTGGATCGCGATCTCGCACGCGCCGCCCGAACCCGGCAGCCGCACCTTCGGCTTCGCGTAGTCGCCGATGACGGTCGTGTTGAGGTTGCCGAACCTGTCGATCTGGGCGCCGCCCAGGAACGCCACGTCGATCAGGCCGGCCTGCAGGTAGTAGGCGAACAGCTCGAACATCGACGTCACCGCGGTCGATCCCGACACGAGCGTGGGGTCGCCGATCGATAGCGGCAGGCGCTCGGGCCGGGCGCCGAACACGCCGGACTCGTACACGAGCTGCAGGTCGGGGGCGACCGTGCGCTGCGCGAGGTTGCACACGATGTTCGGCAGGCCCACGCCGACGAAGCAGTTCTTCGCGCCGGCGAGGCCACGCGCCGAGGCCGCGATCATGATCTCGTTCTTCGAATAGCCGAGGTCCGCGGCGACGCTCATGCGTACCTCCCGTAGTCGACCTCGCCCGACATCGCGGGCTCGGGCTTCAGCGACTCCCAGTGGTCGGCGCCCATCTTCTCGAGGTAGTCGGCGTGGGTCTCCAGGTCGTAGACCCACTCCTTCAGCCACGCCTCGAAGGTCTCCGGCTCGCGCGCGATCTGGTCCCATTTCAGGTAGAAGGCGTTGTCGCGGTCGTAGTACCCCTGCGCGAACGAGGGATGGCAGCTGAACGGCTGCTCGACGACCGCGTCGACGACCACGCCGGGGATGATCGTGCGGTTCGGGTCGCGCCGGACCACGGACCCCTCCACGACCTCTTCGCACACGACGATCACGCGCTCGGCGGCGAACGCCGCCTCCTTCTGGCATCCGAGGAGCCCCCAGATCTGCGCGTCGCCGTCCTGCGTCGCCCGCTGGCACGCCACCACGGTGACGTCCGGCCTGAGCGGCGGCACGACCGCGACCTCGGTCGCATCCTCGTACGGCGAGACCATCGTCCTGATGTTCGGGTTCACGTTGGGGATGTCGCTCTCGTAGTACGAGCGGATCGGGAAGAACGGCAGGTTCGACGCCCCGGCGACGTACCGGCACACCATGCCGAAGTGCGAGTACTCCTCGATCTCGAGCGGCTCCGGGTCGTGGTCCTCGATCCGGCGACGGACCGCGTGGAGCGAACCCACGCCCGGGTTGCCGAGCCACGAGAAGATGAGCTTCCTCGCGACCCCCGCCCCGATCATCTGGTCGTAGATCACGTCCGGGGTCATGCGCGCCAGCGTCAGGTCGCGCCTGCGCTGCCGGATGATCTCGTGCCCGGCGGCGAAGCAGATCAGGTGCGTGAAGCCCTCGATCGCCACCGTGTCGCCGTCGCGGACCAACTCCGCGACGGCCTCCCTCATCGTCGTCACCTTGCTACCCATCGGGCGACCACCCATCCTCGGGACCCCGCAGGATGCAGAACTCGTTCCCCTCGGGGTCGCACATCACCGTCCAGAAGCTGCCATGCTCCTCGACGTACCGGTACACCGTCGCGCCGAGCGCTGCGACCCGTTCGACCTCCTCGGCCATCGAGACCGGAGGCCGCAGATCCAGGTGCACGCGGTTCTTCACCGCCTTGCCCTCGGGCACGATGAAGAAGGACAGGCGCCAGCCCTCGCCGGCCGGGTCGACGATCTCGGCGCCGTCCTCGTCGATGTCCGACAGCTCGTAGCCGAGCACCTCGGTCCAGAACTCCGCCAGCCGGCGCGGGTCCGCACAGTCGAACGTGAGCGCGTCGACCGTCGAGGCCACCGGCCGCTCCTACCCCGCGACCTCGGCGACGGCCTCCTCCAGCACGTCGAGCGCGGTCTTGGCCTGGTCCTCGCGGAACACGAGCGGCGGCGCCATCCGGATCACGTCATCGCCGCACCCGAGCGTGAGGAGTCCGCGCTTGAACGCGGCGTGCTCGACCGCCGTCCGTCGCGCCCCGTCGGCGAACTGGATGCCGATCATGAGGGCGAGCCCGCGGACGTCGACGATGAGAGCCGGGAACCGGTCCTGGATGCCCCGCAGCCCCTCGAGCAGGACGCCGCCGACCTCCGCGGCGTTCTCCATCAGGCCATGCTCGACCAGGTCGATCGTGGCGAGCGCCGCCGCGCACGATAGCGGGTTGCCGCCGTACGTCGATCCGTGCGCGCCGAGCTCCCATCCCATGAGGTGGTCGCGTGCGACGATCGCCCCGAGCGGCATGCCGCTCGCGATGCCCTTGCCCGAGAGCAGGATGTCGGGTTCCACGCCGAAGTGCTCGATCGCCCACATCTTCCCGGTGCGACCCATCCCGCTCTGGACCTCGTCGGCCACGAGGAGGATGCCGTGCTGGTCGCAGAGGTCCCGGAGGTAGCGCATCCAGCCGTCGGGCGGGATGACGTAGCCGCCCTCGCCCATGATCGGCTCGACGAAGATGGCGGCGACCTCGTCCGGGTAGACCATGTGCTTGAACAGCACCTTCTCCATGTACTCGAAGTCGCCGTAGATCGAGTGGTAGACGCTCGGCACCACCGGACCGAAGTGGGCCCGGTACTTCGCCTTGCTCGCCCCGAGGGAGATGGCCCCATACGACCGCCCGTGGAAGGCGCCGTAGAACGCGATCGCGTACTGCCGCTCGGTCGCGTACCTGGCGAGCTTCAGCGCTCCCTCGACGGCCTCGGTCCCCGAGTTCGTGAGGAACGACCTCGCCGGCCCGCTCATGGGCGCGATCCGGTCCAGGACCTCGCACACGTCCGAGTAGATCGGCAGGTAGAAGTCGCTCGCCGAATAGTGGATCAGCTCGGCCGCCTGCCGCCGGATCGCCTCGACCACCGTCGGGTGGGCGTGCCCCGTGGAGGTGACGGCGATCCCGGCGTTCAGGTCCAGGAACCGGTTGCCGTCGACGTCCTCGACGACCGAGCCCGCGCCGCGCCTGGGGACGAACTCGTACGCCCGGGGCAGCGAGGGGCTCGTGACCCTGCGGTCGCGCTCCACCCGCGCCCGGGCGTTCGGGCCCGGGATCTCCGTGGTCAGGTTCGGGGCTGTGGCGTTGGCCAGGTCCTCGTACGCGGGCGTGCTCACTCCTCGATCACCGTCCTCGACTGCTCCCGGAGGTACTGCTGGACGTAGTAGGGTCCCCCACCCGCCTTGCCGGTCGTGCCCGAGCCCTTCCAGCCGCCGAAGGGCTGGACCCCTGGCCAGGCGCCGGTCGTGGCGCCGGCGCGACGGTTCACGTAGACCACACCGGCCTCGATCGAGTTCAGCCACCGATCGATCTCGGCACGGTCCTCGCTGTAGAAGCCGGCCGTCAGGCCATACTCCGTGGCGTTCGACTTCGCGATCGCGTCGTCCAAGTCGTCGTAGGGTGCCACGACGACGAACGGAACGAACAGCTCCTTCCTCCAGATCCACGAGTCCTCGGGCACCTCGGCGATCGTCGGCTGGACGAAGTTGCCGGTCGCGAGCCCGTCGTCCGTGAGACGTTCGCCGCCCGTGACGATCGTGCCGTTCTTCTTCGCCTCGGCGGCCGCCTCCTCGAATGTCTCGATCGCGTGCTCATCGATGACCGGCCCGAGGTAGACGTCCTTCTCGAGCGGGTTGCCGATCTTGATCTTCTCGGTCTTCTCCTTCAGCAGCCGCACGAACTCTTCGTGCACGCTGCGGTGGACGTAGACCCGCGAGTTCGCCGAGCACTTCTGCCCGCCGAACCCGAACGCCGAGCGCATCACGCCGTCGGTCGCCTTGTCCAGATCGGCCTTGTCGCTCACGATCGTCGGGTTCTTGCCGCCCATCTCGCAGACGACCGGCTTCGGGAAGTCCTTGGCGAAACCCTTGTAGATCCCCATCCCGACCTCGTACGACCCGGTGAAGGTGACCCCCGCGACGTCGGGGTGGTTCACGATCTCGTCGCCGATGACGCTGCCGGGACCGGAGAGGTAGTGGAAGACGCCCTTCGGGACACCGGCCGCCATGTAGACCTCGTAGAGCTTCAGGCCGGTGAACACGCCGAGGTGGGCGGGCTTGAAGACCACGCAGTTCCCGGCCACGAGCGCGGCGCTCGACGGCCCTGCGGCAAGGGCCATCGGGAAGTTGAAGGGGCTGATGACGGCCCACACGCCGAACGGCCGGAGTACGTCGTAGTACTCGCCGGGCGAGCCGAGCGACTGCATCGGCTTGCGGAAGCCGTCGTTGCGCTCGACCTCGTTCGCGTTCCAGCGGATCAGGTCGGCCGACTCCTCGACGTCGCCGAGCGCCTCCAGTCGGTTCTTGCCGACCTCCATCGCCATCAGGGCCGAGAGCTCGTTGCGCTGCTCGCTCATGATGTCGGCAGCCTTGCGCATGATCGCCACGCGCTCCTGCCATGGGCGGTTGGCCCACTCGGGGAAGGCCGCCTTGGCGGCGGCGACCGCGTCGCGCACGTCCTCCCGCGTCCCCTGCGCGAACTCGCCGATCACCCGGCCGTCGATCGGCGAGCGGACCTCCCTGTGGCCGCTGCCCTCGCGAGCCTCGCCGTTCACGTACAGCGGGTGCTTCTGGCCGAGCCACGAGGTGGCCACCTCGACGCCCTGATCGTAGAGCTTGTGCAGCTCCTCGTTGTCGGCCGACATGGTGGCGTAGGTGATGCGGAAGCCCTGCTCTGCCATGGTTGCCTCCCCTTCCCGAAAGAGCGCTCTGACCAGCCCTCATCGTAGCCGCGCCCCCCTCGTCTCCCCAAGTCGGACGGCCGGGGTGGGACCGGGCCGACCGACCCCCGGGGCCGGCCCCGAGCGCCGCGCCCGCCGCCCCGAGGCCCCCCTTGCGGGTCCGCGCAGGCGACCCGAGGTAACGCGCCTACGTCGAGGCTAGCGACGCGGCGAAGCCCACCACGGTCCACACCCCTGCCCACGACCCGCCGCGGTCGAAGGCGTACGGCATCAGCGAGTCCGTGAGCATCGCGAGCAGACCTCCGGCCGCGAGCGCGGCGGCCCGGTCCCCCGTAGCTCCCGACGTCTGTGCGACGGCGTACCCGAGACCGGCGGTCACTCCGCAGGCGACGACGACGGCCGCCCACATCCCGACCAGCTTCGTCCAGCGCCAGCCGGCTGCGGCGAGCTCGGCCGAGGGTGCGAGTGCCTGCGGGATGTTGGAGACGAAGACCGCGCCGAGGAACGCGAGGCTGATGGCCTGTCCGGACGCGATCTGGATGCCGAAGATGGCGGACTCGGGCACGCCGTCGACGACGGAACCGACCACGATGCCCAGGGGCGCCGGCCCGGAGCCCTCGCCACCGTCGAAACGCGTCTCCACGATGCGATCGCTCACGACGAACACCGCGGCGCCGAGCAGGAGCCACAGGGCGAGCTCCCCGTGACCCAGCGTCTCGCTCTCGGGGATCAGGTCGAACGCGATCGCGGCCACGAGGGCGCCCGCCCCGAACCCGGCGAGCGCACCGATGACCTTCGTGGGAACGTGCACCCCGTACACGACGAGGCCGCTCAGGATCAGCGAGGACTGTGCGACCGCTCCGAGCAGGACGGCATCGATCATCCGCTCACCCTAGCCGGACACCAGCGGTCGGGCGCGGACCTCGCGGGGTCCGGCATGCGGGACGCATCGACCGCACCGGTCCCCGCCGCCAGCGGATCGCCCGCGGATATCGAGATTCGGGGGTCCCCCGGGCGTACCATCGGGTTCCCTTGAGGCTCGTGACCTACGACCGGAGGGGGCACCGGCGACTGGGGGCGCTCCTCGAGGATCGGGTCGTGGACCTGCCCGACCTTGTCGGGCACCCGGCGTACCCGACCACGATGGAACGCCTGGTCGTGAGCAACGGAGGCACCGTCTTCGACGTCGCCCGCGCCGCCCTCGAGCGCAAGGACGCCGACCTGGCCCTGGTCGAGCACGCGCGCCTGCTCGCTCCGCTGCTCCCCACGGCGCTCCGGTCGGCGGACGCGGACGAGGGCGCCAGGCCGGTCGCCGGCCCCGACGAGGACCTCGCCTGGCCCCCCGACGCCGGGTGGCTCGAGTTCCGTCCGAAGATCGCCGCGATCCTGCGCCGTCCGATCGGCGACCCGGTCGTCCGCGAAGACGTCCCGAGCGTGGTCTTCGGCTACACGCTCGTCGGGGACTTCCTCACGCACGCCGGCACCGGCGACCCGGCGCCCAGCACGAACGGCTCGCCGCTCGCGCTCGGCCCCTGCGTGGTCACTCCGGACGAGCTGGACCCGCAGACCACGTACGTGACCGTCCGCGTGGACGGAAAGGAATGGGCGAAGGGCAACCTGAACGGGACGGCGCGGACGCTCCTCGCCGACGTCGCCGCGGCCTCGCGGCAGGAGCGGCTCGCGGCGGGCGAGGCGTTCGCCTCAGGGCCGTTCGAGTTGGAGCGCTTCGACCAGCGGCTGTGGCCCGGTGCCGAGGTCGAGGTCGAGGCCGAGGGCATCGGCGTGCTCCGGGTCCGCCTGGGTCGCCCCGATGCGCCGGGGCCGAGGGCGATCCCCGGCCCCTGATCCCCGCCACCGGCGGTTACTTCTTCGCCGCCGCCTTCCGCTCGGCGGCGCGCTGCTCCGCCTTCCGCTTGTCGGCCTGCTTCTTCTTGCGCTCGCGGTCGTGCGCCCATCGCACCCGCGCCCGGTCACCTCGTCCCATCCGCTCGGTCCTCCTCGTCGTCCCCTACTCGCGCTCCTCGTCCTCGCCGCCCTGCGCGAGCTCGGCGCTCCGGTGCCGGGCGGCGTCGATCGCGTTCAGGAAGGCGGCACGAACACCGGCCTCCTCCAGGTGCCTGATCGCGGCGATCGTCGTTCCGCCGGGCGAGGTCACCATCTCGCGCAGCTCGACGGGGTGCTGGCCCGTGTCCCGCAGCATCTTCGCCGAGCCGAGCATCGTCTGGATGATGAGCTCGGTCGCGACGTCCCGGGACAGGCCGAGCAGGATACACGCCTCGATCATCGCCTCGGCGAGCAGGAAGAAGTACGCGGGACCCGAGCCGCTCGTGGCCGTGATCGCGTCCTGATGGGTCTCCTTCAGCCGGATCACCCTGCCGACGTATCCGAGCAGCTCCTCGGCCAGCTGGAGATGCTGCTCCTCCGCGTGCGAGCCGGCCGAGACGACAGACATCGCCTCGTCGACGAGCACCGCGACGTTCGACATCACGCGGACGACGGGGATCCCCGCGGGCAGGTGCCGCTCCACGAACGACGTCCGGATGCCGGCCGCGAAGCTGATCACGGTCTGCCCCGGGTGGACCGAGCCTGCGATCTGGGCGAGCAGCGCCTCCATGTCCTGCGGCTTCACGATCAGGACGAGCGTCTCGGCCCAGTCGACCGCCTCGGGGTTCGAGAGGCTGGCGGCCACGCCGTACCGGTCCTTCAGCTCCGCCGCGCGCTCGTCCCGCCTGCACGTCACCATGATCTCGTCGGCGCTCCGGCCGCCCGAGCGGATCAACCCCGAGACGAGCGCCTCGCCCATCCGCCCAGCGCCGAGGAACGCCACCTTGCGTCCGGTCATCCGCCTGGTCCCCCCGTGTGTGCCGTCAGCGTCAGCGCCCGAACCTCACCAGGTTCGAGGCGAAGAACCACATGTTCGCAGGGCGCTCGGCCATCCGTCGAGTCAGGTACGGGTACCACTCCGTGCCATACGGCACGTACACCCGGACGGGGTAGCCCTCGTTCGCCAGGCGGTTCTGCAGATCGCGGCGGATCCCGTACAGCATCTGGAACTCGACCCGGGTCCAGGGGATGGCTCGCCGCTCGACGAACGAGACCGTGCCGTCGAGGAGCGCCGGATCGTGCGTCGCGACGTGGACCACGTGCCCGCGCGCCAGCAGCGTCGCGGTGAGCTGCGCGAACGTCGTGTCGACCTCGCGACGGGTCGCGAAGGCGACCTCGGGCGGCTCCAGGTACGCGCCCTTCACGATCCGGATCACGGAGCCATCGGGCAGCTCGTCGACGTCGCGCCCGGTCCGCCGCAGGCACGTCTGGAGCGCCACGCCCACGCGATCGTGGCGCTCACGCAGCTCACGGAACACCCGGAGCGTCCGGTCCACGTACGCGCTCGACTCCATGTCGATCATCACGAGGGTTCCGATCTCGGCCGCGGCCTCGAGCACGCGCTCCATGTTCGCCACGCACAGCTCGTGGGAGAAGTCCAGCCCGAGCTGGGTGAGCTTGACCGAGACGGTGAGGTCCAGGAACGGCTCCACGCGGATCCGGTCGAGCGCGCGAACGTACGCCCCCACCGCTTCGACCGCGTGCTCCGGAGCGGTGACGTTCTCGCCCAGGTGATCCAGGATCGTCGAGATCTTCTGACCGTCGAGCGCCTTCGCCGCCCGGACCGCGTCGTCGAGATGCTCACCGGCCACGAACCGGGCGACCACCGGGCGGCCGAGACGTCCGGTGACGAGGCGCCGGAACCAGCCGGCCTCGGTCAGCCGCAGGACGGGTCCACGCAGGAGCGGGCCGTTCACGATTGGACCGTAACAGGGAGGGCGCGACCCGGCCGGGTCGTTCGCCCGGCCGGGGACGGGTCAGCGGGCGGCGATCCCGGAACGCAGCACCTCGATGAATTCACGGATCCGTTCCTCGCGACGGTCCGCACGGAACGGCTTGCGGTGCACCAGACCCGGGTCGAGCTCCTCACTGCCGAGCACGTCCTGGAAGCGCTCGGCGAGCCAGTCGAGCATGGAGGAGATCATCTCGACGTCCACGTCGTCACGGACCTCGCCGCGTCGGACGCCGAACTCCACGAGCTCGAGCGTGCCGTACGGGTCCTCGGACCGCATGAACCGGTCGATCGGCCGGCGGAGTCCGAGCCCCGTGTCGTAGCGCCCGATCATCGCGACCCGGTTGGGGATCCAGGCCTCGTCGAGGAACTCCTCGGTCTCCTCGATCCAGTAGTCCAGCACCGCCCAGAAGCCCTGCTCGACGACCTCGGCCGGGGCCTCCAGCCACGACGGCAGCTCCCGGACGGCCCGCTCGTACGCGGCGAGGAACAGACCCTCCTTGTTCCCGAAGTGGAGGAACACCGTGCCCTTGGCCACACCCACCTCGGCGGCGATGTCCTCGACTCGAGCGCCGCGGTACCCGTGCTCGGCGAAGTGGCGCATCGCCACCTCGACGATGAGGTCGCGCTTCGTGTGGTGATCGTCCGCGGTGGTCACGTCCCGGAACCGTACCGGCTCTCGCGGCGGTGGAACAAGCGCCGATGACGGGGACGATCGCCGAGGCGGAGTGGGGCAAGGCCCGGAGCGGCAAGGCCGAGGAGCGGGCCTGGCAAGGAAGAACCCGAGGGACCTCGGGCTCACCGGGGGCCGAAGCCTCCGATCACCCTCAGCCCCTCGGGCTCAGGTGCTCCGAGCAACCTCAGGCAGCTGTCTTGGTTTCCTGGCGGTAGACCCTTTCGTTGGGCTTTGGGGCCTTCCGAGCCTCCCCGCCCGCACAGCTAGTTGGCCTTCCCAACCGTACGACCAGGTGCGCCCAGTCGGCCTTACGGCTTTCCCAGGGGTCCCCGCTTCGGTTCCCTGACTCAGCCGCTCCGGCTGCTCGGAGCGATACGGAATGTATCCGCGGGACACTGGGGGGTCAACCCGACGAACCCGCAGGTAGAGGCATGAATGCGCAGGTAGCGGGCCCGGGATAAAGAGTGACAAGAACATGTCCGCGTCGTGAACACCAGCGTGCATCGCCCCGAGCCCCTTGCACTGCAGATGTTACGCCGGGACGACCCGGTTCGCGATCCGAGCCGGGTGCCCCGACGGACCTCCGTCCAGGAGCTCCCTGTACACGGCCAGGATCTCCTCGGCGGTCGCATCCCACGAGAACCGTTGCGAGTGCGCGACGCCGGCCTCGCCCAGCCGGCGAGCGCCCGCGCGGTCGCGCAGGACCTGGAGGATGCGCTCGGCATGGTCGGCGGGGTCGTGTCCCTCGACGAGGTAGCCGGTCACGCCGTCATCCACGACGTACCGCAGGCCGCCGACCGCCGCGGCGATCACGGGCGTGCCGCAGGCCTGGGCCTCGAGCGCGACCAGCCCGAACGACTCCGAGCGCGACGGCATGAGGACGACCTCTGCTGCCGAGTAGAAGTCGGCGAGTCGGACCTGCGGCTGGGGCGGGAACAGCATCACGCGCTCCTCCACCCCGAGTGCCCCGGCCAGGTCCATGAGCCTGGCGATCTCGGCGCCGCCGGTGCCGCTCGGTCCGCCGACGATCGCGAGCACGACGTCGGCCGTGCCCTCGGGGTCCCGCGCGAGCGCCTCGGCCAGGGCCTGGACCGCGATGTCGGGTCCCTTGTGGGGCTGGAGGCGGCCGACGAACAGCAGCAGGCGGACGTCGGCCATGTGCAGCTGGCTCGCGGCGGCGGGCCGCGAGCGCGGGAAGAACACGGCGTGATCGACCCCCGGCGGCACGAGCCGGACCCGCTCGGGGTCCGCGCCGTACAGACCGACCAGCTGGGCCGCCTCGGTCGGCGTCCCGGCCATGATCCGGTCGGCGCGCGCGACCACCGCTCCCTCGCCGGCCAGGCGCTCCCGCATCTCGGGGCGCTCCCCGCGCGCGAGCGAGTAGTTCTTCACCTTCCCGAGGGTGTGGAACGACGACACGAGCGGAACCCCCCACGCGTCCCCGGCCCGCGTCCCGATCAGACCCGAGAGCCAGTAGTGGGTGTGGACGAGGTCGTAGCCTCCCACCGCGCCGCATCGCCGCAGGACGCCCTCGAGGAACTCGGGGACGTACGGCGCGAGCTCCTCCTTCGGGATCGGCGCCCGTGGTCCGGCGTTCACGTGGACCACCTGCGCCCCCGGCGCCAGCTCCTCGATCTCGGCGACCTCGGGCGCGCGACGGCGCGTGAACACGTCGACGTCGATCCCGCGGCGCGCGAGCTGCTCGGCCGCGGCTCGCACGTACACGTTCATGCCGCCCGAGTCACCGGTGCCCGGCTGGTCGAGCGGGGAGGTGTGCAGGCTCACGACGGCCACGCGGGGACGCGGACCGTTCGCGCTCGAGCCGTCGGGGTTCGTTACCACGGCACGAATGGTACGAAAGCCTCGGTGAACGACGGCCCGGCGTCCTCAGCGGGGCCGCAGGGAGAACGCCGCCACGACCTCACCCACGGGGCGACCGCCGCCAGTGACCGGACGTCGCGCGTGCCGGCCGAGCCGTTCGAGCTGCGCGTCGTCGATCGCGCCGAGCCGCCAGAGCGCGTGGATCAGGGCCGGACCGCTCGCGCGCTCGCCGCCATCGGCCACCTTCACCGCGACCCCGAGCCCGAGCGCGGGGACCGCGGCGCAGTGGAGCGCCTCGGCGCCGACCTTCACGACCAACCCGGGGACCTGCTCCATCACTGCCGTGTCGATCCGTCCGCGCCCCGCAACCAGGTACGGCTCGGCGCGCATCGCGTCGACGGCCCGCTCGACCGGCCGTCCGAGCCGGCCGAAGCGCTCGGGCGCGAGGAGACGCGCGTACAGGGTCGCCGCCGCAGCGAGCGGCACACCGTGGACGGGCACCCCGCATCCGTCCACGCCGATCCGGGGCCGCTCGACCCCGGTGCCGCGGCGCACGGCACGCAGGACCCTGCGCTGGAGCCGGTGCGACGGCCGCGGGTACGTCCGGATGTCCAGCCCGCCGAGCGCACTCGCGACCGCCATCCCGGCGTGCTTGGCCGAGCAGTTGTGGAAGATCCGGCGCGGTCGGCCTGCCGCGAGCATCGCGCCGCGGTCGAGCGGTAACGCCGGCGGGCACCTGAGCGCCGAGACGCCCAGCCCCCCGCGATGCAGGACCGCACGAGCCGCCGCCACGTGCACGGGCTCCCCGTTGTGCGATCCGCAGAGCGCCGCGACCAGGCGGTCCGGGAGATCCTCGTCGAACAGCGACAGCGACACGGCGGCCTGCAGGGGCTTCGTCGCCGACCGGAGGAAGACGGGGTGGAACGGGTCGCCGAGCCGGGCCACGAGGCGACCCTCGGCGTCCGCCACCGCCACGTGGCCGAGGTGCACGGACTCCTCGAGCCCGGAACGGACCACCCGGACGATCGGCTCGGCCCTCGGCACGGCGACGAGACTATCGGTGCGGGCGCGCACGCGGCACGCGGCGATGCGAGCGGTGGGTTGGGATCACCCCGCCCGGACGGAGCGCTCCTCGTCGTCCGCCGCGAGCTCGGGCGGGTCCTCGCGGATCATCTGCACGAACACGCGGACGACCTCGGGGTCGAACTGCGAGCCGGCCCCGCCCTGGATCTCGGCCAGGGCGCGCTCGACGCCCATGGCGCCGCGGTACGGCCGATCGCTCGTCATCGCGTCGAACGAGTCCGCGACCGAGAACACCCGGGCGGCGAGTGGGATCTGCTCACCGCGGAGACCGTCGGGGTACCCGTCGCCGTCGAACCGCTCGTGGTGATGGCGGACGAGCTCGACCGCCCCCTGCAGGAACGCGATGGGGGCGACGATCTGGACCCCGACGAGCGGGTGGGTGCGCATGATCTCCCACTCCGCCGCCGAGAGCGGGCCGCGCTTGCACAGGATCTGCTCGGGGATGCCGACCTTGCCGATGTCGTGGAGGAAGAACCCGTACCCCAGCTCCTCGGTGACCAGCTCCGGATCGACCCGCTCCGCGAGCGAGAGGCCGTAGGCCTGCGTCCGGTCCAGATGTCCGCGGGTCGTGGCGTCCTTCGCCTCGATCACCTGCGCGAGGCTCTTCATCGTCGCGAGATAGGTCTCCTGAAGACTGGCGAGGACCCGTTCGAGCTCCGCGCTCCGGGCCCGCTCGAGCCGGTAGAGCTCGCCCAGCTCTCTGGCGAAGACGATCAGCTGTTCATGCACCGCGGGGAGCTCGGGGTCCGTCGGGGTCCCGGTCGCCAGGCCGAGGTCGGGTCCGTGCATCGCTGCCACCTTCGGGTCGAGAACGCTCCGCGGGAAAGCCTACGTGAGCCACCCGACGGTTCCATGGACATCCCGGCTCAAGATGCCCTCCGCCTCGCGCATCCCCCGTCGGACCGAGGGTGTGGGGCGGACGGGCCCGCGGCTGCCCCCGCCGGGCGATGGCCCTACGTCAGCGCCAGGGAGGGGTCCTCCCGGTACCGGCGCTTCAGCTCGTCCTGCAGCCGGTCCAGGATCTCGATGACCTCGGCGCGAGACTGAGAGACCTCCTGCTCCTCTCGGACGAGGAGGTCGGCGACCTCTGCGAGTCGCTCGTCGTCGAGCTGCGCCGGATCGGAGATCGCGACGTCGGAGACCAGACGCTCGACCCGGCGGCGCGCCAGGAGCATCTCGTCCTCGGGCAGTCCGACCTTCACGGCCTCGCCGCGCGCCGGGCCCTGCACCTCACCGCCGAGGATCGTCGCCATGCTCTCGACGAGCGACCCCTCCGCCATCCCGTCGCGGCGCTGGAGCTCGGCGCCCAGGATCTCGGCGCGGCCCTGGAGGAGGCGACGGAGGAACGACAGGTACTCGCGCTCGGCCAGACACTCGTCCCGGCGCCGGCGCAACTCCTCGAGTGGGAGGTCCTCCATGCCCTCGACGAACCCGGGCTGGCGGATGTGGTCGATGCGACGATTGCCCTGATCGCTCACGCGGTCTCCTTCGGACCGAGAGGGTCGGGCGCATCGTATCGCGCTGCGAGAGGTCGGGCGTGTCAGCAGACCGCGAGGAGCATCTGGTACGGGTTGATCGCGGCGCCGCCGCCGGGGTGGTACTCGAAGTGCAGGTGGTTCGTCGACCCGGCGTTGCCCGTGCTCCCGACGTACCCGATGACGGTGCCGGCGCCAACGCTCCCGGACGCGCTGCTGTACCCGGAGAGGTGCGCGTAGAACGTGTAGGTGCCGCTCGGGGCCCGGACGTAGGCCTGGATGCCCCCCGAGGAGCTCGAGCTGTGCGAGACCGTCCCCGGGTGGGCCGCCACGACCGGCGTGCCGGCGGGCGAGATCAGGTCGATGCCCTGATGCGTGTGCCCGACACGCGGCCAGCCGAACGAGTCCACGAACGAGTTCGGGCCCGCCACCGGGCAGACCTGGATCGGCGAGTTCGGGTCCGGGCTCTGCCCGAGGACCTGCAGCTGCTTCTGCTCGGACCGGTACTTCTCGGTCAGGCGCGCGACAAGGTCGTCGATCCGGGAGAACGCGTCCTGGATCCTCGCTCTCGCCGACTCGAGCTCGGCCGCCTGCTCCTGCTGGCGGGTCTCGAGCCGGAGCAGCTCGTCACGCTCGCGGAGGAGCTCCTCCTGCGCCACGTCCCGCTCGACGATGAGGTCCGAGTCCGACTGGGTCATGCTGCCGAGGAACTCGAGACGGGCCGACAAATCGGCGAACGACTCCGACGACAGCAGCAGGTCGATCGTGCTGCCGGCCCCGGCCTGGAACGCGAACACGGCGCGGCGCTCGAGGCGTCGCTCGATCCGATCCACGCTCTCCTGCAGCCGCGCGATGCGGTCCTTCGTGACCTCGACGTCGTGCCGCGTGAGCTCCAGGTCGCGCTCGGCGGCCTGCCACTCGGATGTCGCCGCGGCGAGCTGGTCCTGGATCCGCGCCAGGTCGCGCTTGGCCGCCTCGAGCTGCTCCTTGGTCCCGGCGGCGGCGGGCAGCGTCAGGGCCGAGCCGACGACGAGGAGCCCGGCCACCAGGGCCAGGGCGAGGGAAGACGTGCGGGGCCTCCTGGAAGCGGTCGTTCGGCCTCCTTCGGTCGTCCGGCGCCGCGTCACAGGCCGTTCGGGAGGCTACCAGAGCCCCCTCGACCTGGGCAAACGTCCTGCGCGGCCTCGGCCCCGCGCTACTCCTTCATCGCCGCGATCAGGATGTCCGCGACCTCGGGCCGGGAGAACTCGATCGGCGGCCGCTCCCCTGTGCGGAGCATCTCTCGCACCCGCGTGCCGGAGAGGGACACGCGCGTCTCCTCGCCGTGCGGGCAGGTCTTCGGGCTCGCCATGCCCTCGCACGCGTTGCACCAGAACGAGTGCTCGAACCTCAGGGGCGTGATGCCGAGCTCCCCCGGCTCGAACTCCTCGAAGATCGCCTGGGCGTCGTACGTGCCGTAGTAGGTCCCGACGCCAGCATGGTCGCGACCGACGATGAAGTGCGTGCACCCGTAGTTCTTCCGGCAGATCGCGTGCCAGATCGCCTCGCGGGGACCCGCGTAGCGCATCGCGGCCGGGAAGACGGTGATCATCGCCCGGTCCTTGGGGTAGTAGCCCGCGAACAGCGCCTCGTAACACTCCATGCGGACGTCGGCCGGGACGTCGTCGCCCTTCGTCGCGCCCATGAGCGGGTGGACGAGCAGCCCGTCGACGATCTCGAGGGCGCATTTCTGGATGTACTCGTGCGCGCGGTGGATCGGGTTGCGGGTCTGGAACCCCACCACGGTCCGCCAGCCGCGCTCGCGGAACGCGGCACGTGTCTGAGCGGGGGTCAGCCGGTACTCCAGGAAGTCGTCGTGCTCGGGCAGCCGGATCGCTCGCACCGGACCGGCCACGCAGAAATCGCCCGCCTCGTGGAGCGCCTTCACGCCCGGGTGATCGAGGTCCTCGGTCCGGAACACGCCGAGCGCCTCCTTCTGGCGATCGCGCTTGAAGACCTCGGTCACCTCGATGACCGCGATGGGGTCGGCCCCCTCCTCGGGGAGCAAGGCCACGGCCTCTGCGCCGCCGATCCGCTTCACCTCCTCCTCGTCGAGCGACAGGGTGACGGGGATCGACCACGGCAGCCCGTCCTCCAGGTGCATCGTCTCCAGGATCGAGCGGTGGTCGCGCTCGCCCTGGAAGCCGGTGAGCGGCGAGAGCGCCCCGACCGTCAGCAGCTCCAGGTCCGAGAGCTCGCGCGGGTTGACGACGATCTTCGGCAGGTTCGCCGCGCGCTGGATGAGCGCCTCGGCCTCCGCGCCCTCGGCCAGCAGGTTCACGAGCGTCCCGCCGTGGGGCGCGATGGTGTCGTTCGTGGTCATGCCTCGAGTCCTTCCGTCGGGTTTCGCCGGGGGATGGCCCGGTGGGGTCCGACCCAGGATACCGATGCAGGAGGGTCGAGAACGCGCTCCGCGCACCCGCGGTATGCTGCGGGGACCTCGTCGAAGGGGCTTTCCCCATGCACACCCTCATCTCCGATCCCGAGCTCCGCACGCTGAACGCGCGGCTCGAGACCGCCACGCCTCAGGAGATCGTGCGCTGGGCGCTGGAGGACTCCGGCATCGAGCGCATCGCGGTCGCGTCCGCCTTCCAGGCCGAGGGCACGTGCGTGATGCACATGGCCTCGCTCCTGCGCCCCGACATCGAGGTCCTGTTCCTCGAGACCGGGTTCCACTTCGCGGAGACCCTCGCGTTCAAGGAGCAGCTCGCCGAGCGCCTGGGGCTCACGACCACGGACCTCGTCGGCGCGTTCACGGTCGAGCAACAGGAGGCGACCTTCGGCGAGCGCCTGTACGAGCGCGACCCGGGGCTCTGCTGCGACATCAACAAGGTGCGCCCGATGCTCGAGGCCCTGCAGAAGCTCGACGCGTGGGTCACGGCGTTCCGCCGGGATTCCTCGCCCACGAGAGCGACGGCGCCGATCCTGGACCGCTACGAGCTGGAGCCCGGCCGATCGATGCTGAAGATCAACCCGGTGGCCAACTGGACGCGCCGCGACACCTGGACGTACCTGAAGGAGAACGACCTCCCGCACAATCCGTTGTACGACCTCGGGTACGCATCGATCGGCTGCGCGCCGTGCACGCGGATGCGCTTCGACGGCGAGCCCGAGCGCGCCGGTCGCTGGGCGGGGCTGTCCAGATGGGAGTGCGGGATCCACCAGCGGGAAGCCCGGACCGAGGTCGTGGACCTCTCGTCCGGCGAGACCTCCTAGGCCACCACCCAGAGCGCGTCCCGCGCGAGCGTGACCTCCAGACGCGTGCGATCGCGGAGGACATCGCCGTCCACCTGGACGGGGAACGGCGTCTCGGAGGTGACGACGACGCGGCTCGCGTCGTGCCAGTAGTCGATGTCCCGCCCGTGGACGTGCCGCGCCGAGCCGAACACCTGCCACGCGATCCGAGGCACGCTCCGCCGGTTCAGCTTGCGGACCGAGAGGACGTCGAGGCCGCCGTCGAGAGACGCCTCCGGCGTCATCCGGATGCCCCGCTCCCGGTAGTAGGTGTACGGATCGGTCCTGCCCACCATGACCGAGAGCGAGGGGACGACCTCCCGGTCGTCGACCTGCACGCCGAGATCGGGGCGCCGACCCGCGTAGCCGATCAGGAGCTCGCGGGCGACCGCGCGGAACGCGGCGCGATCGAACGTCGACTTCGTCTTCGGGAACTTCGCGTCCAGGCGACGCATCGCGGCGGCGTCCACCCCCGCCCCGCAGTTCACCGCGAAGTAGCGGCCGTCGGCCCGACCCAGGTGGAGCCGGAAGCTCGCGTCGTCGAGCGCCTTCGCGATGAGCACCCCCGTGGCCTCGACCGGATCGAGCGGCAGGTCGAGCGCTCGAACGAGGATGTTCGTCGCCCCGCCGGGGAGCGCCCCGAGCGCCGTCTCGGTCCCCGCGAGCGAGTTCACGACCTCGTTGATCGTGCCGTCGCCCGAGAAGACGATCACCAGGTCGACGCCGTCCGCCACGGCCTGGGCGCCGAGCTCGCTCGCGTGGCCCCGCTGTTTGGTCTCGGACACCTCCAGGCGGAAGTCGGCCGACAGCGCCTTCTCGATCACGGCCAGGGTCGGCTTGGAGACGGTCCGGGCGACCGGGTTGACGATGAGGAGGACGTCGCGGAAGCGCATGGACGTGCGACCGAGTATCGCAGGATGCCGACGAACGCGCGCTCCGCGTCCCTGCGTAGGTCAGCCGCCCGACACCGGCGGGAGCAGGGCGACCTCGTCCCCCGCCACGACCGGCGTGTCGCGCCGGGCGCGCTCGCCGTTCACGACAAGCGAGCCGACGGCGGCGATCGACGCGAAGCGCTCGCCGAACCGTCGCCCCAGGGCGTCGGCCAGCTCGCCCGCGGTCCGGCCCTCGGCCTCGACCACCGAGGCGCCCGCCTCGTCTCGGAGCGCGGCGAACAACCGCACGCGTATCGTCATCCCAGGTCAAGGGTACCGGCGCGGGTGCCGACCCGGTACCCTGGAGCGATCCCATGGCCCTCCTCGTGTTGCTCTCGGACCGGCGCCCCGACGAGGCGCTCCCCGCCCTCGGCGCCCTGGCGCTCGACCTGAAGACCGAGGAGCTCTCGGTCGCCGCGGTGCCCGAGGTCCTCGCCCTTCGACCCGAGGTCCTCCTCGTCGACGCCGCCGACAACCCCGGGCAGGGCCACGCCGTGCTCCGCGCCGTCCGGGACCGGGACCCGGCGGTCCCTACGGTGGTGGTGGTCGAGCGCCGAGACCTGGAGCGGTTCCCCTGGGAGGCACTCGCCGACGACCTGCTGTACCCGGGGGCCCCAGAGCCCGAGATCCGCCTCCGCCTCGCGATGCTCCGGCGCCGGGCGGGCGGCTCGACCGACGCCGTCGTGCGCCTCGGCCCCCTCGTCCTTGACGTCGACTCGTTCGCGGTGACGTTGGCGGGCCGGACGCTCGACCTCACGTACAAGGAGTTCGAGCTCCTGCGCTTCCTCGCCGAGCGTCCGGGACGCGTGTTCACCCGCCCGACGCTCCTGCGCGAGGTCTGGGGGTACGACTTCTACGGCGGCACGCGGACCGTGGACGTCCATGTCCGCCGCCTCCGCGCCAAGCTCGGCCCCGAGCACGAGAGCCTGGTGGAGACCGTCCGCGGCGTCGGCTACCGCGCCGCGGAGGCGTAGCCACCGTCCCGCGAGGGTATCGTCGGGGCGATGAGGCGACCGATCCTTCCGTCGAGGCGCGAGCTCCGCCGCTGGTTCGGCGAGGCCGAGCGCGCACTCGATCGTGGCATCGACGAAGCCGAGGTCTGGCTCGCGACGCCGACCGGGCGCCGGGTGCGGGCCCTCGCGGCGCAGCTCCTGATCGTCAGCGCGCCGCTCGTGGTACAGCACCCCTTCTTCAAGACCCCCATCGGGCGGCTCGTCCGGGTGGCCGGCGGCGCTGCGCTCCTCGTCAAGGTCGCTGAAGCGGTCCGAGACTGGGAGCCCGTGCCGATCGGTCCCGTCCCCTCGTAGCCGCTTCCGCTCGCCGTCGGTCCGCTCCGGGCGTACGCTGCCCACGAGCCGGCTCGTTCGAGAGGAGGCCTAGGATGCGCGGGACGTGGGTCCGGAAGATCCTCGCTGTTGGCGGCCTGGTCGCGCTGCTCGCTGGTTCCGCTCCGATCACCGTCTCCGCGGCCGGCGGCTGCGTCAGCCGCCCCGAGTTCCGCCGCGTCGAGATCGGGATGCGGAAGGCGCGCGTCCACCGGATCTTCGACACCCGGGGAGAGGTGATCCACCTCGGCCCGCACCGCGAGGAGCGCGCGTACGACATCTGCCCCCGCTACCGCGGCGTCGCCGTCTTCGTGACGTACCGGGACAGCAGGGTCGACGAGAAGGCCTGGATCCTCGGCGAGTAGGACCTGACCATCGCGCGGCATGCGCGGCCGCGTGTCTCGTCACGCTCGCGGAGCGGATGAACGCGGGCGTGGACCGGCGGGTGTGCCCGTAGGTCTCGATGAGCGGGAGGGTGTCTTCGGTCGGCACATCGAAGCGAGCCGTCGCACGGCGGTATGAGCGCTAAGGCGCCGTGGCCCGCGAGGTCGGCAGCTCGGGTCTTGAGCGGTCGGTGCGCCATGACGACCTCGGGCCCTACGAGCTCCTGCCGGCCCGCGATGGATCGGATCACGAGCGGACCTGCATGGAAGACGAACGTGAGGTCGAGACCGTCGATCTGCAAACAGGCCCGACAGCGGCACGCCCAGACCACCAGAGGGACTTGTCCCCCGGCGTCGTCGAGTCTCAGCGCTCGACGTCCTCGAGCACGGTACCGAGGCGTCCGTCCTTCCTGCGAGCGCCTGGCAGTTTCACTTCGTCGGGAAGTTCTTGACCAGGGTCGTGTCGTGCGTCCAGCAGCTCGTAGAGCTGTTGTAGGTCGAGAGGACCGTCGAACATCCTGGCCGATCGCAGACACGACCGGACGCCGATCGAAGCGGGCTCTTCTTGCCATAGGGAACGTCGAACCGGCCATTCCGCCGCGCCATGAGCGCCTTCCCAGCATCGCCGTGCGTGAGCCGTGAGGCGAGCGGGAGGTGTGGAGTACACCGCTCGGTCGCGACGCGAGCCTTGGACGTTGTCCGAGGAGGAAGCCACCGTACCACTCCCCGAGCTGGACCGGTCGGCCGGTTCCTGGATCTGCGGATGGCGTTGACGCCGGAAGCTCACCTTGACCATCCCGGCTGTCGTCGGATACTCGTCCGTGGAAACGATGGGAAGGCGGTGGAACGAGATGGGGAACTACGACGACGCGAAACTGAAGGCCGCGGAGGATGCGATCCTCGATCGTATGGTGAAGGTCCTGGAAGAGGCGACACCGGCGGCTTCGGCCGTGAAGGAACTCGCGGAGGCATTCAGCATGTTGGAGAACGCGACCCGGAGTCGGCGTCCACCTCAGGGGGTCTAACGACGTCTCGACCGCTGGCGACGCCCCGTCGAACGGCTGTCGCGAGGCCGTGCGAGCACCAGCGAGTCGCTTCCCCGGTCACACACCGATCCGACCGATGAGGCGCTTGGCGTCGAGCAGATAGGCCTCCCACTCGGGGAACTGCTCCAGGAGCCCCTTCTTCAGCACGTTCAGGAGGTCATCCGGATCGACCCCGGCACGTTCGAGGGCCGCGAGATGCACGATGGCTACGGACATCATGTTGGCCAGGTGCGCCCTCCGCTGACCCTTCGCCAACCGGAGCACCCTCTTCACTTCGCGCTCGATGTCGTGCATGGCGCCGCCTTCCATCCTGGGCCCGCGGAACCCTACCGCAGTCCCACCCTGTGAGGGCTCGCCTCCTCGTCGGCCCGAAGGTATCGGTGGAGGATCCCCTCGCCGCGAACCACGCTGCAGACGGACCGGCCGACGTTACGAAGAGTTAACGCGGCGGAAACCTCGGCGTGCCGGACTGCCCCTACCCTGATGCGATCCGAGCGACGGAAGGGGGAGACGCCGGGTGACCACGCCCAAGGACGTCCTGGCCATGGCGAAGACCGAGGGGGTCGCGATCGTCGACCTGCGGTTCTCGGACCTGCCGGGGCTCATGCAGCACTTCTCGGTCCCGACGGCCGAGCTCACCGAGGACAGCTTCGAGGACGGCCTCGGGTTCGACGGATCGTCGATCCGCGGGTTCCAGGAGATCCAGGAGTCCGACATGCTCCTGGTCCCGGACGCCTCCACCGCGTACCTGGACCCGTTCACGGCGCACCCCACACTGAACCTCCACTGCTTCGTGAAGGACCCGGTGACCGGCGAGATGTACACGCGTGACCCGCGGTACATCGCGCGGAAGGCCGAGCTCTACCTGAAGCAGACCGGCATCGCCGACACGTCCTACTGGGGGCCGGAGGCCGAGTTCTACATCTTCGACTCGGTCCGCTTCGACCAGAACCAGTACGAGGGCTACTACCACCTCGACGCGATCGAGGGCGTGTGGAACTCGGGCCGCGACCGCGAGCTGGGCGGCGAGCCGAACCGCGGGTACAAGCCGCGGTACAAGGAGGGCTACTTCCCCCTCCCGCCGATGGACCACTACCAGGACCTGCGGAGCGAGATGGTCCTGAACCTGCAGAAGGTGGGCATCGACATCGAGGTCCACCACCACGAGGTCGGGACGGCCGGCCAGGCCGAGATCGACATGCGCTACAGCACGCTGCTCGCGACCGCGGACAACGTCATGAAGTACAAGTACGTGGTCAAGAACACCGCGTGGCGCGCCGGCAAGACCGTGACGTTCATGCCGAAGCCGATCTTCATGGACAACGGCTCGGGCATGCACACCCACCAGAGCCTGTGGAGCGAGGGCGAGAACCTGTTCTGGGACGAGGTCGGCTACGCGGGGATCAGCGATACCGCGCGCTGGTACATCGGCGGGCTCCTCACGCACGCACCGGCGCTGCTCGCGTTCACCAACCCGACCACGAACTCGTACCGGCGACTGGTCCCCGGGTACGAGGCACCGATCAACCTCGTCTACTCACAGCGGAACCGGAGCGCCTGCATCCGGATCCCGATGTTCTACAAGAGCCCGGCCGCCAAGCGCCTCGAGTTCCGCACGCCCGACCCGACCTGCAACCCGTACATCGCGTTCGCCGCGATGCTCATGGCCGGGCTGGACGGCATCAAGAACAAGATCGAGCCGCCGGAGCCTATGGACAAGGACCTGTACGACCTTCCGCCGGAGGAGAAGGCGCTCGTGAAGCAGGTGCCGGGCTCGCTCGAGGAGGTGCTCGACAACCTCGAGGGCGATCACCAGTGGCTGCTCGAGGGCGGCGTGTTCACGCAGGACGTCATCGACACGTGGCTCGAGTACAAGCGCCTGCACGAGCTCGACCAGGTCCGGCTGAGGCCCCACCCGCACGAGTTCGCGCTGTACTTCGACATCTGAGCCGGGCGGCGTCCCCGACGACCGGGATCACCGTTCGTCGGGGACGATCGCGTCCGCCTCCATCTCGACCAGCCACCGGGGATCGAGGAACCCGCTCACGACGACCATCGTGCTCGCGGGACGCACGTCGCCGAACACCTCGCCATGCGCGCGGCCGACCTCCTCCCAATCCTCGGCCCGGACGAGGTACGTCCGCGTGCGGATCACGTGCTCCGGACCCGCGCCAGCCTCCTCGAGCGCCGAGCGGACGATCTCCAGGCACCGCCGGGCCTGCCCGTACGCATCCGACGGCGGCTCCTCCCCGCCGGGCATCACCGGTGCCGTGCCGGCGACCGCGACGTGGTGACCGTCGACCACCGCCCTTGAGAACCCGATGACCGGCTCGAACGGTGAGCCCGATGCGACCAGCCTCCTGCCCATCGATCCCCCTCCGGTTGCCGGGTAGCCTGCCGAGCATGCCATCGCGGTTCGTGCCCTCGCCAGCGCGCATCGACCTGGCGCTCACGCTCGGCCCGCTCCGGCGGGGGGCGGGGGACCCGACGATGCGCATCGCTCGCGGCGAGGTCTTGCGCGCCTCGCGCACGCCGGATGGCCCGGTCACGGTCCGGCTCGCCGAGGCCGACGGCGGCGTCCGAGCCGAGGCGTGGGGGCCGGGTGCCGCGTGGATGCTCGCGCACGCGCCGGCGTGGGTCGGCGCGCTCGACGACCCGACGGACTTCGCACCGGCGGCCGGTCTCGTGCGCGAGCTACACCGGCGGTTCGCCGGCCTGAGGATCCCCTCGACCGGCCTGATCACCGAGCGCCTGATCCCCGTCGTCCTCGAGCAGAAGGTCACCGGAGCCGAAGCGCGCCGCGCGTATCGGCGCATGGCGACTGCGCTCGGAGAAGCCGCGCCCGGGCCCGAGGACCTGGTCCTGCCCCCCGACGCCTCCCGCCTGGCGGACATGCCGTACGAGCGGTTCCACCCCTTCGGTATCGAGCGCCGACGCGCCCGGGCCCTGCGGGAGATCGGCGCCCGGGCGGCGTGGCTGGACGCTGCGGTCGACCTCCCGCTCGAGCGGGCGAAGGAGCGGCTCGGATCCCTGCCCGGGATCGGGCCGTGGAGCGTGGCCGAGGTCGCTCGCGTCTCGCTCGGCGACGCCGACGCGGTCTCGCTGGGCGACTTCCACGTGCCGAACGTCGTGGCGTGGGCGCTCGCGCGCGAGCCGCGCGGGACCGACGAGCGGATGCTGGAACTGCTCGAGCCCTACCGACCCCACCGGGGACGCGTGCAGCTGCTCCTCGAGGCGGCCGACATCCGGCCACCGGCGTTCGGGCCACGGATGGAGCCCCGCGCGATCGACCGACTCTGACCCGGTCTACGCCGGCGCGGGCTCCACCTGGCTCGTGCAGCCGGGGCAGCGGGTCGCGTCCCGCGAGATCGTCGTCGTGCAGAACGGGCATGGCCTCGTCGACGGCGTCTCGTCCCTACGTCTGGAGAAGCGGTTGTAGGCCTTCACGACGAAGAAGAGCGCGAGCGCGACCAGCAGCAGGTTGACGAGCGCGGTCAGGAACGCACCGTACGGGATCACGATCTCGCCGTCGCGATGGACGCCGAGCTGTTCGAACGACACCTCGCCGCCGACGACGAAGCTGATCGTGCCCAGGACCACGTCCGTGAACGCGGTGACGACGGCGGTGAACGCGACCCCCATGATGAACGCGACCGCCAGGTCCACCAGGTTCCCGCGCGAGACGAACTCCTTGAACTCCTTCAGCATGGACGGACCTCCTCGATCGCTCTAGCCCTGCGCGTCTCGGAACACGCGGAGCATCGCCCGGCGCGCCCGGCGGGTGATCCGCAGGTAGTCGTCGATCAACGACTGACGCGGGTACTCCTCGTACCCCAGACGACGGGCGAGGGACACCTGCTCCTCGGGCGATGGCGGGAGCGCCTCCGCGTGGACGCGGCGGTCCATCTCGAGCGCGTTCTTGACGCCGGACAGGAACACGAAGGCCTCCCCCAGCGCGTGCGCCGAGGCGTCCTCCATGAGCCTGGCCGACGCGAGCGCCTCGATCGCGTCGAGGGTGCGTCGGCGGCGTACCTGCGGATGTGCCCCGCCGTGGGCCATCAACGACAGCTCCACGGCGAACTGCACATCCACGAGGGACCCGTGCCCGAGCTTGAAATGGAACGTCCCGGCCTCGACCGGGTGGACGCGCTCGCGCTCGATACGCTGGCGCATCCGGACGACCTCCGCCGCGCGCTCGCGCGGCAGGTACTCCGGGTACGCGAAGTCCTCAGCGAACGAGCGGAACCGGCGGCCGAGCGTCTCGTCGCCCGCCACGGATCGGGCCCGGAGCAGCGCCTGGAACTCCCACGTCTCCGCGTAGCGCTCCCAGTACTCCAGGAACGCG